>JALYVY010000333.1 GCA_030852985.1 Gemmatimonadota bacterium | reverse complement strand
GAATTCGACCGAAGAACGTTCCTCGAGTTCGACCGTACCGTCTGGCTCAACCTAACGCAGCTGGAGATCGCTCTGCGCAAGGCGCGAAAGCCGGCTTTCCCATGGCTGGGCCACGCGGCTTCCCTGTTGCTTCCTCGTGGCGCATTTTGAACGCACGCGGGGCCGCATTCACTTACAGTAGCGCGCATATGTCGCTACCCGCCGATCCCGAGCAACTCTTTGCAAGCATCTACGACGAGCTGAAGCGGCTCGCGCACGCGCAGCTTTCGGGTCGCGCGCCGCGGACACTGTGCACGACTGCCCTTGTGCACGAGGCCTACATCAAGCTCATCCGCGGTGACGCAGGGGTGCAGGATCGCCAACATTTCGTCAGTCTCGTGGTACGGGCGATGCGACAAATTCTGGCCGATGCTGCGCGGCGCAAGATGGCAGAAAAGCGCGGCGGCGATGGCGCCATGGTCACACTGGATACGGGGCTTCGCGACGATCACGCCACCCCGAGCGTAGACGTACTCGCGCTCGAACATGCCATTGACCGATTGCGTGGTATGCACGAGCGTCTAGCCACTGTTGTCGAGATGCACTTCTACGGGGGACTTTCGTTCCACGAGGTCGCCGAGCTTATCGGCGTGACCGAACGCACCGTGCAGCGCGACTGGAGCGCGGCGCGTGCCCTGCTGGAGCAGAACCTCGGAAAGTCGCGATGAAAGAGGTTGAACAGCATCCTGCCGAGGCGAATAAGGAAACCCATTCGGTGCGATCAGTGCTCCTGTTGCGCGAAGCCCTCGATCTCGACACGGGCGCGCGCGCAGTCTTCCTTGATCGCGAGTGCGCCGGAGATGAGGCCTTGCGTTCCGAGCTGGACGGGTTGCTGGCGAGCGTCGCAAACCAGGCCGTTTCGACGGGCGAGTTCCTAGCCCAGCCTGCACTGGCATTGGCAGGTCGCCTCATTGACGATGAGGCAATCGCACGAGCTGGCGAAACAATCGGCTCTTTCCGCCTGGTCGCACTGCTTGGCGAAGGTGGCATGGGCACCGTGTATCGCGCCGAGCGAGAGGGTGCGGATTTCACGCAGAGCGTGGCCCTCAAGATCATCCGGGCAGGAGCGCCGGACGCAGCGCTGCGCGAGCGTTTCCGGCGCGAGCGCGCAATCCTGGCGGGCCTGGATCACCACGGCATCGCACGATTCGTCGATGGGGGGGTGACCGAGAAGGGTGAACTCTGGTTCGCGATGGCGTTGATCGAAGGGGATGCGATCACGCGCTACGCGGTTCGCCATGAGCTCGACGTTTCGCAACGCGTGGCCATGCTCGCATCGGTGTGTGACGCTGTCGCTGCCGCGCACCGCAGCCTCGTCGTGCATCGCGACATCAAGCCTTCCAACATCGTCGTCGATGCGGCCGGGGCGCCGCATCTGCTCGATTTCGGTATTGCCAAGCTGCTCGACGAATCAGACAGCGATGCCACCGTTACCGACGCGCGTGCCATGACCCCGCACTACGCCGCGCCGGAACAGATTCGCGGGGAGGCGGTCACCACGGCGACCGACGTGTATGCACTGGGCGTGGTGCTGTTCGAATTGCTGACCGGACGCCGACCGTTTGGTCCCGGAAGCGTCACTCCGTTTCAAGTGCAGCGCGCTGTACTTGAGGACTCGCGCCCATCGCTGATCGAAGCGGCAGCCGCGACGGAACAAGTGCCGGATCCCGGGACGCTCGCACACGGGCCCGCCCGGGCACGTCAGCTTCGCGGAGACCTCGAGCACATCGTCGAGCGTGCGATGGCCCGTGAACCCGGGCGTCGCTATGCGTCGGCGGCGGCGTTGGCTGAAGACCTGCGTCGTCACCTGGAAGGACGACCGATTCACGCGCGACCGGACACGCTTGGCTATCGCGCCAACAAGTTCGTGCAACGTCATCGCCTCGGCGTGGCGCTCGCCGCGCTGGCGGTCATCGCGCTGCTCGCCACCACGGCGGTGAGCGTGCTGCAGGCAAATCGCGCTGAACGCGAATCGCAGCGCGCCAACCTCGCCGCAGAGAATGCGCTGAGCGAATCTGCGCGTGCACGCGAAGCTGCAGAAGTCGCGGAACAGGAGCGTGACGCGGCACGCGATGAAACCCAGCGACAGGATGCCTTGCGCGAACACTTTGTCGCGGTGCTCAATCGCGCCAGTGACTCCGGCAAATCCGTCACCCCGGAGCAACTGACCGAGATTGTCGCCGATCCCCGCCTCGTCGGCGCGTACAAGGACCCCAACCTCCAGCGCGCGCTCGATCTCGCGATCATCGACTTCTTCATGACCCGTGGCGAGTATCCGCGCGCGCTTGCCTTGCTCGATTCGCTTGAACTCCACCTCGCCGACGCTCCCGGCCGCTACCGAGCGATGGCTGCGACCAATCGCGGATTCGCTTCGGTTCGGACAGGCAACCTCGACGCGGCGAATGCAGCGCTCGAGAATGCGGAGAAATCGATGAGCGCCGAGCAGCGTCGCGGTGGTGGACTGCCTTCGCGACTGGAGATATTGCGCGGCCAATTGCAGCGCGCGCGCGGCGACACGAGCGCGGCGGCGATCAGCGCGCGCAGGTCGGTCGAGCTTGTCATGGCGGCTACCGACATCAGTGAATTCGAGCGTGGCAGCACGGTGGGCAGTGCGGCGGTTGCCCTGCTCCAGCTGGGTGAACTCAATGCGGCCGAATCGCTCGCTGCGCAGGCCGATCGTGTGTGGAAAACGGCCAACGTCACTGCAAACGTCTCCATGCGCAACGTGGCGACCGTGCGCACCAACGCCCTGTTTTTGCGCGGTCAGTTACTCGCGGCGATTGCAGGCATGCGTGCAATCAATGCCGATACCCACTCGACGGAATCGATCCCCTCGCGTGCGGCACGCGATATGACCGAGGCCAAGACGCTGGCGCTCCTCGCGCATCCTGACGAGGCGATTGCCATCGTGGACGCCGCGGTAGCGAAAATGTGCTCATCGGTCGGCAAGGAAAGTCTCGACTGCCTGCGCGTGCGACTGAGCTCGATCGACACCTTCTACATTACCGGGCAGACCGCGCGCGCGCGCGCCGAGCTCAGCGCCATCCAGCCCCAGATCGCAAAGCAGCCACCTCTGCTGACAGCCGCCAACTCGTTCGCCGCGTTGCTTGATTTCCTGGTCATGCCGGATGACAAAACACTGGCCAGCGCGATCGCGGTGGCGACGGCAGCCGCGAACGCCGGTGCCCTCCCCCGCCGCAACGCCGTACGCACCCTGCTCGTGCTTGCCGAGACAATCGATGCGCGCGGCAACCATGCCTACGCCGAGACGCTGGCGCGCGCCGCCATCAACATTGCCCGCAGCGAGATTGACGGTACCGGCATGGATCCAAGCCTCCTCTCGCTGTGGTCTGCTCGCCTCTCCCAGCCAAAATCGCCACCTCCTGAAGTCGCGCTCGTCAACCTTGCCGGTGCACTGGGCGAAATGCATCCATGGACCGCCGCACACCGCACACGTTGATTCATCGCACGAATGTTAGGGCGCTACGCGAAGAGGTGGGTGCGCATGCCGACAAGACCACTACGGATAAGTGCGCAACGATTTCGACGCGGCGTGACGCGCCCGGAGTGTCGCCGCAGACGGCCATCATGAAGTGATTGATACCGCTGTCGAGTTCATGGCGGCAGTCGGAATTACTGCCGTCAAACAGCATGGTCACCTCACAGATTTTTCGACTTCCGCGTTGTACGCGCGCATCGCTTCGTGGGGAGAAACGTTCAGGGGCATCACATAGACGATGGTGGTGCGCGGGCCCTCGACAATGTGTGCCTTCGGTTTTCCCTCAAACGCCGATCTCAGCGCGACGACCATTTCACTGAAGGCCTTTTTTCTCGTAGAAGCGAATGCTTAAGCCTTCGAAGCGCTGGATCAGGGCACGGT
>JALYVY010000131.1 GCA_030852985.1 Gemmatimonadota bacterium | reverse complement strand
GCCGGGCCCCCCGCGCGCGTCTGCGCCCACGCCACGTCCGAGCCCGAGACGGCAACAGCCGCCGGCGCCCATCGTGCGGACGCCTCGGCCTGCGCCGCCGCAGCCTGTAGCAACGGCACCGACTCCGGCCCCCAGCCCTGCGCCATCGCCCGCGCCCGCGATGGGAGTGATCGGTTCCGGCAAGCAGGTGGGCATGAGCACGAATGCCAAGGTCTGCACGGCGAGCCTGCTCGTGGGCGACAAGTTTACCGCGACGGTGTCGAGCGGCGCCTATGGGACGAACGGCGCGTCGATTCCCGCCGGCGCTACCGTGGTGCTCGAGGTGGCCGCGATCGACCGAAGCGATCCGATCGAGGCGAGTCGCATCTCGTTTCGTGTCCGCTCGATCGACGTGAATGGCGAGCCGCAGCCGGTGTCTGGTGACGTCGCGGTACTCGCGTCGATGGATCAGGTGCAGACGTCGTCGGGCAACGATAAAACGAAGGTGATCGGCGGGGCCGTGGCGGGCGCGATCCTTGGCCGAATCCTCGGTGGCGGGAGCATGAAGGGGACCGTCATCGGGGCGGCGGCTGGAGCAGCAGCGGGCACCGCCGCTGCGCGCAGGTCACAGGGCAGCGACGCATGCCTCGCGCAGGGGAGTCCACTGCGTCTGACCATCACTCGCGACATCGTTGTGCGTAGCGCAATCTGAAACGCGAGAAGATCAGCGGCCGCGCGGCGAGCAAGAAGCCAACCGCGAGCTTGAGCATCGAGCCCATGCTCGAGCCTGAGCTGTCAGCTTGAGCTCGGGCTTCGGCTCGTGGCTCAGGCTCCAGCTCATGGCTCGAGCTCGGGCTTCAGCTCGAAGCTCATGCTGGCTGTTGGCTTCTTGCTCGCCGCTCCGCTTTCCCTCCTCTTAACGCCTCTTGGAAACTTGCGTCCTCATGTGTGTAGGCAATTCAGCCCAACTCATACGGAGGAAAAAATGTTCACTCTCAAGTCTTTGATCGTTGGATCCGCGTTCACGCTCGCGACCGCCGGTGCTGTTTCTGCCCAGGCAGCGCCCGGCCGCGCAAATGAGAATCGCGGCGACCGCCGCGAAGTTCGCAGCCTTAAGCGCGAGCTCAGTGGCGACGCGCGCGCGATCAGGCAGGACCACCGCGAAGTGAATGGTGACAAGCGCGATGTAGCCACGGACCGCCGCGGCGTGCGCACGGACACGCGACAGCTCCATGCCGCCCGCGCCGCCCACCACACTGCCGCCGTCCACGCTGCGCGCAAGGACATTCGTCAGGACGGACGTGAGGTAAAAGGCGACGTCCACGAGATCCGCAACGACCGCCGCGACACGCGCCAGGATATCGGCGGCGCGCGTGGCGACCGGCGCGAACTACACGAGGATCGGCGCGATGTGCGGCAGGATCGGAACCCATAGGGAGTGGGATCTCCGCATTACTGACGAGGAGCTGAAGCCCTGGGCCATGGGCACAACGGCGGGGCTCGGGCCAATCACGGGCGGGGGCGAGGGCTTGGAGCCTCGGGCAATGGGCTCGGGCTCGAGCACCCCTCGCCCGTGACTTCAGCCCAAGACGCTCAAGCCCAAGCCCCGGCCCCAGCCCCAGCCCCAGCCCGTCTTGAAAAGCCCAAGCCCCGCGGTTGTGCCCATAGCCCACCGCTCGCTGTTCGCCTTCACTAATCAGCCAAAGCAGTCCGTTGTACCTGGTGCCCGCTGCTCGCTGTTGCCTGTCTTGCGCCGTCGACCTTACGAGTTTCCCGGTTCGGTGCGTACTCTACGTGCATGCCGCTCGACGAGAACGACCCGAAAGACGAGTCACGCACGCCCGCGCCTTCCACGCAGGCGGATGCCGGGGGCGGATCGACCGAGCTCGCCGAAAGCGGGCTGGGCTCTGGGTTGCTCGCGCAACAGGAGGCGGTGCCCGACGACCAGACTGTCCCTGTCACCAAGATTTGCCCGCACTGCGGCACCGAGTACGAAACGGTCGCCCGCTTCTGCCCCGCCGACGGCACCGCCCTGCGTCCCAAGGGGGTCGATTCCCTGATCGGACACGTGCTCGCCGATCGCTACCACATCCTCAAGCGTATCGGGGAAGGCGGAATGGGTCGCGTCTACCTTGGCGAGCACGTCAAGATGAACCGGCAGTGCGCCATCAAGGTGATGAGCCCGGCCCTGGTGAACGACGCCGAGTCAGCGGCGCGATTCGCGCGCGAGGCGTCAAATGCGGCGCGAATCATTCATCCGAACGTGGCCGCCGTCTTCGACTACGGTGAGAGTGAAGGCGTCATCTTTCTCGTGATGGAGTTCGTCGACGGAGAGCCCCTCGCGCGGATCCTCAAGCGGGAAGCGCCGCTCTCGCTCGAGCGGGCCGTCGACATGGCGGGGCAGATCGCCGATGGGCTCGGCGCCGCACACGAGTTGGGGATCATCCATCGCGACCTCAAGCCCGACAACATCCTCGTCACCCGCACGAAGTCCGGACGGGAGGTCGCGAAGGTGGTCGATTTCGGGATCGCGAAGGCGATCCAGGAAACCGAGGGCGAAGGGCTCACGCAGACGGGGCACGTCATCGGCACCCCCGAGTTCATGAGCCCCGAACAACTCCTCGGCGACCCGATCGACGCGCGCAGCGATCTCTACGCGCTTGGCTGCATCATGCACTTGATGCTCACGGCGTCGCCGCCGCTGTTTGCGCCGACGCGCGAGCAGATGGTGAAGCGGCGGCTCTCAGAAGACGCACCGACCGTGCAGGAGCTCGACGCCGCGATGCCCGATACCATTGCGCGAATCGTCGCGCGCCTGCTCGCGCGGTCGCCGGGCGACCGCTACGCCTCGGCCGCCGAGGTAAAGGAAGCGCTTGCGGGAACGCATGTGCTGCGCAATGTGCCGCCAAGCATCCGAGTTACCAAACCAACGCCGCGGAGCGCGCCGACGGTCGCGTTCCTTCAGGCGACGCAGACCACCACGGAAGTCACCACGATCCCGCAGGCGACGCCCACGCGGTGGCTGCCGCTGGTGATCGGTGGCGTCGTGCTGGCGGCCGTTGTCGCCGCCGTGAGCATGCGGAGCGCGCCCGATCCGGTACGTGCCGAAAGGACCGCGTCCCTCTCGCGGGACAGCGTCGCCGCTGCGGCGAACGCCGTTGCAGCAAACGCCGGGGCCGCTAACGTCGTTGCGCGCCCGGACACGGGGCCATCAATTCTGCAGCCAGTTGTCGCTGCGGCCGGCGTTCCTCCCATGGTCGACACGGTACGGCAGGCGGCCAAGGCAGCCGCGAGGCGAGAGCACGACAGCACCGCAAAGGCGGTTGCGACCGACCACTCCAGCGTGCACGCTCCGATCGCTCGCTTTGCGAAGGCCATCGAGTCTCATGATGTCGCCAAGCTCGTCGCCGCGTATCCGGGCATCACACCGCAGCAACAGCGCTCGTGGGAGAAAAATTTCTTCTCACGCACCGAGTCCATCTCGGCGCCGGTTCGGTATGGCGACTCGAAGGTCGGGCGCGACACCGCGGAGGTTGACTTCACGCTCATGCTCAAATCGGTCTTCAAGGATAAGAGTAGCGTGAGATCTCCGCTCAGGCAGCACGCGATCCTGGTCCGGAAAGGCAACGCGTGGGAGATCGTCTCACTCACGCTCAGGTAGGCGCTACGGTCTCTTCCCCACCTTGGCGCGCAGTTCGGTTGCCACGCTGTCGAGCTGAGCGGCGTCATAGCCGACGTCCCACTCATTGCCGCGCTGCCAGTTCGCTTCATCGCGCAACTGGAGCTTGCGCCAGTCGTCGCCGAGGAACTTGCCGGTGATGCGCGTACGATAGCGGAGGTCGGGAACGCCATCGCGCTGGAGGCTCGCTTGCCACTCGGTCATTGCAAAACCGGCACGTGCGTCGACGATCTCGACCCTGTAGCGCTGGGACAATGCGTCGGTGAGTGCGCGCATGGCCTGTGCATGAGTGAAGCCCTCGCGCACGTCGATCAGGCGCGTGACGGAGGCGTCGGACGTCGAGCGAATGAAGCTCGACGGTGCGTTGTTGCCCGCCGACGCGCAGCCGAGGATTCCCAGAACGAGGATGAAGCGACGCATGACTTGAGTTTGCTGGATGGTCTGGTCGTCGGACATCGCATGAACGCTGCCAGCGAACTCCGGCGTTGGGATCAGGGACTTCCAGGGTGGAGTATCGACGTCAACATCGTCGAGCAGGAGCACCCGTGCTGTAGGTCGCCGCTCCTCCAGGATTCTCAGGTGACGTCCGTCGCCGCTCCGCGGCCGACCATGTCCAGATTGAGTTGCGCAACGATCGAATCGCGCGGCACCGTGGGATGGTCGGTAGGGAACTGTGAGGGGTGATGAGCCTTAACTTCCTCATGGGTCGAGAGAGGCTGCTTGACGACAAAGGGCACGACAACCGCAATCGAGTGGACTCATGCGCATCATCCAACGCGAACTACACGCGCAACTCCGCGCCGAGGTACTTCAGGCGCGCGATCGCATCACGGCTATCGTGCGGCCGCTAAATGCCGCACAGCTTAATGAGCACCCTGAGCCGAAGGGATGGAGCATCGCGGAGGTGATCGAGCACCTCCTCGTGGCCGACGAGCGCAGTTCGGCACCCGCCAAGGAAGTGATTCACACGGCACGACCCGACGCCGGGGCGCCAGCGCGCGAATGGAAGCCGAGCTTTCTCGGCGGCCTGATTGCGTCGTCGCTGGAGAAGAAGCGACCGCTGAAGGCGCCAAGGGTTTTCCTGCCGGGGCCGACGGCACGCGGGGGCGCGGTGGAGGCGCTGTTCGCGCGCGAGACGGAGTTTGTTGCCGCGATGGACAGCGCCGCATCCCTTGATTGGCGGGCGCTGCGAGTGCGGTCGGGAGCGCTGCCGCCGTGGGCGCCGAAGATGAACCTTGGCGACGGATTCCGGATCCATGCCGTGCACCTGAAGCGGCACGCGTTGCAGATAGAACGGCTGGCGGGCAAGCTGCCCTAGCCCGCGCGCTCCGCGCGGGCCATTTTCCCTCGATGCGAATCGCGGTCCCAACCGAAACATCGCCCGGTGAGCTCCGGGTCGCCCTCACGCCCGACAGCATCATTCGTCTCGTGAAGGCCGGTCACGAAATCCAGGTCCAAGCCGGCGCAGGAACACGCGCCGGCTTTCCCGATTCTACCTACACTGATGCGGGTGCCACCGTCGTGAATGGCGCCGGCCTCTACGACGGGGTGACACTCGTCTGCCGCGTGCAGCCGCCGTCCGCCGAGGAAGTGTCAGCCATACCGCGCGAGCTGTCGCTGCTCTCGCTGCTGAATCCCGCGCGCAACGGCGCACTCCTCCAGCAATTCGCCGAGCGAGGCATCACGGCACTCGCTCTGGAGCTTGTACCGCGCATCACCCGCGCCCAGTCGATGGACGTGCTCTCCTCGCAGAGCACCGTCGCCGGCTACAAGGCGGTGCTCGTCGGCGCGGCTGCGCTGCCGAAGTTCCTGCCTATGCTCACTACCGCAGCGGGCACCGTGTCGCCCGCGAAGGTCTTCATCATCGGCGCCGGCGTCGCCGGGCTCCAGGCCATTGCCACCGCGCGACGACTCGGCGGTGTGGTCTCCGCGTTCGACGTACGACCGGCCGCACGCGAACAGGTGCTCTCCCTCGGCGCCACTTTCGTCGCGTCCGACCTCGTCTCGGCGGCATCGGAGACTTCCGGCGGCTACGCGAAGGCGCAGAGCGAGGACGAGGCGCAGCGGACGCGCGACCTCCTGGCCGCGCACCTGCGCGAGATGGATCTCGTCGTCACCACCGCGCAGATCCCCGGCCGCGATGCACCTCGGCTCATCACCGCCGAGATGGTCGCGGGAATGAAGGCTGGGTCCGTCATCGTGGATCTGGCGGCCGAGTCAGGCGGCAACTGCGAGTTGACCAAGGCCGGGGAGACGGTGCAGGCAGGCAACGTGTCGATCGTGGGGCCGACCAACCTCGCAGCGAGCGTGCCGTTTCATGCCAGCCAGATGTTCAGCAAGAATGTACTCGCGCTCGTGACGCATCTCTCGAAGGATGGCGCGCTCGTGATCGACGCCGCCGACGAGATCACCGGACCGATGACCGTCGTGCGCGACGGGCAGGTCGTGTCGACTCCTTCCAGGTAAACCGAAGCAATGCTCATTCTCGAGCTCTACATCTTCGTGCTCGCCGCGTTCGTGGGCTTCATGGTGATCACGAAGGTGCCGCCGCTGCTGCACACGCCACTGATGTCGGCAACGAACGCCATTTCCGGCATCTCGCTGGTGGGCTCGATGGTCGCTGCCGGCTCGGGACGCGGCACCGTCGCAACCACCCTCGGCTTCGTGGCCGTGGTCTGTGCGACGGCGAACGTGGTTGGCGGCTTCCTGATCACGGACCGCATGCTGAAGATGTTTCGCAAGGACGCGCCGAAGAAGCAGGCACCGTCAGCATAAATGCGCGACACCATTACGCAGCTCAGCTATCTCGGCGCATCCGTCCTGTTCATTCTCGGGCTGCGCGGCCTCACGCATCCCGATCGTGCGCGACGAGGCATGCAGTACGCCGCACTCGGCATGTTGCTCGCCATTTGCGGCACGCTGATCAACCACGAGATCATCGACTACCGATGGATCATCGGCGGGGTCGTGCTTGGGGTGATCATCGGCTATCCCCTGGGCATGTGGGTGCCGACGACCGCCTTGCCGCAGCGCATCGCCATGTCGCTCGGCTTTGGTGCGCTCGCGGCGACGCTCGTGGGCGTTTCGGAGTATTACACCGCCTACCACGGTGGCGAGGGCGTCATCACGTCGGCGCGGATGACCGCACTCGGCTTCGAGATGCTGCTCGGCTCACTCACGGTGACCGGGTCGGCGATGGCGTTCGGCAAGCTCCAGGAATTACTGCCGTCGCAGCCGATCACATTCCGCGGCCAGAATCTCGTGAATGGCGTGCTGTTCGCGGCGGCCATCGGGTTGCTCGTCGGCGTGATCGTGAATCCGACGAATGCCGCCGCGCTCTACGCCATGATCGCGGTGGCGGCCGTGCTCGGCGTGCTGATGGTGATTCCCATTGGTGGTGCGGACATGCCGGTGGTCGTGGCGCTGCTGAACTCCTACTGCGGTCTTGCCGCGGCGGCGACGGGCTTTGCGCTGGGAAACAGCATCCTCATCATCTGCGGCTCGCTCGACGGGGCGTCCGGGTTCCTGCTGTCGATCGCCATGTCGAAGGCGATGAATCGCTCCTTTGCGAATGTGCTGTTCGGTGCGTTTGGCGGTGGTGCGCCGACGAGTACGGCGGTGGGCAGTGGATCGGCGCTTCCGGTCCGCTCCATCTCGGCCGAGGATGCGGCGGTGCAGCTGGCCTATGCGCAGCGCGTGATCATCATTCCCGGCTACGGCATGGCGGTGGCCCAGGCGCAGCACACGGTGCGTGAGCTCGCGGAGTTGATTGAAAAGCGCGGCGGTGAGGTGAAGTATGCCATTCATCCGGTGGCGGGCCGCATGCCTGGGCACATGAATGTGCTTTTGGCAGAGGCCAACGTGCCGTATGACCGGCTGTACGACATGGATGAGATCAACGGCGAGTTTCCGCAGACGGATGTCGCGCTGGTGATCGGTGCGAACGATGTCGTGAATCCCGCGGCGCGTTCGGATCCAGCGTCGCCGATCTACGGGATGCCCATCCTGGATGCGGACAAGGCGAAGCATGTGATCGTGTTGAAGCGCGGCATGGCGGCGGGTTTCGCGGGAATCGAGAATGCGTTGTTTCATGCGCCGGCCACGTCGATGCTCTTTGGTGATGCGAAGGCGTCGTTGACGGCGTTGGTGTCCGAGGTGAAGAGCGCATAAGAGCGGAACTGCAGTTCTACCGCAGAGGGCGCAGAGTCACTGCAACTGCCGCAGAGGGCGCGAAGGAACTGCGACTCCCCCAGCCAACCTAAAGCCCATTGACGAGGCGCTTGATTCCATTTTTCAGGTGTGCCTCATGGAAGTTGATGAGCAGGCCGAGTTTGTATGTGCTCAACTTCAGTTGCGAGAGCAGCTGGGCTTCATGAATGGCAACCAGTTTGGATATAGCCTTGATCTCGACGATAACGACTTCTTCCACCACGAGGTCGATGCGATAGGCCAGTTCCACACGAACGCCGTCGTAGAACACCGGCATGTGCACCTGCGATTCTACCGAGAGGCCACGCTTTCTTAGCTCGTGCGCCAAGCAGGTTTCGTAGGCGCTCTCCAGAAGGCCGGGTCCGAGGATGGTGTGCACTTTCATGGCGGCGTCGACCACCTGCCCGCTCACCGCGTTGATCTCGAACGCTTGCGTCAATGTTGTTCCTCTGCGTTCTCTGCGGCTGTTCAGTTCTCTGCGCCCTCCGCGGTAAAATTGCGGTTCCGCCCTTCCCCAGCAGCACCATTCCAACGCACCGATCATCTTTCGGATAGCCCCGCATCCACTCGGTCGTGACCTTCAAGGCACACCCAAGTGGAGTCCAGAGATGCTCACGATGACCCGTAGCCGCACTCCGTCCCACATTGCCCTTGCCGAGCGTGTCAGGAAGCGCATCGACGCGCATCCCGACCAACCGTTGCCGCTCGCACTGCTCGCGCGCGAGGCGGGTGTGAGCGCCGCGCACGTCCAGCGCACCTTCACCAGCGTCGTGGGACTGAGCCCGCGACAATACCAGGAGCAGCGCCGCATCCGCGCGCTCAAGGAGGCCCTTCGGGAGGGCCACACCGTGAGCAGCGCCACGTACGAAGCGGGCTTCGCCTCCGGCCGGCGCGTCTATGAAGCCGCCGATGAAGCACTCGGCATGACGCCCGGCGTGTATCGCCGGGGAGGAGCGGGGGTCACGATTCACTACACGTCGGTGACGACGTCGCTGGGGGTGCTGCTCGTCGCGGTTACGGAGCGGGGGATCTGCAGCGCCTCGCTGGGCGACGACGAGGAATCGCTTGTGGAGGCACTTCGGCGCGAATATGCGCGGGCGACGCTCATCCGGGCGACAGACGCGAACGATCGGCTTGTTGACGCCGTCGTCGCGCACGTGGAAGGACGCGTCGATCCGGGTGCACTGCCGCTCGACCTGCGGGCGACGTCATTTCAGTGGCAGGTGTGGCGTGCGCTCCAGCGTATCCCGGAAGGGGTGACGCGCTCGTATCAAGCCATCGCCACGGAGTTGGGACGTCCAACGGCAGCCCGCGCCGTGGCGCGCGCGTGCGCAAGCAACCGCATCGCGGTGCTGATTCCCTGCCACCGCGTGGTGCGGGGTGATGGTGGTCTCGGCGGTTATCGCTGGGGCATCGCGCGCAAGGCGGCGCTGCTTGCGCGTGAGGGAGCGCGAGACGTGTAACTCCTCGCGACGTCCGTTCGTACTGCCTAGATTGGCGGAGCCGTCGGCCCGGGCTCACGAGGCATTCCAGCGGACACTCGCATGCGCGCTACTCAACAGTCGACATCCCCGGCGGCGCCTTCGACAGCGGCTCGCGCCGAGGCGCAGGCGCAGGTTCGGCAGGCAATTCGAGACGCGAACCAGGCCACGCGCGATGCGGTGCAGGCCGCGCGCGATGCCAGTCAGGCCGCGCGCGACGCTGGCGGATTTCCCTCGGTGCCGGCTCCACCGAATTTTCCGGGGGCACCAGGGTTCGGCGGATTCACCGTCCAGAACGGCGGCGGCGATTTCGGCGGCATGCCTCCGCAGGCGGTCGACATCTCCATTGCGTTCTTCATCACCTGTGCGGTCATCGTTATCGGCTGGCCGATCTCGAGGGCCTTCGGCCGGCGCATCGAGCGGCGCGGCGCGGCTGCGACGGTAAGCGCGGCGTCCGCGGACCAATTGCAGCGGATCGAGCACGCGGTAGATGCGATGTCGATCGAGATCGAGCGAATCTCGGAATCGCAGCGCTTCCTGGCCAAGCTCAAGGACGTGAACGCCGGTGAGCGGGATGCGCGGGGCTTGAAGATTCCGTCCTGAGCCGTTGGTGCATGGAAAAGGACCTGCACTCTTCCGAGTGCAGGTCCTTCGTCTTCAAGCTCCACGGTGGCTCGACTAACGATCGCGATCGCCGTCGTGGTCCTTGTGGTTCTTGCGTTCTGCCTTGTCGTGCTCCTTTTCGCGCTTCTTCTCCCACTTCTCGCGCTCCTTCTGGCTCATGCGGGAGTCGTACCTGCCATTGCTCGTGGTGCTATAGCGCGGGTCGTAGGTTCCGTTGGTGGTGGTGGTGCCGTTGCGGCCGTAACGTGGGTCGTTCACGGTGCCGTTGTTCGCGCCGTTCGTGCCATAGCGTGGCTCATACGTGCCCGTCGTTCTGTTCTGGCCGTAGCGCGGATCGTATTGGCCTGAATTGGGATCGTAGCGCGCATCGTACGAAGGCGACCGCGGATCGCGGCGGGCATCATACTGTCCGTTGACCGTTCCATTGGCTGTTCCGATTCGGTGAAGATCGCCGCCGTAAAGGACATGTGAATGCGCAGGCGCCGTGCGGCGGGCCGTTACGCAATCGGTCGCGCGCGCCTGGCGGCCGGGAGGAACCCCATCGATCCAGACGCGGCAGAGGCCAGCGGGGGCATCTGGCCCGGCGGTACGTTCTGGGCGCCGGCGCTGGTGGACGCCAGGGTAACTGCACTTGAGGCGAGAACGGCGAAACGAAGCTTGGTCATTCGATCCTCCTTCGGGAGTGACGCCACCGCGGCGGTCGTGCTTACTCCCATCAGTGCGGCGTCGTCGCGCCGCGTGGCCCTCAGTAGGCAGTTTTGGCGCCAGCTTGGGCTTGAGCCCTAAACGATTATCCCGCAATAGTTTCGCTGCACCAGCCGAGCCTCAAATGCGCTTCACGTGTCCGAATTGAGCGACAGGAGTGTGCTACCCACGGGACAACCGGATTGGACGAGCCCGCGCCGGCGATTTAGCTCGGCACTGCAACCGCAGCCCTGGAACTCGCATTGCCCCCTTCCGTACTATCCTCCAGAGCACGCGCCACGAATTCGAGGAACCAGATGACGAACAGCCAACAAGCCGCACCGCAAGCGGGTCCCGCCAAGGCCGCACAGTTGCCAAAGGGGGCCGAGCTCAGGGACCAGATCAAGCAATCGATTCTCGCAGCGCAGGATGCTGCGCGAGAAGCGGCGCTTAATGAAGCAGTGGCCACTGCCCCCCGCGGCGCCCGGACCATTCGTATCGTCGATGGCCAGCTCGGCGGATCGCCGGGCTACGTCTACGGCACCGGGAGCAGCCACGGCCCGAACGACGCGATCCCGCCGCAGGTCGTCGACATTTCCATCGCGTTCTTCATCATGTGCGCGGTGATGGTCATCGGGTGGCCGCTGGCGCGCGCATTCGGAAAGAGGCTGGAGCGTCGCGGCGACGCACCGATGGTGAATGCGGGCAGCACCGATCAGCTGCATCGCATTGAACAGGCCGTCGAGGCCATGGCCATCGAGGTCGAACGCATTTCGGAGTCGCAGCGCTTCCTCGCGAAGCTGCAGAATGCCCAAGCGCCCAGCCGCGAGTTGAAGTCATCCTGATTCGGACGCACGATGCCCGGATGAGCGAGACGGGTGCCGTGCGCGGTGGCTGAGAAGGAGAAGGGAGCTCGCACCGTGGGCTCGGTACGCTCCCGTCACACCAACTCCAACTCGACAGACCGCTCCGCCAACTCTGGCCTCACATAACAGTGAAGCCCACATCCAACCAGCCCGGCTGCAGCAAAGAGCCGACGATACCTCGTCTTGCTGCGGGGATGCCAGCCCGACAAATCTCCCTCCATCTCGTCGCCCGTCGTGTACGCCTCGAGAAACGCCAATCCGCTGAGGACACCCGCAATCCGACGCACCCCGCCTTCGAGCGCCCTGTCCGACACATACTGGATCACGTCGGCACAGACGATCAGGTCGTAGCCCCGCGCGAGCCGCATCTCCGGAAGGTCCTCAAACCTGCCCAACCGGATATTTCTCCGCACGCCGTGCCTACGCACCACGTACTCGCTCGGATCGATCCCCGTGTACTGGATCGACGGACGCAACCGCCTCAATTCAGCCCGCCACGCCCCCTCCCCTGCCCCGATGTCCAGGACAGACCGTACCT
>JALYVY010000332.1 GCA_030852985.1 Gemmatimonadota bacterium | reverse complement strand
GACTTGAGCGGAGCTTGCGCGCGTTGCGTGGTGGCGGGCGCGGGAGTGCCGCGTCCGCCGCACGCGAGGGCGAGCACCGCAGCGCCGGCTGTTGCGACCATCCGCGAGCGAAGGCTCACTGAGCGAAGCGACGGAAGGCGCTGTGGTGAGTTCTGCATGACTACTTCGCGACCGCGAGGTAGGGGAACGTCGTGGTGAAGCCGCCGTGAGACGGCACGTTGTCGGTGCAGAGCGGCAGCGTGAACGGCTTGCAGACGGACTGCGTCGGGTCGAGCAGGTCGCTGAAGATGGCCGTGAGGGAGATGTCGACGACGTCGTCAGTGAGCTTGCGACCGCCGTACTGCGGTTTGCCGGCGATCACGTACCCGAGATATCCGGCGGTGGATTGCGCCTGGTCCGTCTGCACCATGAGCATGTCGGGCAGCAGCGTCGACGCGATGGCCGTCTGCAGGCCAGTCGCGTTGGGACGGAACTGCGCGATGAAGCCCTTCACCGGCGTGGTGAAGTTCGCGACGTCGTCCGAAGGGTTGGAGCTGCCGTGGAAGGCATGATCGCGCTTGAGCAGCAGCACTTCGCTGACGAGCGGATTGCCGAGGCGCTGGACCTGGTTGTAGGTCGCGGGAGTGTCCGTCGTGGTAATGCCCGTGCCCGTATCGGAGTCACTGCCGCACGCCGCGCCGAACGCGAGCAGTGCCATGCCGACAGCGGAGAGCGCGCCAATCCTGATCTGGCGAGCGAGATATTGGTTCAACATTGCGGAGAATCCTCGAATCGATGTGAGATGATGTGCGATGGGTCGGTCAGCGACTCGTGGTGCCCCAGAGGCCGAGCTTCGCGGAGGTGCCGCCCGCGGTCAGCTGTGCGGTTGGCAGCTCGATGATGATGGACAGGACGTTCGATCCCTTGAGCGCGTCCACGGCGGTCGTGGCCGTGCGGAACGAGGTCGCGGTCGGTGAGTCCGGGATCTGCGACAGCGCGCCGGTGTTCGGCTTGCGGTCGGGAAGGATGCGAAGGAACTGCTCGAGGTCGAGGAAGAACGGATCCTCACGTGCGCCGGCGTAGACCTGCATGCCGGTGGCGCTGCCAGCCGGCGCGTTGATCGTGCCGGTCATGGTGGGTGCCGAGGTCGACACCGTGTTCATCATGCCACCGACAACGGGCGGGGTCATGGGTCCGCGCACTTCGAACGTCTGCGTGGCCCCGGTGCCGTGGAACGTGATCTGGATGACCTTGTCTTCCTTCGCGTCGCCAGTGTTGTCGACCTTGAACTGGTAGAGAATGTTCGGGTCGAACGAGGCGCCGGGCGTAGCCGCGGGTGTGAGCAGCGGCCGCGTGTCCATGGCGAGGACGATGCGGTCGGCGGTTGCGCCGGGGAAGGCAAAGAAGTCGGACATGTCCATCGCCGGATTGAGCTCGACGAGTGGATTGTCCTGGTGGTCCGAGGCGCGCGCGGCGCGAATGCCCACGGCGCCAAGCAGGCCGAGTGCGGCGAGCGCGGCAATGCCACGCCCTGCGCGACCAGTGATGCGGAACTGCATGTGTTCTCCTGTAACAGGTGTGCTGGCAGTGACAGCGAGGCTCGCCATCCCGCACGACGTCGCCGCTGTGGTGTGGCGCGCTGAGACGTTTACGCCAGTGAAACGCAATCGGATTTGCGCCCACGGACATCTCGCGTGGAAAGGACGCGAGGATTGTCGATTGTGGACGCGCACGGCGTGGCGGCAATTGTGGGCCCATTGCCATTTCCCCTGTGCGGAGACGACGTCCTCCTTGCGGAAAAACGCTGTTACGCTCGACTGTTCACGGATGCTGAGAGCCGTTCACGGATGGCTCCGCGGGTGGGACGACGCCTGAGCGCCAGCCGAATCTCAACGGGCAGTTGATGACCGAGGAATAACCGCCAGCGTGCATCGCGAGATACAGATGAGGCGCCCCTGCTCGTCCGCAATCGAGATCGACCACACCTGCGACGACCGGCCCACATGAACCGGCGTCGCCGTCGCGGTCACGATGCCCTCCGTCTTGGCGCGAAGGTGATTCGCATTGATCTCCTGCCCCACCGCCATGAAGGCGTTCCGGTCGATACGACCCGTAGCTCCGAGCGACGCGACCGTCTCCGCGAGGGCCACCGAGGCGCCGCCGTGGAGAATGCCGAACGGCTGGCGTGTGCGTGCGTCCACGGGCATCGTCGCGACGACGCGCTCGTCGTTCAATTCGAGGATCTTGATGCCGAGGGTGCCCGGAAGTCCTCGCGTTTCGAGACCCTGCCACCATGCGCTGTCGGTCACGGCACAATACGCGGTGGACGCGTGTGCATCAGGGCCTCGATCTCCGACATCTCCCTTGGCGCAGTGCTCATGCGTTCAAGTCCATTGGCGGTGATGACATAGTCGTCCTCGATGCGCACGCCGGTGTTCTCGTACTTGAGCACCGCGGACTTCACCTTCGCGATGAACTGTCGGTTGCGCGGCGTATCGGGGAGTGCATCGAGTGCCGAGAGGCTGATGTAGATACCAGGCTCGATGGTGAAGGCATCGCCTTCCTTGTAGCGACGATCGCCAGTGTAGAACTGCGCCGGATCGTGCACTTCGAGACCGAGCCCATGTGAAATTCCATGGATCATCCAGAGCATCGACTCGCGACAGGAGCGCGGGCTCTGCGTGCAGTTCGTGGTCCACGGCATGTCGATCTGCGCATCGACGCTCTCGATCAGGCCGAGCTTCGCGAGGCCGCGGGCGCGAATGTCGAACGACGAGTCCGATGCCGCCGCGGCAAGCATGCCGGGCTTCGAGTTCCGCTCCGCCGCAAGCTGTGCGTCCAGCACGAGCTGGTAGATGTCGCGCTGGGCGGGCGTGTAGGTGCCGCTCACGGGTATCGTGCGCGTGACGTCGCCAGCATAGCCCTCGTACTCCGTCGCGGCATCCATCACGACGACGTCGCCCGGCTGCACGTCGCCGCGGTCACGCATGTAGTGCAACTGCGTGCCGTGCACACCGCCGCCCACGATCGAGCCATAGGAAGGTCGTGCACCACCGAGCCGCATGAAGGTGTATTCGAGCGCCGCCTGGATCTCGTACTCCTTCGTCGGCTGGGCCATGGTCATCGCGGCACGATGTCCCTCGGAGCTGATCTCAGCGGCCTTGCGGAGCAACGCGATTTCCGCGGGGCTCTTCTTCGCTCGCAATGCATCGACGATCGCGTGGCCATCGCGCATGACGAGCGACGGATGTCGCGCCACGAGCGAACGAACGAACTGTCCACCGCGCGTGAGGGAATCCTCCTGCACGAAGTCGGACGCTTCGTTGTCGCCCAGCGAGTAGAACGGAAGCCCGGTTGCCGCGAGGGAGTCCACCACGCTGCCGAGCGAGGCGAACGCACGGGCATTCACACCCAGCGTGCTGACGACGGCCGCGGAGTCGGGACGCCGGCCATTGTAGAACGCGGAACGCGGCTCGATCGGCGTAAGGAAGAGCGTCGTCACGGGATGGCCGCCGCGCACTACCATCACCAAACCAGCGTCTGGCTCATCGAAGTTGGTGAGGTAGTGAAACGCCGGCAGCTGGTAGAAGGGTCCGTAATCGCTCACGGGCGTTCTGCCCCCAAGCGCGACGACGACGCCGTCCTTCACGTGCGCTGCCAGTGAATCACGGCGGGCCGCGAACTCGGACGCGGGAATCTGTGCGCCGAGTGTGAACGGAAGTACGGCGGCGCCGGCAATCAGGATTCGGCGCATCCTCCGTGCACTCACGGCACCATCCTCGGCGTCACCGGTGCCTTGATCTCGTATTCCTTCGGAGGTACAGCGCCCATGAGGTTCTTCACGAAGTAGTCCCAACGACGGCGCATCATGTACGGAGCCATGCTGCCGTAGCCGTGGGCCTGGTTGGGCAGCATGATGAGGTCGAAGTCCTTGTTGGCCTTGATCAGCGCCTCCACTACCAGCGTGGTGTTGTTG
>JALYVY010000331.1 GCA_030852985.1 Gemmatimonadota bacterium | reverse complement strand
TGCCGCAGGGCATCCGCGCTGCACTAGAGCGCGGCACGACGGGCCTCGACCAGCGGAAGCCGAAGTTCCGCCGACTGGCGAAGCTGTTCGACGGGGCTGGGCTGGATGGACCGTCGCGGCTCACGAACTACTTTCTCTGGGCCAAGGAGGCGCAGTTGCTGCGCCTCTACACCCCTGAGTTCCGTGCGGCGCTCGCAGGCGCGGCGGCATCCGCGCCGATGGACGAGTTCCTAGCGCCGTTGCCGCGGACGGTGCCACCGCTGGACCGTATGCTCGCGCTGGAGCAGCGGTTTTTTCTCGCCGATCACAATCTCATGTATACCGACAAGATGTCGATGGCGGTGGGCGTCGAGGCGCGTGTTCCGTTCCTCGATGTGGAGCTGGTAGAGTTCGCGGCGCGGATTCCGGTGAAGTACAAGCAACGCGGACGCGTGGGCAAGTGGGTACTGAAGAAGGCGATGGAGCCCTATCTTCCGCACGACGTGATCTACCGTCCGAAATCGGGGTTCGGCGCGCCGCTTCGCCAGTGGATGCGTAACGAGCTGCGCCCGTTGATGTCCGACGTATTGTCACCGGACAGCCTGCGCCGCCGCGGGCTGTTCGAGCCTGCGGCGGTGCAGGATCTCATGGCGCAAAACCACACCGGCAAGGCCGACGCAGCCTACACGCTGCTGTCATTGATGAACATCGAGATCTGGTGCCGAACCTATGTGGATCAGGCACCTCCCAATACAACGACTACCAACTTGTGAAACAGATTCTCCAGAGCCTCAAGACGGGAGCGACCGAAGTCGCCGACGTGCCGTGTCCCGCCATGCGACGGGGTGACCTGCTCATCCGCACGACGCGCACGCTCGTGTCGGTGGGCACAGAACGCATGCTGGTTGAATTCGGCAAGGCGGGCTGGGTCGCGAAGGCCCGCCAGCAGCCGGATAAGGTGAAGATGGTCCTCGACAAGGTCCGCACCGATGGATTGATGCCGACGCTCGAGACCGTGTTCAACAAGCTGGACCAGCCATTGCCGCTGGGTTATTGCAACGTGGGTGTGGCGCTCGACGTCGGTGCCGGTGTCACCGGGTTTGCCGCGGGCGATCGCGTGGTGTCCAACGGACATCACGCGGAGGTTGTGTCCGTACCGAAGAACCTGTGCGCGAAGGTTCCCGATGCGGTGACGGACGATGAGGCAGCCTTTACCGTCATTGGTGCGATTGGGCTGCAAGGCATTCGCCTCATCCAGCCGACGCTGGGTGAGGCGGTTGTGGTCACCGGTCTGGGGCTGATCGGACTGGTGACGGTTCAGCTGTTAAGGGCGCACGGCTGCCGAGTGTTGGGGATCGACTTTGATCCGGACAAGCTGGCGCTGGCGCGTCAATTCGGCGCCGAGGTCGTGGATCTCGCCGCCGGGGAAGATCCGATCGCCGCCGCGAATGCATTTTCCCGCGGACGGGGGGTAGATGCCGTCATCATCACGGCGTCCACGAAGAGCAACGAGCCCGTGCACCAGGCCGCGCTGATGTCGCGCAAGCGGGGCCGCATCGTCCTGGTGGGCGTCGTCGGCCTCGAATTGTCGCGTGCGGACTTCTTCGAGAAGGAGTTGAGCTTTCACGTCTCGTGTTCGTATGGCCCGGGGCGCTACGACGCGAACTATGAGGAGCGGGGGTTCGACTATCCTGTCGGATTCGTTCGCTGGACGGAGCAGCGCAACTTCGAGGCGGTACTCGACATGATGGCAGACCGTCGCATCGACGTGCGGCCGCTTGTCTCGCATCGTATCGCGATCGCTGACGCCGCAGAGGCGTATGCGCTGGTTGGCGGTGCGGCGCCGTCGATGGGAATTCTCCTGAACTACCCCACTCCTGCCGAGCAGCCCGAAGCGCACCTGCGTCGCACGAGCGTCCTTCTCGACGGCGCCCCCGAGCGCGCAGGCGGCGCTCGGCCGGCGGCGGGCTCTGTCGCATTCATCGGCTCGGGCAATTATGCGACGGCGGTGCTCATTCCCGCATTCAAGGCGGCGGGCGCTGAACTGAAGGTCGTTGCGTCGCGGGCCGGCGTCTCCGGCGTGCATGCGGGCCGGAAATTCGGGTTTGACGCGACGACGACGGAAACGGACAGCGTGTTCACCGACGCCTCGATCGATACGATCGTGATCACGACGCGCCACGACACCCATGCTGCGTTGGTGGAGCGCACGCTGGCCGCCGGCAAGCACGTCTTTGTAGAAAAGCCGCTCGCGCTCACGCACTCTGAACTGGACGGCATAGTGCAGGCGCGCTTGCAGGCGTCGGCCGGGGGCGTCACCCCGCTCGTGATGGTGGGATTCAATCGCCGCTTCGCCCCGCAGGTGCGGAAGATGAAATCCCTCCTCGCTGGCGCAACGGAGCCGAAGGTGCTTCTCATGACGGTGAATGCCGGCGCGATTCCCGCCGAGCACTGGACACAGGACCGGACGATCGGCGGGGGCCGGATCATCGGCGAGGCGTGTCATTTCATCGACCTCCTGCGTTTCCTCACCGGTTCACCGATCACCGGCTTCGAGGCGTTGGCGATGGGCGGGAGCGCAGGTGCGAAGGTGATGGATGACAAGGCGAGCATCAACCTCAGATTCGCCGACGGATCGCTCGGCTCAATTTTCTATCTCGCCAACGGGCACAAGTCGTTTCCCAAGGAACGGCTCGAAGTGTTCGTCGGGGGGCGTATCCTTCAGCTCGACAACTACCGCAAGCTCACGGGCTTTGGATGGCCCGGTTTCTCGAGCATGAATCTCTGGCGGCAGGACAAGGGCCAGAAGGACTGTGCCGCGGCGTTCGTGAACGCGGTGCGGCAGGGTGAACCGTCGC
Source organism: Gemmatimonadota bacterium (assembly GCA_030852985.1). Classification (GTDB taxonomy): domain Bacteria; phylum Gemmatimonadota; class Gemmatimonadetes; order Gemmatimonadales; family Gemmatimonadaceae; genus AG11. The sequence continues at coordinate 1,133 of JALYVY010000331.1, read as the reverse complement.
CCATTCTGTTCGAGGAAATCCTCGAGATAAGCCGCGTGACCATCGATGTCGCGGAGTCGCTGCGCTGAGCGACCGTTGGATGTTTCGTTGCGCCGGGGTAGCGGCGTTTATCCGATCTCTGAAAAGGCACCGGCGCGAAGGAAATCGCTCGACACATTCACGAGGACGGTATGCGTGGCGCTCGCACCCGCACGGATGGTCGCGAGCGCGCGCTCATGCGTCGTCGGAGAGGTGACGGTAGTGCGGTCAGCCTTCACGATGCGAATCGCATCCCACGCTCCGCCCTTGGTGGTGAACATGCCGCCAGTGATTGACGTGTCCTTCACACCAAAGCTGGCGTTAGCGGACCCGTCGAGAACGATGCCAGTTTCATTGTCCTCAAACCAGCAATTGTGAATGACATTGCCTTGCGATTGCGTGCCGGCATTCGCCAAAATCTTGATGCCGACACCTCCCGACTGCGGTGTGCTGCCGACTTCGACGTCGGCGTCTCGAATGGCGTTTCCGCTGGATGCAATCAACGTGATGCCGTGCTTTGCTCGGAACACGAGGCTTCCACCATCGATAACACAGGCATTCACGAGGTTCAGGCGAATGCCCGTCTTGTTGTTCGCACGCGTCACCCCGTTATCTCCGGTCGGTTGGGCGTCGTACTGCACATGCATCAAGTGGCAAACGTATGACGATTGCAAGTCGAATCCGAGCGGAAAAACCGAGGTGTACACACGCTCCACTGAAACGAATGTCGAGTTGTCGATGAGAAGGCCACGGGTCGGCGTTCCTCCCGTCGTTGTGAGCGCGAAGTCACGGAGGAGCGTCTTTCCGTTAGCACCCACATTACTGCGAACGGTCACCGCGGTGTCCGTGCCATTGTAAACTAGGCGGGAGGCGTTGCCGTGCCCCGTGACGACGATACCCTTGGTGATGCTGAGTCCAGCGGATTCATATCCAAAAGTCAGAGGCGGGATGAGAACCGTCGTGCCGTTGCCAGCCGTCGCGAAAGCCGCGTTGATCTGACTCGCGTTATCCTTGCGCGTGGGATCAGCACCAAAGTCTCGAATGTCGATGACATCCTTGTGCGAGGCGAGTCCCTGCCGCCCAGGCAGCGCCAGTTCCGCACCGCCCAAGGGCGC
>JALYVY010000330.1 GCA_030852985.1 Gemmatimonadota bacterium | reverse complement strand
CGCAAGCGGCGTTCAGCTTGAGAACTTGGGCGGCAGTGCGGGGATCCATTCACTTAAAATAGCCCGCTCGCTTCGCTCGCTCTTCAGCGCGCTTCGCTTCGCTCGCTCTTCAGCGCGCTTCGCTTCGCTCGCTCTTCAGCGCGCCTCGCTTCGCTCGCTCTTCAAGCCGGCGTACTGAGTGGTGTACTGCCTTACGCTGAAGAGCCGCACGCGAAGCGTGCAGGCGGGCTACAAACTGAAGAGCCGCGCGCGAAGCGCGCGGCGGGCAGCCTGAAGCCGTTAGGCTTCAGGCTTCAGGCTTCAGGCCTCGACGCCAGCGAACGATTTCAAGCGTTCGATGATGTCGTGCAGTTGCCTCTCCGTAAGGTCGATCTCCGCCGCCGCGCCTTCGGAATCCAGCAGCCCTGCGCGCATGCTGATCGCGACCTGGTTCAGGTAGCGGATCTTTCCGAGGATCTCGTCCGTCGCCCTGCGCAGGCCCACGAAGCGACGCTTCTCTGCCAGCGCGCGTCGATAGCGGAGCAAGATGTCCTGCTGCGTGAGGCGGCGGGCGAGCGCCAGGGACTCCTCTCGCGTTCGCCCGGAAAGGGCACCGCGATCCGGGAGGCCGACATCGTCCCAGGCTTCGTCCGTGAACCAGAGGCGGCCGACGTACTCGATGCCATCGAATACGATGCGGCAGGTGACGTTGAACCGGCGACCGTTGTAATCGAGTGTCGCGATGTGAGGCTGTACGGTCTCTTCGGCCACGGAGCCTACTGGACGACTGGGGGCGTAGCAGTCTCGCGCAGGAAGGCGAGCAGGGGAGGAAACAGCTGGTCAGGCTGTTCAACGTACGGCACGTGACCGCAATCATCCAGCACAACCAGTTTTGCGCCGAGCGCGTCCGCCACGCTCTCGGAAGAAGCGAGGGGAATCGGATCCTGCCTACCATGGACGACGAATGCGGGCAGCCGCAGGTCACGCAGCGCGGGGCGGAGGTCGAAGTCGCCCAGTGAGGTCCAGGTGGATTGCTGCACCCGACCGGTGACGCGAAACGGCGTGAGGTCGCGGGCGCGGCGCGGGTCGGCGAAGTAGCCAGCGACGCTCAGCTCGAACATGCGTTGGCGGTAGGCGTCGGGATTGGTGTCCTTGAGGCCGGAGTCTGCGAGCTCGCTTCGAAGGGCCGCGACTTCGGGTCCGGATTGCCGTCGTGCAAACTCCTGTTCGAAGGCCTCGCGGAACTGTCGGGTAATCGGAGCGGGGTCGATGAGGGCGAGTCTCGCGGGTGCTGGATGGACTCGGCCTTCGTGTGCCTCGACCGCATAAAGCAGCGCGAGGAGGGCGCCCCACGAGTAGCCCATGAGATCCATTGGGCTCACGTGTCGCTCGGCGGCGACGAGTGCGACGTCGGCCACCTGCCCCTGCCAGGTGATGGGTTCGCGGTCGTCGTCGTGACGTGAGCGTCCTCCCCCACGCTGGTCGTAGAGCACCAAGCGGTGCTCGCGTGCGAGCTCGAGCATTTGCGGCAGCAGGTAGTCATGACTGGCGCCAGGCCCGCCGTGCAGCAGGAGCAGCGGCGGCGCGTTTACGTCGCCATACTCGACCCAATAGAGCGGGACGGGAGTGGTGGACGTGAACCCTTCGCGCGAAGGAGCTGGGATAGACGGCACTCAGTTCTCGTGAAGATGTCGGAGTGGCTGACTCGGTAGTGTAACGCGATCGCGGGCAGAGGCAGCAGGGGCGCGACCAGCTGCAACGGACGATGAGCGGCACGTGAGACGCATTGCCGACATCCAGCACCCGATGTCGATTTGCGCGCGTCCTGTTCGACCAAGGGCAACGAACAGGACCACACTCTCAGGAGCAACCATGAAATACCTGTGCCTCATCTACGACGACGAAGCCCGCTGGGGCCGCATGTCGAAGGAGGAAGCCACCGTGGGCTACGGCAAGTACTTCACCTTCGCGGAGAGCATCAAGAGCAGCGGACACCACCTGAACGGCCATCCGCTCAGGCCCACGTCGACGGCCACGACAGTCCGGGTTCGCAACGACACCGTGAGCGCAACCGACGGACCCTTCGCGGAAACCAAGGAGCAGCTCGGCGGCTACTTTCTCGTCGAGGCGAGGGACATCGCCGAGGCGGTTGCCATCGCTGAGCGCATTCCGGTTGGTGACGGCGGCGCCGTCGAGGTGCGTCCCATCCTTGCGATGCCAGTACCATGAAATACCTCTGCCTTATCTACGCCGACGAGACTCTGCGACAGTACACCACGCCCGAGCAGCAGGCCGGCGTCAGCGCGCAGTACCGCACTTTTACCGAGGGCATCAAGTCCAGCGGCCACCTGCTCGGCGGCGAGGCACTGCGCACCAGCGACCTCGCGAAGACGGTAAGGACCAGCGGTGGCTCTACTTCGACGACCGATGGACCATACGCCGAGACGAAGGAACAGCTCGGCGGTTTCTATCTCGTCGAAGCGCGTGACCTCAACGAAGTTATTCAGCTTGCCGCGGGCATCCCGGGTGCGAAGTTCGGGTCCATCGAGGTGCGTCCGGTCGCGGAAAAGGAGTGATCGACGCGGCACCGCGTTGATCGACGCATAGAATCCCGGGATGACGGAGGACGCGAGCATCCCGGGTGGACCCGATGTCGCCAAGCTGGTGGGAGATCTCTACCGTAACGACTCACGACGAGTCCTGGCGACACTGATCCGGCTACTCGGCGACTTCGATGCGGCCGAGGAGGCGCTGCATGATGCGTTCGTCGCGGCGATGGATCAGTGGCCGACGGCGGGAATTCCGACGAATCCGGTTGCCTGGCTCGTCAGCACGGGTCGTTTCAAGGCCATCGACCGCCGGCGGCGGCAGGCGAACTTCGACGGCAAGCGAGAGGAGATTGCCCGCGGCATGACGCAGGAGCCGGACGAACAAGCGACGTGGACCGAGGACGGTGAGATCGGTGATGATCGGCTGCGCCTGATATTCACCTGTTGTCATCCGGCGCTGAATGCCGACGCGCGCGTCGCGCTGACGCTGCGCACGGTGGGCGGGCTGACGACCGAAGAGATCGCGCACGCATTCCTGCTCCCTGCGCCCACGCTCGCGCAGCGCATCGTGCGCGCGAAGAACAAGATTCGCCAAGCTCGCATTCCGTACGAGATCCCGTCGCAGGCTGACATGCCCGCGCGGCTCGATGCGGTGTTGGCGGTGATCTATCTCGTCTTCAATGAGGGGTATTCGGCGAGCTCCGGTGCGACGCTCCTGCGCGCCGATCTGTGCGCGGAGGCGATTCGTCTCGGACGTCTGCTGGTCGACCTGACACCCGATCCGGAAGCCCAGGGATTGTTGGCGCTCATGCTGCTGCACGATTCCCGTCGCGCGGCGCGCATGTGTGCGAGTGGTGAGCTGCTCTTGCTTGAGGCGCAGGATCGCAGTCTTTGGCGCCATGAACAGATCGACGAGGGTGCACGCATCGCCGAGCGAGCGCTTCGGTGTAGCCGCGTTGGGGTCTATACGCTTCAGGCGGCGATTGCGGCGGTGCATGCCGAGGCGAAGTCCGCGAGCGATACCGATTGGCGGCAAATCGTCGGCATCTACGACGTGCTGGTTCGCGTGAGACCGTCGGCTGTGGTTGAGCTGAATCGCGCGGCGGCGATCGCCATGGCGGAGGGCCCTGAGCGGGGTCTTGCTCTCATCGACGAGTTGCTCTCACGCGGTGAGTTGGATGGCTACCAACTCGCGCATGCCGCCCGCGCCGACCTGTTGCGGCGCCTCAGCCGACGCGAAGAGGCGTTGGTCGCGTATCGCCACGCGCTGACGTTGACCGCCCAGGAGCCACAGCGGCGATATCTCGAACGGCGCATCCTCGAGGTTGGTGGAGCGCTCTAGGCAGGCTCTAGGCACAATACTGTTCAGTTTATGAAATAGGTGCTAGATTGCCGTTCGACGCCACCGTGAGGTCGCATGGCTCGGAGTGCTGCGGAGTTGCCCGCTGGGATTCGGCTGACGGATCATATGAGCTTGGGCG
>JALYVY010000329.1 GCA_030852985.1 Gemmatimonadota bacterium | reverse complement strand
TACTTCGGTCGCTCCACCTCTAGACCGGCGCGCGCCCATTCCCCGAATCCACCGACCAGGTTCGCCACATCGTCGAAGCCGTTCGCCTTGAGTATGCCGGCGGCGATCGACGAGCGGCCACCGCCCTGGCAATGAACGACCACCGGCCTGTCGCGCGACAGCTCATTCAGGCGATCCGGCAAACTGCCCAGCGGGATGTTGAGCACACCCGGCATGTGGCCGGCGCCCCACTCGGCCGCGCCGCGGACATCGACCACTTGCACGCCGCGCCCGCCGTCATCTGAGGCCAGCTCAGTCACGGTCAATTGCCGCACACTGTCCGCTGAACCGCCCTTCGCCACGTACGCGTCGATCGCGTCCGTGCCGAAATACCCCGCAAGCCGATCGAGACCAATCATCGCGAGGCTCCGCTGCACCGCGACAACCGTCCGCGGGTCGGTGTCGTCAATGATGAGGGAGAAGTCGCGATCGAACGGAATCAGCGAACCCGACCAATTCGTGAAACCGCGGTCGAATGGAATGCTGATGGTGCCCGGCACGAAGCGCGACGCGAAGCCTTTTGCAGGCCGCGTGTCCACCACGAGCGCCCCGGTTGCGAGGTGATCGGACAGCATCGTCGCATCGAACCGCTGCGGGCGTGGAAGCGCGCCGAGCGGCGGCGGTCCCGCGCGATTGATGCGCTTCATTTCGGCGAAATATTTCGGCGGCTCCGGCTGTCCCTCGAGGACGTGCTGGACGAAGTCGCTCTCGGACTGCGGTGCAAGCGCCCAGTTGGCAATCTTTTCGTAGCCGAGCGTAGTAGACGGCACCGCGCCGAGCGACTTTCCGCATGCGGAGCCGGCGCCGTGGCCGGGCCAGAGCTGGAGATAGTCGGGGTACGTGCCGAAGCGCTGGATGCTCGCGAACAGCGAGCGCGCACCCGCTTCCATGGTGCCGGCGATGTTCGCGGCGCGCTCCAGCAGGTCGGGGCGACCAACGTCGCCGACGAAGATGAAGTCGCCCGTCAAAGCGCCCATGGGGCGATCGGTCGCTGCGCCATCGGTGACGATGAAGCTGATGTGCTCTGGCGTGTGGCCGGGCGTGTGGACGACGTCGAGTCGGATGTTGCCGACGCGAATGACGTCGCCGTCGTGCAGGAGGGTGGCGTGGTCGCTCTCCGCAAAAGCATAGCGCCAGTCGTCGCCGCCTTCATCCGAGAGGAGCAGCGTGGCGCCGGTCGTGGCGGCGAGCTCGCGCGCGCCGGAGACGAAGTCAGCGTGGATGTGCGTTTCCGTGACGTAGCGCAGCCGAACGCCTTCTTCCTCCGCGGCGCGCATGTACTGCGCGATGTCGCGATTCGGATCAACGACGATCGCGTCGCCGGTGGCCTGACAGGCAATGAGGTAGCTCGCCTGGGCGAGGTTGGCGTCGTAGAAGCGCTTGAGAAGCATTCATGAAATAAGACGAGCACGCTCGCGGTGACGCAATGCCAGCTGAAACCCCGACAGTGCAAACAGTTGTCAGGCATCTTCGTCGGACAACAGCAACGAAGGCAGAGCAGGCAGTTGACATACATCTGCGTCAGTGTGCGATGAAGCCAGGAATGTGCTCCGCAGCCTCACCGTACACTGAGGCGGATGCCTGACAACCGTGAGCTCTGCCGGGTCGCCGTCGCCTCCAAGACTGATCGCTGTCAGCTGAGCGGCTTGAGTCGATCTCCGCGCGTGAAGAGGAGACTGTGGCGCGAACCGGCGAATGTCGATTGCACCACGTTCACCTGGTCCTCGAAGAGGTCGCAGAGCATCGCATTCCGCACCTGAACACTCGCGATACCGGCGGGTGCAATGACCTCGATGCAGATCCAGAGGAGGTCTGCCTTGCGCATCACGCCGCACGAGCGGATTGGCATCGGTGCGCCCGCCTTGCCCGCGATTGTGAATACTGAGCTCACATAACCGAGCGCTGCGGCGCTCCACGCCGGCGTCATTGGAGCGCCGGGGTTCTTCGCGTAACGACTCAGCGATGTTCCGAAGTCGTCGGCAAAGACGCGAATCGTGGCGCGCACCACGCCGCGGCCGCGGTCTTCCGTCAGCTCGGTGATGGTGCTGTGCAACGGATGCGCGAAGGCTCGCTGCGCTGACAGCATTGACGCGCCGAGGATGCCGAGCAGCGCGAGTGCGTGGCGCAGCCGGAGTGAGCGCATCACCATGGTGACCGCTGCGCGGCCCACGCGCTGCCGACGATCACGACGAGCGTCGAAACGGCAACCACCCGAACCCGCAGCGGTTGCCACGAGGCGCCGGACGAACGCAGTCGCACAATGGCCTGATCGACACACAGGAACACCACGGCGATCGCCGCGAGCACCACGACCTGACCGAGCTCGATGCCCACATTGAACCCGAACAGTGGAACCGCGAGGCGGTCGACGAAGAGGGCCTTGAGGTAGTTCGCGAACCCCGCGCCATGCACGAGCCCGAACACGCCCGCGAAGACCGGGCGATAGCGTCCGCCCCAAGCCGCGTGCTCGCGGTCGCGGACGAGGAGATTCTCGATGCCCGTCGCGACAATGGTGACCGGGATCAGGAACTCGATGAGCTTCGATGGAAGCGTGAGCAAACCCGTGACGGCCAACGCGAGTGTCACCGAGTGCCCGACCGTGAAGGCGGTGATGACCCACAGCACCTTCTTCAGGTCGCGAAAGCGGTAAATGGCCGCGAGCGCCACGAGGAAAAGAATGTGGTCCATCGCCTCGATGTCGACGATGTGCCGGAAGCCGAGTTGCGCGAACACGAGGAATTCGCTCATGTCAGCGCACCGAGCTCGCGGTGGCGTCCGCGACGTGTTGCGGGTGCGTCAGCAGCGCGAGCGTCGCTCGCGCATCCGCGACCTGCGTCGGATGAAAAAATGGGTTGACGGCGAGGGCCAGCGCGAGTTGCGCGCGAGCCGCATCGTCGTGACCGAGCGAATGTTCGATCATCCCGGCGTGATAGAACAGCTGTGCATCGCGCGTCCCTTCCCTGAGCGCCAGTGACATGGCGCTCCTGGCGTCCACGTCGCGACCCGCCTTGTGGAGCGACCACGCCAGCAGGTCGTACGCATAGATGTCCTTTCGCGTGCGGACCTCTTCCCGAATCTTGCGCGACACCTGCTGCAAGTGCTGGCCGTGGTCGAGCAGGAAGAGGCTCCATGCCCGATGGTAGGAGCCGGGCTGCTTCAACACGGCGACATCGAGCACATGCGCGTATTCGGCGCTCTTCGCAGTATCGCCGGTGGCGGCGTATGCGTCGCTCAGCGTGCCGAGCGTCGCGGGATCGAGCGTGACGGCGATCGCGCGTTCGCCAAAGGTGATGGACTTCTGCCACTGCTGTTGCAGCAGTGCACTGTGGCATAGCGCGGACAGGAGCCGGTAGTCGTCAGGATGAATCGCGAGTCCGGTCTGGTACGCGGAGTCGGCAGCGACGGGATGTCCGCTCCTCAACTCCACGTCGCCGATGCGGAGCCAGTACCAGGCGAGCTGCTCGCGCGGCACTTCCGGAAGCTTCTGCACGGTCATGAGCGCCGCGTGCAACAGGCGCCGCGCCTTCTCGGGCTGACCTTCGATCTCGGCCCAACGCGCGAGCCTCGGTGCCACGGACGGATCGCCCAGTGCCACGTGCAGGTTGGCGAAGGAGACGCGTGCGGAGTCGTAGAGTCCCATCTCCATCTGGATGTCGCCGAGGGCGGCGCGGAGCGCCGGGTTTTCGGGGTCGGCATCGCGGGCGGCTACAGCGAGCGGAAGCGCCTCGTCGAACCGGTGTTGTGCGAGGAGGCTCGTCTCGAGCACCTGCGTGGCGCCGCCGTTGCGCTCCTTGCGATTGTGCAGCGACTGGCGCGCCGCCTGCTCCGCGAGGATGGCGTCGCGCGGATCGCCGGTCTCGCGACCACGGGCGAGGTAGAGCGCGCTCAGGTGGCCCAGGTCCATGGCGCCGGTGGGATCACGCTTCGCTCGCTCGGAGAAATACTGGATGTCGAGCTCGCGAATCTCCGACTCGGACTTGAGTGGAGCTTCAAGGCGTTGCGTGGTGGCGGGCGCGGGAG
>JALYVY010000130.1 GCA_030852985.1 Gemmatimonadota bacterium | reverse complement strand
CCGTTCTTTCCGTTTTGTCCGCCAACTGTCGTCGCTGTTCTGCGGTTCAGTCAGTTGTACGTGTCAGGAGCAGCTCAGTGCTCCGCGTGGAAGGGCCGCGTGCAGTTCTTGGTCGTCCCATTCTCTCATTCGAGGAGGATCCAGTCCGATCGTCCTATTCTCCTCACGAGCTGTGACCAGACCTACTCGACCGCCCTCGCAACGAGCGCCGTCGCGGCCAGGTGCCCGCTCACATTGAGCACCGTGGCAAACGTGTCTGGAATGGCATCGACCGCGATGAGGATGCCGATGCCCTCCACCGGCAGCCCGAGCGCAGCAAACAGCGGCGTGAGCATGATGAACGCTCCGCGAGGAATGCCCGGCACGCCAAAGTTGAGAAACACCGCCGCGAGCGCCACCGCGAACAGTCCGGACACACCCAATGGCACGCCATAGAGCTTTCCAATGAACAGCGCCCCTGCAGTCCACGACACCGGCGCAGCAACCTTGAACACCGATGCCGCCAGCGGCACCACGAAGCCCGTCACGGCCGGCGGAATATCGAGCGCCTCGGCGCTTCGCACCACGGAGGGCAGCGTCGCGATGGACGAGCTCGAGCTGAACGCAATGAGTTGCGACGGTAGCAAGGCCCTCGCATACCGCGCCACACTCATTCGGCCCGCCACCGCAACCACGACATAAAGCACGAGCACGCCGGCGACGCATCCTGTGGAATACGCCGCGATGTAGAAGCCGATCGCCCCGACCAGGGCCGCGCCGGCTCGTGCCGCGAGTGGAAGCACCAGCGCGAACACGCCAATGGGCGCGAGCAGGATGATCCACCGGACAAGCGTCAACATGGCTTCGGCAACACCCGCAAAGAGCGCGAGCACCGGGGCGCGCGACGTCTCGGTGATCCGCGCGAGTGCCATGGCGAAAAAGAGTGTGAACAACACGAGCTGCAGCATCGCCCCGTTCGCGGCCGCCGCGATGGGATTGGTGGGAATGAGGGACGTCAGCCACGTGGCCAGTGTCTGCACCTGCCCGTCCGCCGAAAGTTGCTGTGCGGCCTCCGCTGCCCCGGGCGGCAACACGGGTCGGGCATTCGCCACTGGCATAGCCGAGAAGGCGAGTGCCATGAGCGGCATCATCACCGCCGCCATGAAACCGCTCAGCAGCACGAACACCACGATCGTACGCACGCCGATTCGTCCAATGGCCGTGCCCGCGGTCGACGCCACGCCGGTGATCAGCAGCGATACGATCAGCGGAATGACGGTCATCCTGATCGCGTTCACCCAGATGACACCAATGGGCGACACGAGATCAGCCGCGTGCAGTGCGCTCGGATTGCCGCTGCGTGCGATGAGGGCGCCGAGCACGATGGCCAGTACCAATGCGAGGAGGACGCGATGGCTTTCTTTCATTGGATGGCGAATATAGGACGCCTGAAGACTCAGGAGCGAGGGCGGAGAGGAAACCGGTACCCCCAGGGTTCAACAGGAAACAGTCCGTTTTGGGTCTCTCGTTGCACGATAGGCAAGAACAGCGTAGAGACGACTGTGAGTCAGACATCTGCGTCAGTTTCGCTGTGACGGCGAAACGGCGCGCGGTTACGCACGACTGGAGAACCGATGCAGACAGCTGCCGCACTGTGAGCTCTGCCCGGGTTCCTGACAGCTCACCGACTGAGAGCGCTGGCCTGATTCAGCGGCACGCCTCTGTCGCATGGCTGCGATGCTGCGATATTGGCAACGTTCAATTCCACTGAAGAGGATTCCCAATGAGCGATATCTCGAGACGCGACCTCCTGAAGTCCGCCGCACTCGCCGGTGCAGGGCTGGCGGTGTCAGGGCCGTTCACCAGCGCGATCGCGGAGAATGTCACCGCGGCCACGCACCCCGACCTGGCGCCACCGCCGCCGGCCGGCCGCAAGACGATGCGCGCCATCCCATTTGAACGCCACGAGACTGTGCGCGTCGGCATGGTGGGCACCGGTCTTCGAGGCCGATCCGTGCTCAACGAATTGCTTGGCATCGAGGGCGCGTCGGTTGTTGCCGTGTGTGACACCGTGCCCGACAAGGCGCAGAAGGCGGTGAAGATGATCACCGACAAGGGGCATCCGGCGCCGGCCGTCTACACCGATGGCGACCACGCGTTCGAGAAGCTCGTCGCGCGCGACGACATCGACATCGTCTATACGGCGACGCCGTGGGAATTCCACGTACCCGTGATGCTCGCGGCCCTCGCGCACGGAAAGCACGGCGCAAGTGAATGTCCCATCGGCGCCACGCTCAAGGATCTCTGGGCGCTGGTCGACGCGAGCGAGAAGGCCCAGAAACACTGCATTCACCTCGAGAACTGCACCTACGGCTATAACGAGATGCTCGTGAACCGCATGGTGCACGCGGGAGTGTTCGGCGACGTGCTGCATGCGGAGGCCGGCTACCTGCACGACCTGCGCGAGATCCTGTTCGAGAATCGCGACGAGGGTCTCTGGCGCCGAGCGTGGCACACGCGCCTGAACGCCAACCTCTATCCAACGCACGGACTCGGCCCCGTGGCGTGGTATCTCGACGTCAACGCCGGCGACCGGTTCGATTCAATCGCCAGCGTCAGCTCGCCTGAGCGCGGTCTTTCGAAGTGGCGCGAAGAGAAAGTGACGGACCGCGCCGATCCGAAGTGGAAGGAGAAGTACATCTGTGGCGACATGAATACGTCGATCCTCAAGACCGTCAACGGAAAGACGGTGATGCTTCAGCATGACGTCTCGAACGCGCGCCCGTACAGCCGGCTCAATCGCGTGATGGGCACCAAGGGCACCTTCGAGGACTATCCGCCGCGCATCTACATAGAAGGGCACGCTGGTGGTGAGCGCTTCGGTTCGATCGACGAATGGAAGAAGGACTTCGAGCACCCCCTCTGGACGAAGCTCGGCGACCGGGCGCGCGGCGCTGGCCATGGCGGAATGGATTTCATCATGGCGTATCGGCTCATCGAGTGCATGCGCGAGGGACTTGCGCCTGACTACGACGTCTACGATGCCGCGGCATGGAGCGCACCGCTGCCGCTCACGGCGATGTCCGTCGCCAAGGGCAGCATCCCGATGAAGTTCCCCGACTTCACGCGGGGTGAATGGAAGAAGCCGCGCGCATGAGCACACCGTTCCATTTCGCGACGATCGACTGGGTCATCATCGGCGCGAGCATCGCGGTCAGCTTTCTTCCCGCGCTGTTCTTCTGGAAACGGGCGAGCTCCGGCACGAGTGAATTCTTCACGGCGGGACGCGCCGCGCCCTGGTGGCTGGTCGGCATCTCGATGGTGGCGACGACGTTCAGCACTGATACGCCGAACCTCGTCACCAACATGGTGCGCGAGCGCGGCGTCTCGGAGAACTGGCTCTGGTGGAGCTTCCTGCTCACCGGGATGATGACGGTGTTCTTCTACGCGCGGCTCTGGCGGCGCAGCGGCGTGCTGACGGATCTGGAGTTCTACGAGATTCGCTATTCCGGAAAGGCAGCGCGTATTCTCCGCGGCTTCCGCGCCGTGTACCTCGGGCTGTTCTTCAATTGCGTCATCATGGCGACCGTCAATCTCGCGGCCGCGAAGATCGCCAACGTGGTGCTCGGCTGGCCGATGGACCGCACGCTCATCGTCTGCGGAGTGATGACGATCTTCTTCGCGTCGGTGAGTGGACTGTGGGGCGTGCTCGTGACCGACACGATCCAGTTCGGTATCACGATGACCGGCACGTTTGCGGTCGCGTATTACGCCCTCGCGCAGCCGCAGGTGGGCGGACTCTCCGGGCTGCTCGCCAAGGTGCCGCCGCGCACGCTCGCGATGCTGCCCGACTTCGGTGACTGGACCGTTGCCGCGACCGTGTTCGTCATTCCGCTCACGATTCAGTGGTGGTCGGTGTGGTATCCCGGCGCCGAGCCTGGCGGTGGGAGTTATATCGCGCAGCGGATGCTCGCGTCGAAAACGGAGAAGGATGCCGTCGTTGGGACGTTGCTCTTCAACGTGATGCACTATGCGCTGCGTCCGTGGCCGTGGATTATCGTGGCGCTCGCGTCGACTCTCGTCTATCCCCAGCTGTCGGATATCTCCGCGGCGTTTCCCGAGATGAACCACAAGCTGCTCGGCAACGACATTGCGTATCCCGCGATGATGCGTTTCCTGCCGGCGGGATTTCTCGGGCTCGTGGTGGCGGGAACGCTTGCCGCCTATCGATCGACGATCGAGACGCATCTCAACTGGGGCACCAGCTACCTGGTGCATGATTTCTATCGTCGCTTCCTGCGACCCGGATTGCCCGACAAGCATTACGTGTTTGCGGGGCGTCTGACAACTGCCGCATTGATGGTCACCGCTGCGCTGGTGACGTACGCACTCGGCACGGCGAAGGAAGCGTTCGATCTCATTCTTTCGATCGGCGCGGGCACGGGACTGCTCTACCTGCTGCGCTGGTTCTGGTGGCGGGTGAGCGCGTGGAGCGAGATCGCGGCGATGGCCAGCTCGTTCATCGTGGCGCTCGGGTTCTTCATCGGTCGCAAGATGGGGCTCGAGGTGGCGTCGACGGTGTCGCTGCTCGTGACTGTTGGCGTGACGACCGTGGTGTGGATGCTCGTGACGTTCCTCGCTCCGCCGGCGGATGACGAGACGCTGGTGAAGTTCTTTACGCTCGTGCGGCCGTCTGGGCCGGGGTGGAAGCGGATCTCGGCGCTGTCAGGCGTCAAGGCGTCGTCGGATGCGCTGCCGCAGGCGCTGCTTGGGTGGATGCTTGGGTGTGCGTTCGTCTACTCGGCGCTGTTCGGGACGGGGAGTTTCCTTTACGGACGGATGCCGCAATTCTGGATGTGGCTCGTCGTGCTGGTGCTGAGTGGGTTGGGGATGTTGCGGGTGCTCAAGGGGTTCTTTGCGTCGGGTGATGAAAACGTGCGGTAGGCAAGCCGCGTGGATGTGACATTCGCGAGCGCACTCTGGAAAGGCGGGTCGATCTCATTCGTCACCTGGAGGAAAATGGCTGTCGACTGCTCCATGAAGGCGGCAGCCAATTCGCCTTTCTGAATCCCGCCTAAGAAAACCTTTCACCATCCCACGACACCGACTAAATCGAGAGCTTCTCGCGGCGACGGCGATCCCTGCCACATCTGTTCGACACGAGACGCTGACCAATCAACTGCGGTTTAGCGTGCACTCAACCCGACGGGCGAAACATGAAAGCTCGCCTGAGTCGTCGTTTCCTTTGCTGTCTCGCAGCGTATCCTGAATTCACGAGCAACTGGAGAACGCGGCAGTGAAAGTATTCGTCGGATGGTCGGTGCTCCTGTTGCTCGGCATCCCTGCCCACCAGCTCGACGCGCAGACGATCGTGCGCGTCGAGTCGAATGGGGTACGGGTGTCGGGAGCCGAAGTCACGGCATGGGATGACCTGGGCCGCGTTGCGTTCGCGCGGACCGACGGATTAGGAATCGCGCACCTGGCGCCACTGAGACCAATTGCGCCCTCTGCCTTTCTGCTCGTGCGCCGACTCGGGTTCGCTCCCGTACGAATCGCATATCCCGATCGTGATTCGATGAGTGTCAGCCTCTCCACGGTGCCGACGTCGCTCCCAGCGCTCGCGCTCGACGTGAGTCCCTTGCGCTGTCGGAGTCGTGCTCCGTGGCAGGTGTGGCGTCCGCGTCCCTCGGAGGCTCCCAACGATCGTGTGGCGGATAGTCTCTGGCGGCTCGCGGCCGCGCGCTACGCGATCGGTGCCGTCCGTCTGCGTGCCGAGCGCATCGGAGGAATGGCAGGCGAAATGGTCACACGTGAGCAGCGAGGCTACGGCGACGGAAGTCCAATCCCGGAGGACACGAGCGCGAATCATCTCGCGATCCATGGAGAGTTTGGCGCGACCACGCCACCACCGTACGCGGAGTATGATCGACACCTCAACATCTCGGGCGAGTACTGGCGATGGCGGTACGCATCGCTCACGACCATCGCGGCGGAGCACTTCGTTACCGAAAGCTTCCATCAACGCCACAGCTTTGTCGTGTTGGGAACGTCGGCAAGCGCGACCGTCATCGGCTTCTGTCCGCGAGATTATTCCGACGCGGAGATCGAGGGCGAGCTACAAATCACCCCAGACGGCGTGCTGCGCTCGGCGCGCTGGTCGTTCCGTGTACCCCACGATGACGAGGATGCGGGCGGTGAAAGCACCTTCACGTCCGTAGCGTTCGAGGGTCGTTCGTATCTGCTGGCCATACGCGGCTCGTCCTGGGTTCGGGCGACGCCGACCCTCTACAACCAGACTCGTTTTGAGGTATCCAGCTGGCGCTTGAGCCGCTGGACAAGGTGATCGGCTTTGCTGGTGCCTTATCAATCGCTCGCAGCCTGAAAAGGTCGACCCCGATCAGCTACAGCCCTGGCCCGCCAGAAACCAGCACCGGGTGGTGGGCGACGTACTGAAGAAGTCGAGCAACAGGCCTCCCACCTTTGCAACACCCGATTCGACAGACGGGTGTGTGCCATCGCTCTTGAAATCCGCGCGTTGCCACGTCAATCCATCTCGGCGCGGCACAAGGCCATTTGCCCAAAGATCCGGACCCCACGCGAGCCACGGCGCCGCAGAGACGTAATTCAGGTCGCCCGCGCGCGTGTCGAGGATCTGGCCGTTGTTCCGCATCTGGCGGATCTGTGCGTCGATCAACCACCGCACGGCGAAGCCGGTTTCGTAGGCGTACGGCTCAGGATTCTCCGGCGTGGTTGCGTAGCCGCCATACATGCGATTGGAGACATAGACCTGCTGCAGGTTCGGATACCGGATACGCAGGGCGCGCACGATCTTTCCAAGGTTCGTCTCCAGCGCGAACGCGTCGGCGCTGGTGGCAGGCAGGGAAGCCGCTGGTTGTTTGGTTGCCTCCAGAAGCCAGATCACCTGCACCTGGCTCTCCGTCACGCCCAGGCGCGCAAGGCGATCGTCCCTGACGACGTCGAACGGACGCGCGGTTTCGGAAGTCCACTGACCGGCATCCATGCCACCCTGCGCGCCATTCACCAGCACCAACGTCGACGTGTTGACGGCCGGAGTGGTCGCCGCGCGCTGCATGAATGATCCGGGGACGCAGTTGACGGTGACGTCCACCCCGCAGAATTCCTGCGACGTATTCGACATCCCGATCGACAGCAGCACGATGCGTCCGTTCGCACTTACGACACCATTCGCATCCCGCGCCTGAATCTTCGCGGCGCGTGCGGCGCCTGCCGCAACATGCTCGACCGGCGGACTATTTTGTCCGCCCGCGTACGTGCCGCCTTCGAAGCCGAGATACGTGCGGCTCCCAAGCTCAGTGAGCGGAACTCCGACGGTGTCGCTGACGGAACGGTTGCCCCCTCCGTCATTGACTGCGGTTGCCTCACCGGCACCGCAGCCCGCAGCAACCTGTGTGAGCAGGCCAGCGCCGGCGACGAGCCCCAGAAAGCCTTTCCTTGGCATGACGCATCCTCGTTGAATGACTTTCCGACTCCAGTAGCGACAGTTCGTAGAGGCTCCGGCCTCCACCACCTGACTGACGAACCGGGAAGCGAGATGTTAAGGTCGCAGTGGGACCGTTGCCGCTGGCTCTGGGTATTGCGTCCCAATGCGGGAAGAAGAGCCCCACGCCAGGTTCGGAGCCTGCCCAGCCATGACATCACCCCAGCGCACACCCTCTCTCTTAATCGTAGCTTCGACGGCGCGCGCGCAGGGCGCCTTCGCCGATGGGCCGATTGCCAATCGTATCCGTATCGGTGCTCGCAGCTGCCTCCTCGGTGTGGTGCTGGGTGCTGGACTCGGGTGCTACCACCTGCGCATCGACGAGTCCTACTGGCTCCGGTCGCGTCCAGGGCCATCCGTCGACAGCGCTCGCATGCTGGCCAGTCTTCCAGACGGCTATTCTTTCAGCCGCATAACCGTGCCCCTCGACGACAGTACGCAACTCGCGGGCATCGTGGTCACGCGCGAGGCGGCGCGAGCAACCATCGTGTACTTCGGCGGCGACGACTTCATCGTCGCGCTCAAGGGACCGGCGACGCTGCGCGCGCTCACGATGGCGCCAGTCAACGTGGTGTTGGTCGACTACCCAGGTGCTGGCGGCAGTTCCGGTCATCCCACCCTCTCTGCGACCGAACGCGCCGCGACGGCCGCGTACGACTGGGCGGCCGCGCAGCCGGAACTGGCTCGGCCTGGCGTCGTCGTGTACGGACACTCGCTCGGCAGCTTCATGGCCGCTGCGGTGGCCGACGTCCGTCCGGTGCGCGGACTCGTGCTCCAGGGATCGGCCACGAATCCCACCGACTGGGCACACCACATGTTCCGCCCCGCGAACCTGAAATGGTGGGCGCGGCTGGCATATCCGTTCATCCGCATCTCGATCGCCCCGGAGTTGGCGCGGCAGGACAATGCCGCGCGCTTGCGCCGGTATCGTGGGCCGCTGCTGATCCTGAGCGGGACCGCTGATAAGGTGGCCGCGCCGGCGATGTCTCGCGCGCTCGCTGACGCATCGGCGACGCCGGATTCGCTCAGGAGCCTCGTATTTCTACCCGGTGCGGGACACGAGGATGTCTTCGAACATCCGGGCTTCGCGCCCGCCTACCGGGCGTTCATCGCCACCGTCTCGGCTCAGCGCACATCTCCGTAACGCACGAATCCCACGTTGAACGTTGCGCGCGGCTTACGGACAAACCGCACACTGCTGTCGTCAAGAGGAGAACGAATGAGCAATGGCATTGAGCCGACACACGGATCGCGCCGTCATTTCCTCACCGACGTGAGTCGATTAGCGTCCACGGTTGCACTTGCCAGCTGTGTCCCAGCGTCCATCGGAAGCGCCCAGGCAATTGGAGGTGCCGGAAGCGGCGACTGGGATCTGACATGGATCGCGACACTTCGTCCTGCCACCGACCACACCGTATTCGACTGGCCGAGCATTGGCGACCCGGCTGATCCTATCGTGCTGTAGATGGCGGAACGCTACCTGGACAATTGTCGGAGCGCTTATCGAGACGAGGAATCCGTTTTGGCATCGGGCCCCGAGCCCCGCGGCAGGAATCACGCTGCCTTCCATGGCAGATCTCGTCGCCCGCGGCGCCATCATCCTCGTCTGCGACTTTGCCTTGGGACATCTGGCCAATCGCCTGGCTCCGAAGTTCGGCTCCAAGCCGGACGAGGTTCATGCCGCCCTTCGCAAAGGCCTGATACCGAATGCCTATGCTGTGCCGTCGGGTATTTTCGGTCTCGCCCGCGCCCAGAACGCCGGTTGCGCTACATTCGCGTGTAAGCTCCTGGACACGGACATATGGTTTCGCCCGGCTCGGCCATTCGCGCCCACGCGGCCCCGAGGACTGCCGTTGGAGTCCGGGCGCTCGCCTTCTGTCTTGCCGTGTTACACCTTGGCTGTTGCAGTTGCCGACCTGCCGCCCTCGTCTCGGCCTATAACCCCGCACTGGTGCCCACGTGGTCCCCACGATCATCAAGAGGAACGCCAGCAACTGGGTTGATCGCGGTGAGCCGCCCAATCAAACCCTCCGTCGCGTATTGAGTCGCTTCTTCGAACGACAGGACCCTGCCCACCAGCCCTGGCTCGAGGAGCACGCCAACATCATACTCGGCATGGTCGCCGCCGATGCCACGGAAGTTCATGTGGCTGGTTACCTCCGAAGCGTGTCTGAGCGGGAATGCGTTCCGGCTCGACTGCCCCTGAACGCACGTCCGACGGCTATTGCGCTCTGGCACATCGCCAAGGCCGCCCTGGTGCGTGATTTCAGCGAACGGGTGCTGCGCGGCGAGATTCCCGTCAATCAACCCACGCCCGATTCCTTGAGCCATTGGGTCGCCAGCCGGCTGCTCTCCCCTGACGAGCTCGCGCGATACGAAGAGGAAGGTTCGTCGCTCGACGACGAAGAACAGCACTCGCCGTGATGGATCGACAACACGATCACCGTGATTGACCTCCCTTCCGGAGAATCGCGCTCCACAGAGCCCGCCCGATAACGGTCGCGGGCGTCAGCAGTCTTCAGCCGCCGCCGTCGCCCGTGGTGCGCGTTGCTGCATCGCAACAACCGACTCCAGCGTAGTCCGAAGGCGTGAAGGATACCGACTGCCATTCGTCGTGGCGGACCATGGCCATTATGGTTCCGGCGACGTAACCGGTCGCCGTGGCCAGGACGCCCACGATGAGTTTCAAGCCGAAGAGGTTATTATTCTCGCCTCCAGTCCCGGTCAGCCTTGCCGCGCCAAGAATACCGACTCCAATGCCGACGCCGACACCGACTGAATTCAGAATCGTACGACCGGCGGCCTGTCTCGGAACGAATCGTTCCGCGGAATAGCCGCCGTAGAACTGAACACGCGACGTATCCAATCCGGACACGACGACGGCGTTATGAAGCGAATCAGTACCCAGGAAGATGCCATCCGCGATTCGCCGTGCGCCGAGATTCACCCGCACCCGGTCTCCGTGCGCGATCTGCGCTCGGGCCACCACCGGAAGGAACGCGACCGCGAGGGCGAGGATCATGGTCGAACGCAGAGTCGGGGAGTGATACATACAGCCTCCAGTTGAGGTGCTGACGCACGCCGGCAGGGGTGCGAGAACGAAGGATGCAGCGTGCCTTATCAGCCGCAAACGTCGACCTGGATGGAACGCGCAAACCACGCGCGAATCGGCTCACGGGAGCCTTGATTACGATTTCATGAAGTCGCACCGCTCCCTCTGGTCGTGCAGCGCACTGTCGCCAGCTTAGCCGAAGCCACTCACTCGGATGCTGGATGATCTGTCGCCGTCTGATCGCATTGACGCTCTCCTGCTTCGCCACGACGCAAACGCTCAGCGCCCAACCCACAAGCGCCGAGCGCATGCGGGCGCTGGCCAACGGCCTGACGGTGACGGCGCGCGTCCTCGTCATCGGCGCCGAGCCCGGTGATGCAGACGCGGACCTCATTGCCTGGCTCGCGCGCGGACACCAGGTGCAGACCGCCTATCTCTCCCTTACACGCGGTGAGAGCCGGCCAAACTTCGCTGGCGCCGAGGCGGGAGCGGCGGTCGGCGCGGTACACGTGCAGGAGGCACTTGCGGCACGCGCGATCGACGGAGGCGAGCAATACTTCACGCACGCGTTCGACTTCGGCAGCGCGCGCAACGCCGCCGACGCCTTTCGGCAATGGGATCACACGAAACTGCTCGGCGATGTCGTCACCGTAGTGCGCGCCTTCCGTCCGCAGGTGATCGTCGCACGTTTCGGCGATGACACCAGCGTGCACGACGGCAAGCGCGAGGTGAGCGCGATTCTCGCGCGCGAGGCGTTCGCGGCCGCAACCGATACGGTGCAGTACAGCGTCGCCGGCTACGGCCTGCCCTGGACGACCAGCTCCGTGTTCGGACCCGGTGCCGGCATCACGATCGACGCCCGTGAGTGGGATCGCATGATCGGCGCGACGTACGCGGACATCGCCACACAGGGCCGCGGGCAACTCCGCTCAGCGGGATTTGCCACGCTCCCATGGGACGACACGGGTGTCGTCCAGCTCAAGCAGGTCGCGACGCGGAACGCCGATCATCCGGCGACCACGGGCATCTTCGATGGCGTCGACACCACCTTTGCGCGACTCACCGCTGGCGCGCCGGCGGACCTCGCGCGCCTGCTCCCCGCGATCGCCGCGTACGCGGACTCGACTCGGCGGCAGCTCGACGTCGAGCGGCCAGCGCTTGTGGTCGGATACCTGTCGCGGCTCTCGGAGCTGGTGTCGTCCGCTCGCAACCTGCTGCATGGATGCCGACATCCGTCACCGCGCGCCGCGCTGACGATCGTCACCTATCGGCCCTGCGCGGCCTCGTTGCTCGACCTGGACGCTTCGCTCGACCTCATGGTGGCACGCACGTCCGACGCGCTGATGGCGGCGGAGGGGATCACCGTGACGGCCGTCGCCGACCGCGAGTTCGTCGCGACGGGCGATGCCGCCATGGTGAGTGTCACGGTGTCCAATCACGGCGAGTTGCCCGTGCGAGTGAACGACGTCGCCATCACGGGCGGCATGGCCGAGCGGATGGCAAACGCGGTAGAGGTGCCGGCGGGCGGAAGCGTGGTGCTGGGGCGATCGGTGACGCACCTGTCAGACGCGCATCCGTGGTGGATGTGGAAGCGCGAAGAGAACTTCTTTCCGTATTCCTCGGTTGGCCTCGACGGCGTGGCGCGCGCGGACGTGGTCCCGAAATATTTCGCCATCGACGACATCGCGATTCCCGAGGCAATGCGCACGGTGAGCGATGCGGTCGTGACGCTTACGGTCGGCATGACGACCATCACCTCGAGCACCCGTCCCGTGGTATTCCGCAGCGCCGACCCGATCCTCGGC
>JALYVY010000129.1 GCA_030852985.1 Gemmatimonadota bacterium | reverse complement strand
CGTACGTCGAGGGCGTAAATGTGATCAATCGCTTCGGTACCAGCCGCTACGAGCTGAATGGCAGCCTGACCAGGAGTGACGTGCGCGGGAGCGCCGCCTCGATCCTCGCTACGCAGCTGAGTCCCGTGCACCTCTTCCAGCGCACCGATGGAGCACTGACCGTCGACCCGACGCTCACGTCGCTCTCCGGAAACGCCGAGGAGGTGTCGTTCGGGAAGATGGGTGGTAACATGGTGCACTTCCAGACGAGCTATCAGCGCCAGTCGGCCGGCTACGAGACGAATGATCTCGGGTACCTGCGGCGCGCCAATTTCCAGAGCTTCAATAACTGGATGGGTCTGTACTGGCGGAACCCGACATCGGTCTATCGGCAGATGCAGGGAAACGTCAACGCCTGGAGCTATTGGACCGCCGCGGGCTTGTCGACGGATCGTGCGCTGAACACGAACTGGCATGTGAACCTCGCCAACAACATGTGGCTGCATGCCGGCGCAGCGGCGCAGCAGCTGCCCGGCACGTTCTGCGACAACTGCGCGCGTGGCGGGCCCGCGTTCCGGCGGTCGCCGAAGGTGAGCCTGAACTTCGGCATTCAGGGTGACGATCGATCGCACGTTGTGCCGAGCTTCTGGGTCTACCAGGGACGTGGCGACTATGGGGCCTCGCATTACATCGATTTCGCGCCGTCGCTCACCGTCATTCCCATGTCGCAGCTGCAGCTGCAATTCGACGCTGAGTGGAGCACGTTGTACGACGACTCGCAGTGGCTCGGGAACTTCACCGACGCTGGCGGCACTCACTACGCATTCGCGCGCTTGAAGCAGGAGACCCGTTCACTCGGCATACGGGCGAGCTACACCGCCACGCCGACGTTGAGCTTTCAGTTGTACGCCGCGCCATTCGTGAGTCGCGGAGCGTACAGCAATCCGCGGGAGTTGAGTGCGACACCACGTGCGGTGGCGTACGAGGATCGCTTCGCGGCGTATACGCCGCCATCGGGCACGTCGATGGGATTCAACGTGTTGCAGCTGCGCTCGAACAACGTCATTCGCTGGGAATTCCGTCCCGGCTCCACGCTATTTGCGGTGTGGACCCATGGTCGCGACTCGTATGATCCGCGCTATCGCGAGCGCGATCTTCACGGCGACTACAATGATCTCTTCAGCCTGCATCCGGCGAACACCTTCCTCCTGAAGCTCGCGTACTGGCTCGATTGAGTGCCTCACCAGCACGGCAGGGGGCAGGGCGCTTCAAGTCGACCGGCTTCGCCGAGTTCACCTTCGCGCCAGCAGCGGGGCGGCACGAATGTGAAGTGGGCGCACCGCTGGCATTTCCGGAACTGCAATTGACGCAGAGGACGCAGAGAAAAAGCAGAGGGCGCAGAGAAAATCGTGAGTTGCATCCTCCGCGTCCTCTGCGGCTGCTGCAGTTCCTCTGCGCCCTTTGCGGTAAAGATGTTTGTTGTTGCGGTTTAACTCTTATAGGTACAGGCCGCAGCCCGCGCGTGCAGAAACTCCTGCTCACGCACATTGCGCGTGAGTGACGCGGCGCGCTCGAACTCCAGTCGTGCTTCCGCGAACCTCGACAGCTTGAAGAGCAGGTCGCCACGCACGCTTGGCAGCAGGTGATAGTTCTTGAGCGACGGTTCGCTGCCCAGCGCATTGACGAGCTCCAGGGCCACTGCGGGTCCAGCGGCCATCGAGACGGCAACGGCGCGATTCAGCTCCACGATCGGTGATGGCGACACGGCGTTGAGCACATCGTACAGGTGGGCAATCTGGGCCCAGTCGGTGTCGCCTGCGATGCGTGCCCGCGCGTGGCACGCGGTGATCGCCGCCTGGATTGCGTACGGTCCCTTTGCTCCGCCGAGCTCCAGGGCACGATCGAGCGCGGCGAGGCCGCGCCGGATCAGCATCTGGTCCCACTGGGAGCGATCCTGGTCGAGCAGCAGCACCGGCTCGCCGCTCGCGCCGACGCGGGCGCGTGCGCGAGACGCCTGAATTTCCATCAGTGCCAGCAGCCCGTGGACCTCGGGCTCATTCGGCACGAGGCCAGCGAGTATTCGGCACAGTCGCGCGGCATCTTCGCACAAGGCCGGCCGCAACCAGTCTTCTCCGGCCGTGGCGGAATAGCCCTCGTTGAACACGAGGTAGAGCACCTGGAGCACCGACGACAACCGCGCCTCGAACTCTGGTCCGCGCGGAACTTCGAACGGCACCCTGGCGTCGGAGAGTGTGCGCTTCGCGCGCACGATCCGCTGGGCGACCGTTGCTTCGGGAACGAGATAGGCGCGCGCGATCTCGTCGGTGGTCAGTCCGCCAAGAAGCCGCAGTGTGAGCGCGACGCGCGCTTCCATCGAGAGCACCGGATGACACGAGATGAACACGAGGCGCAGCAAGTCGTCGCCGATCGTGTCGTCGAGTGCCGCATCCGGATCGACGACCGCGCTGCCGAGCAACGCGTCCATCTCGTAGCCGATCTGGTCCTGCTTGCGATCGAAGCTTGCGCTGCGCCGCATGTGGTCAACGGCGCGATTCTTCGCCGTCGTCATCAACCACGCGCCCGGGTTGCTCGGCACGCCGGTCTCCGGCCATCGTTCCAGGGCGGCGACGAGCGCATCCTGCGCGAGATCTTCCGCGAGCCCCACATCCTTCACGATTCGCGTGAGTCCGGCAATCAGCTTCGCCGATTCGATGCGCCATACGGCGTCGATCGCGCGGTGGGTGTCGGGGGTCGTCACGCGACCCAATCACATCAGCCACCGCGCGGAATGCAAGCCTGGCCACGACCGACGAACAGGAAGGCGTCAGGAGAAAGAACCACCGGTGCGCTGTCGGAACTCCTTCTCCTGCTTCATGACTTCGCGTCCCTCTGGAGAATCCGCGAGGATCGGCGCAAAATCCGCCGCGTCGAACACCTGTCGGACCTCGATCTGGCAGTCACCCGCGCCCTGTGGGTTCGGGCAGCGCCGCGCCCACTGGACCGCTTCATCAAGGGACTTCAGCTGGAGTATCCAGAATCCGCCCACGAGCTCCTTGGTCTCCGCGAAGGGGCCGTCGACAACCGTGCGCTTGTCTCCCGACAGGTGCACCCGTGCGCCCTTCGAGCTTGGCTGCAGGCCGTCGGCCGCGAGCAGCACGCCCGCGTCGATCAGCTGCTGGTTGAACTTGCCCATCTCCACGATGGCAGCTGCACTCGGCATCTCTCCTCGCTCGGACGCATCGGTCGCCTTGATGATCATCATGAACCGCATGGTGTGTCTCCTGGTTGGTCAGTCTGGAATACCTGTCGCCATGTCGCTGTCTCGTCCTCTCATGATCACGACGAACGGACAGTCGCCAAATCGACACGCGCCCGTGCGTCATTTCTGAGTCCTGCTGTCTTGCTGCGCGCGGGCTCCGACCGCCATACTGCCACACCGCTTCCCTCTGCCGCCACGACATTCGCCAATGACCACCAACCGACTACTCCGCGCCCCAGCGGGCACTGCCGCGCTCTTCGCGCTTCTCGCCATGCCGACCACGGTTCCTTCGAAGGCGCCGTCCGTGGATCCGGCGCTGTACGCCGGTCTCACCTGGCGAAATCTCGGACCATTTCGCGCCGGTCGCGTATCCGCCGTCTCGGGTGCGATTGGCCAGCCGGGCGTCTTCTACCTGGGCCTTCCGGCCGGCGGGATATGGAAGACCACGAGCGCTGGACAAACATGGTATCCGGTTTTCGATGCGGTGAAGGAGGTGTCGTCGATCGGCGCCATCGAGGTGGCGCCGTCCGACCCGAACATCGTGTACGCCGGCACGGGCGACATGGTGACGGGCGGAGCGATCAATGAAGGCAATGGTGTTTACCGGTCGTCCGACGCGGGCGCGACGTGGCGGCACGTCGGTCTCGAGGGGTCGAAGCAGATTCCTTCGATGCTCGTGGACACGAATGACGCGAATATCGTCCTCGTGGCTGCCCAGGGTGACATCCATGTGAAGAGCGAAACGCGAGGTGTGTTTCGCACGACCGACGGCGGCGCCACGTGGACGCGAACACTGTTCGTGAACGACAGCGTGGGCGTGCAGAAACTCGCGCGGGCGAATGATCAGCCGTGGGTGATCTTCGCGACGACGGTTCGGCACTACACCGCGGCTGTTGTTCCGGGGCGGCCGACGGCGCCGCCGCAGACGGCTGACACTAACGCCTACACCGGAACATCCCTCTACAAGTCGACCGACGGCGGACTCACGTGGAAGGAGATCTCTGGAGGTGGACTGCCTCGCCTCAACGGCCGCACATCGGTGGCGGTGGCGATGCACACGTTGGCACAGCGCGTTTTCCTCATCACCAATACCGGCCTGTATCGCTCCGACGATGGTGGGACGACCTGGCGCCAAATGGCCGCCGACGACGTGCGCATCCGGAACGGGCAGGGCGGCTACAACTGTGGCGTGTACGTCAACTCGTCCAATCCCAATATCGTCTACACCATCAGCACGTCGAGCTACAAATCGACCGACGGCGGCAAGACATTCACCGGCTTCAAGGGCGCGCCCGGCGGCGACGATCCACAACAGCTCTGGATCGATCCGACCAATGGCTCGCGCATGCTGCTCGGTCTCGACCAGGGCGGCGTCGTCACGCTCGATGGCGGCGCAACGTGGAGTTCGTACTACAACCAGTCGACCGACCAGATCTATCACCTCGCGACCGACAACTCCTATCCGTACTGGGTGTACGGCACCCAGCAGGACGCCGGCGCCATCCGCACGCGCGTCCGCGGCAACCTCGGCGCCATCACCCCGCTCGACTGGAATCCCGTGTCGGGATGGGAGTGGGGCACGGTGCTTCCCGATCCACTCGATCCGAACACCGTCTACTCGAGCGGCTCGGGCATCCTGAAGATCACGTATCCGAGCGAGCAGTGGATCAACGTCAGCCCGCAGGCCGACCCCGCGGCGAAGCTTCGTACGACGTCGACACAGCCCATCGTGTTCGCGCCGTGGAACAAGCACATGCTGATCGCCGGCTTCCAGCAACTCATGGCGACGACCGACAGCGGTGCGCACTGGACGCAGATGAGTCCCGACCTCACCGTGCGCTCCGATGCGCCACCCGCTCCGTCGACCGCCGGTGGCTTTGCACCACCGGGTGGGGCCATCGAGTCCATCTCTCCCTCAACCGTCTTGAACGGCACCATCTGGGTCGGCACTGGCAACGGGCTCGTCAAGCTCACGCGCAACAGCGGCAAGACGTGGGAGGACGTGAGCATCGCGGGCCTTCCCAATCCATCGCGCGCCGAAGTGAACATCGAGGCGTCGCACACCAATGCGGCGAGCGCCTACGCGTCGATCGACCTCCATCGCGTCGGCGACTACACGCCGTACTTCTTCCGCACGCACGACTTCGGCAAGACATGGACGAAGATCATCGGCGATCTACCAACGCATCAGGCGAGTGGCAGCTTCTCGCGCGTGATCCGCAACGACACGAAGAAGGTCGGCCTGCTCTTCGCCGGAACGGAGAGCGGCATGTACGTCTCCTTCGACGACGGCGACCACTGGCAGTCGCTGATGCAGAACCTTCCCACCACCTCGTATCGCGATATTGCGATCAAGGACAACGACCTCGTCGTCGCCACGTATGGCCGCGGGTTCTGGGTGCTCGACGACTATTCGATGCTGCGCGAGCTCACCCCAGCCATCGCGGCGGAACCCGCGCATCTCTTCAAGTCGGGCGATGCAGTGCGCACGCGCAGGAATGTTGGAGCCGACACGCCATTTCCCCCTGAGTTCACCCACGCCGAGAATCCGCTGGACGGCGTGATGATCGACTATTGGCTCGCACGCTCGCCCGCGGGCGACGTCACGATCGATGTGCTGGATGGCGCTGGAGCGCTCGTGCGCCACCTCACGAGCAAAGTGGCGACGGCAGCACCGGAAGCCGCGCGTCCACCCCACCCGAACTTCTGGGTCGCGCCACCGTTCTCATTGCCAAAATCGGCGGGCACCAATCGGACCCATTGGGACCTGCGCTACGATCCTCCACCCGCACTGTCGCATTCCTTCGAGATCAACGCGAACGCGGGACTGACGCCAACGTCGCCCGAAGGGCCGGTCGCGTTGCCGGGCACGTACACGCTCAGGCTCACCGCGGACGGACGCACGTACACGCAGACGGCCGCCGTACGCGCAGATCCACGCTCACCCGCCAGTGCGGCCGCGTTGCGCGCGCAGCATGCGCTACAGATGCGCCTCACGGAAGCGATCGCGCTGTCGTACGAGGCCCGCGAGCGCGCAGGGCTGATTCGCACATCACTCCGCGGAGTACCGACTGGCGCCGATCTCGCCGACGTCGCCAGCCGAGCGACCCTGCTGCTGGCGCAGCTCGATACGGTGTACGGTCTCGATGGAGGAGGACGGGGACGGGGACGAGGGGCCGCCTCCGCGCCGAATTTCTCGGGGTTGAATGGCACTTTCGTCGGTCAACTGAATGCACAGGACCTCGGCGACATGGCGCCGACGGCCGCTGCGCTTGCCGCGTTCACGCAGTCCTGCGTCGACCTGAAGACGGTGCTCGCGTCGCTCGAACGCATCACGGGGAAGGACCTGCCATCGTTCAATACCGTGTTGACTGGCCGTGGGAAGACGGCGCTCGTCATCGATGGAAAGCCGCTCCGCGTACCAAAGTGCTGAGGCCATGACGCCACCGGACGAAACTCCCGGCGAAGTGCCCGACGACGGACGATTCAAGCGCACCCTCGTGCGCGTGATGAGCGTGCAGGTCGTGACGCTGCTGTTGCTCTGGCTCCTCCAGCATCGGTACTCTCGCTGATGCGCGCCATGCACCCGCTCAACTGGGTGGTCGTCATCGCGTGGCTCGCCTACGTGGCGATCGATGGACTGCGACGTGCGCGCGGCACAAAGCACATCGAGGGCTACTTCCTCGCCGACCGCAACCTCCCGTGGTGGGCGGTGGGCCTGTCGGTGATGGCGACGCAGCTCTCTGCGGTCACGATGATCGGCACAACGGGGCAGGGTGCGGTCGACGGGATGCGCTTCGTCCAGTTCTACTTCGGACTCCCGCTGGCCATGGTGATACTCGGCGTCACCATCGTGCCGTTCCTGCATGGCGCGAAGGTGTTCACCGCGTACGAGTTCCTCGAGCGCCGCTTCGATGCCAAGACGCGGTCGCTCACCGCGTTCCTCTTCCTGCTGTCGCGCGGGATGTCGTGTGGCACCATCCTCGCCGCACCGGCCGTCGTCTTCTCCGCAATCTTTGGCTGGCCGCTCGGCTGGTCCGTGCTGCTGATGGGCGTGCCGACCGTTATCTACACGATGATCGGCGGCGTGCAGGCGGTCACGTGGGCCGACGTGAAGCAGATGGTGCTCATCGTGGTCGCGATTGCGTCGGTCGTCACGGTGTTGCTGCTGCGCATTCCGGTGTCGCCGAGCGATGCGCTGCACCTCGCGGGTGCAACGGGCCGTTTGCGCGTCTTCGATTTTTCCTTCAGCCTGAAGAACACGTACACGTTCTGGTCGGGAGTGATTGGCGGGACGTTCCTCATGCTGTCGTATTTCGGCACGGACCAGAGCCAGGTGCAGCGGTACCTTACCGCGCGCTCGGTGGGCGAGGCGCGAAGCTCGCTGCTCATCAGCGCCTACTGGAAGATTCCCCTTCAGGCGATGGTGCTGCTCATCGGGGTGCTGGTGTTCGTGTTCTACCAGTTCGTCACGCCACCGATGCTTTACAATCCCGTGCAGGAGGCGAAGGTGCGTGCCGCGCAACCGGCCGCGCTGGCATCGCTCCAGTCGCGTTACGACACCGCCGTAGCGGCGCGACTCGTGGCGGCACACGCGGTATCGGCGGAGCGCAGCAAGGGCGACGACGATGCACCGATCGCCACGGCGCAGTTTCGTGCGCTCGACTCCAGTGCGACAGCTGTTCGCTCCGAGGCGCTCGCACTCGTAGAGAAGACCACGGGGGAGCCGTCGAAGGATGTGAATTACATCATTCCGCGTTTCGTAGTGGAGCAGCTGCCGATCGGATTGGCGGGACTGTTCATCGCCGGTGTGATGGCCGCGGCGATGTCGGCAATCGCGGCGGAGCTGAACTCACTCGCGACGGCCACGGTGATCGACTTCTATCGGCGCTGGTTCCGGAAGGAGGCGAGCGACGCGCATTTCCTCGCGGTCTCGAAGGGGGCCACGGCGTTCTGGGGGCTGTTCGCCTGTGTTGTGGCCTCCTACGCCGCCACGCTGGGATCGCTCATCGAAGTGGTCAACCGCTTCGGCTCGTTCTTCTACGGCTCGATACTCGGCGTCTTCATCCTGGCGATGATTCCACGCGCCCGGGCGATGGGGGCGTTCATCGGGCTGATCGCGGGTATGCTGGCGGTGGCGGCGGTGAATTTCGGTGCGCCGCAGGTGGCATTTCTGTGGCACAATGTGGTGGGTGCTGTGACTGTCGTCGTGATTGGAATGGCGTTGAGCGTTGGACGGGGTGCGAATGGTCCCGTCGCCATTCGTTGATCTGCGCCTCGCATCCCTTTCGAAACCACAACTGCAACAGCAATTTTACCACGGAGGACACAGAGGACACGGAGGACTGCGTTATTCCGCGTTGTTCCGCCTTCCTCCGTGTTCTCTGTGTCCTCCGTGGTAAATCGATGTTGCTATTCTTGACGACCACGATCAGGGATTGATGCCGAGTCGCTGCATCATCTGCCGGATCTGCGGTTTGTTCGGCTGCAGCGCGCTCGCCTTCTTCAGCGCATCGACCGCCGACGCCGTATCGCCACCCTGCAGCTGGATCTGCGCGATCGTCTGGTACGTTGACGCCGACTTGTCGTAGTTCTCGAGGTTTACCTTGAGCAGCGCAAGCGCCGTTGGCCGTTGGTTGATGCGCGCGAGATCATTGGCCGAGAATCTGCGGAACGTCATCTGATGGATGCTCCCGATGAGGGACGAGGTCGGCGTGGCAGTCCAGAACATACGCCGCCATCCGCTGACCGTTGAGGGTGCTCACCGGAGCGACGTCGGGAGATGAGTGGCGGTCCATACCTGCAGAGTATCGGACAAGACGAATGATGTCTTGGACCATGTGAACCGTGCTGGGTATTTCTCGTTCAACACCCGGACGCCACATCATCGACACTCTCGACAGGACCCGCCAATGCGCACCTCGCTCTCGCTCCGCTCGTCGCTCACCCTCGCCGCCTTCTGTGCTGCCGCCGGCAGCCCGGTGGCCGCCCAGCAGGCCGCGGTCGCCGCGAATGTGCGCGCCGCCGTGAGCATCGCGTCATCGTCGGTAGACGCGGCACTGCCACGCACCGTGGCCATCTACACCTTCGGCGCTTCACGCAGCGCGGGTCTGCCCGCCCTGGTCACGGTCGTCGACTCTGCCGGCACGTGGCTCGCCAGCTTTCGCATGCCAGGCGCAGCCTCCGTTCACGCGATGGCCGTCGACGCGCGTGACGGCGACCTGTATCTCCAGGGAGACACGTCTGCCGGCCTGCTGACGCTGGTCCTCTACCCCGTCGACACGGATGCAACGGGCGTGGTCATCGGCCGCTGGTCGGTGGGAACTGCTGAGGGCGAGTTGCTGCGCGGCACGAAGCGCTAACAGTTTGCCGACAAGACACATCGGACCTGCACTTCGGTTTTCCGAGGTCCAGGTCCGATGTCCGTTTTGTCCGTTCTTTCCGCCAACTGTCGTCGCTGTTCTCCGCTCCGACGTCCGACGCGAACAGGCTAGTGCACTAGCGCGGCTTGGGCGTTCGCACAGGAACAGTTGGATTCGCCGCAGCGCCCGTCTTGCTCGTTCCGGTTCCCGCGGTGGCAGAGGTCGCACCTGTGTTGGTGCCATTGGGTGGTTGGCGCTGCGGGCTCGAGCTCGTACCGCGGCTCGCAGCGGTCGACATGGCGGTGCCGCTCGTCCCCGCACTGCCAGTGCCGACGGACCCGCTCATTCCGCCGCGCAAGTCAGTGCCTGTCGCGCTGCTCCCCTTCATGCCTTTCATGGTGCTACTGCCTGCACTCTTCCCGCTGGCGGCCGCCGCGTGTGAGGCAGCGACATGATGCCGGTGTTTCGAGTTGGTGTTCTTTGTGCTCGAGTGGTGCTTGGTCGCGGTGTCAACTTTCGCGGCGTGTCCGCTTGACTGCGCGAGCGATGCCGAGCTGACTGTTGCGCAGAGCACTGCGCCGATTCCGAACGCCACTGCGCGCGTCTTTCCGATCATGATGGTCTCCGCGGTTGAAGTTGTGGCGCCTTACCTTGGCGCGCCTTGTACGTTTTCGGGAGCCGGCTCGACCCTTGGCGCCGGTTCGACGCGACGAGGGTGTTGAACATGCCCGCCTCCTGATGAGGGTTCGCCGTCCAGCGTATGGAACATCCATTCTAAGGCAAGCTTGTTGCCGTCCGAAGCGACCTGAACAGAAATCTTCTAGCTGCGGTAACCGCGCCAGAGCCACTCGAGCGCCTCGGGGAGCGTCTGCTGCTTTACGGAACGTTCGCAATGCCCGGCGTTGCGCGCGAACACGAACTGATAGGGATACGACTTCGCCGCCAGCGCCGCGGCCATGTGCTCATTGGCGACCACCCAGTCGTGCATGTCGTCGCGCATGATGTTCGGATTGTAGAGATCCCTGTCGCCCACCTGCATCCAGATCCGCAGCGGCTTGCGCGGCGTGTTCGCAACGAGGCTCTCGTGAAACGTCCACGCGCCATGCGGTGTCACCGCGCTGTGCGGCCACTGCTGGTTCACATACGTGCCGGAGTACGTCAACACGCGGTGATAGAGCTCGGGATGATACCAGGCCATGATCAGCGCGGCGGAACCACCTGAACTGCAGCCCATCGTCGCGCGTCCGTCGGGATCCTTCGTCAGCCGCACGCCGTAGTCCTGTTCCACCCGCGGAAGCACTTCGGTCTCGACGAACTCCGCATAGCGGCCGGACATGGTGTCGTACTCCAGGCCACGCTGGCTTCCCTGCGCGTCGCCGCTGCCATTCCCGATCGAGATCGCGATCATCGCCGGCACCTTCCCCTCGGCGATGAGGTTGTCGAGCGCCGCGAAGAGCAGCGGATCCGGGCCATCCGCGCCGACGATGAATGGAGTGACCTGCCCGGTGACATATTGCTTCGGCACGTAGACAGAAACGCGACGCGTATACGCCGCGGGATGGCTGGTCGTCACGACGAGCGACGTCGCATCACGAGGATCAGGCGTGCCGAAGGTGCCGGCGTCCCGAGCGACGCCGGGATACATCCGACTATCACTCGAGCTCATCGTGAAGGTGTGAACCGTACCATGCGGCACGCTGGTGCCCGACGCCATCCCTGACGCAGTGACATGCGTCGGACCGATGATGAAGTTGCCGTCGACATCGGCCGGCGGAACGGCGCCGTCGGCCAACTCCTTCGCTGCGACGTATCCGGGTGTATGCGGGTCGCGGGTGGGCGGCGTGGGTCGAGTCGTCGCTGTGACCCGCGCTGCGGGTGCGGGCGCGGGCGTCGGCATGATGGAGCCAACACTCGCACCGGGACCGCCCCCAGAGCACGCCATCACGGTGAGAGCCAGACAAGCGACGACCGTAAAACCCGATCTACTCATCTTCGCCATCCTCTGGAGTGCGGTGTGAACCACGCGGCAACGACTGCCTCTCGCTTCCATCGCGCCGACTGCAATTCTGCACCGCCGCTCCCGACAAGTGAATGGCCCGTCAGGCACTCGCCATATCGAGTGTCGCCACGTCGTCAGTCGACAAGTGCAGCTCGGCCGCATGCACAAGGCTCTGGACCTGCTCCACGCTGGTGGCACTTGCGATGGGCGCGGTGACGCCGTCGCGCTGCATCAGCCACGCGAGGGCTACTTCGGCGAGCGGCGCCGAGTGGCGGTTGCCCACCAGGTCGAGCGCGGCGAGAATGCGGAGGCCGCGGTCATCGAGATACTTGGCGACGCCCCCTCCGCGCGGACTCTTTGCCAGATCCGCCTTCGAGCGATACTTGCCGGTAAGGAATCCCGACGCGAGGCCGTAGTACGTGATGACGCCGAGCTCCTCGCGGATAGCGAGGTCGCGCAACGCGCCTTCGTATGCGGAGCGATCGTAGAGGTTGTAATGCGGTTGCAACGTCTTATAGCGCGGAAGGCCATGCGCGTCGGCGACACGGAGCGCTTCCGCGAGCTGGTCCGCGGAAAAATTCGACGCGCCGATCGCCCGGACCTTGCCGGCACTGATCAGCTCCGCGTACGCAGACAGCGTTTCGTCCTGCGGCGTGGCGGGGTCAGGCCAGTGCGACTGATAGAGGTCGATGGTATCGACCTGTAAACGGCGGAGTGAATCCTCCACCTCCTTGAGAATCCACTGCTTCGAAAGATC
>JALYVY010000328.1 GCA_030852985.1 Gemmatimonadota bacterium | reverse complement strand
CGACGATGCCGATCAGCGCGGTGGCGTCCTCTTCCCGGTCCACCACCGCCGTCCCATCCCAATCGAAGAGGATGGCCCGGAAGGAGTGCTGGAGCGCGGGAGTGATTGCGGGCGGCTCGGCGAGCGACATGGCCGATGTGGGCAGCGTGCGCGTGACTGTGCTCATCGCGTGCCATCCCCCCGATGCTGGCGCTGGCCCTGGGGCACGTCCGCCGCCTTCGGCTCGTTCCGGCCATGCCCGCCATGGCCGCCATGACCGCCGTGCCCGAACAGATGCATCCCGGCAAAGACGAGCAGGAGCAGGAAGGGCCAGGAATCCCCGAGGTGATTCCGGTGCATGATCAGGAGCGTCAGCCCGACGAGCGCGACGATGACGGTGAGGGCAAAGCCCGCGCGGGAGTGGAGGAACATGGTCATGATGCGGCTCCGATCGTGACGGGACCGTTCGTCCCTTGGTAAAGGTCATCGCGCGTCGGCGGCAACCGGCAGCCGCCACGCCCTTCCGGTTTATTCAGGAGCGTCTGGATGATGCCGACCCGCCCATCGGCGAACGCGCGCGCGCAGCCCGCCATGTAGATGCGCCAGACCCGGTACGTCTGTTCATTCGTCGCTCGCACCGCCTCGGCGTGATGCGCCTCCAGCCGCCGCACCCAGTGGCGCAATGTCCGGGCGTAATGCTCGCGCAGGCTCTCCACGTCGCGCGTCTCGAAGCCCGCATTCTCTGCGTAGCGGACGGTCTCCCAGGGGGCGATCAATTCGCTGTCGGGAAAGACGTATCGCTCGATGAAGGATGCGGGTTGCCAGAGCGTTCGCGCGGCGCGGCGCGCGATCCCCTGCGGCTTGCCCGGCAGGTCCACGATGCCGTGGTTGAGGAAGAGGCCGCCGGGCTTCGTCAGCCGGAACGCCTGGTCGAAGTACGTGGGCAGCGTGGCGCGACCGACGTGCTCGAACATGCCGACGCTGACCACCTTGTCGTACGCCTCGCCCTGCGGCAGGTCGCGGTAGTCCCGCACCTCGACACGACACTGCGCGCCCAGGCCCGCCGCCGCGATCCGCGCGCGCGCGAAGGCCGCCTGCGGCTCGCTCAGGGTGATGCCGGTCGCCTCGACGCCGTACCGCTCGGCGGCATAGTGCACCAGCCCGCCCCAGCCGCAGCCGATGTCGAGCAAACGCTCTCCCGGCTTAAGGCGCAACTTGCGGCAGATGTGCTCCAGTTTGGCGACCTGTGCGGTGTCGAGGTCCTCAGCACCCGTCGCGAAGTACCCGCAGGAATAGACCATGCGCGCGTCGAGCCAGAGGGCGAAAAAATCGTTGCCGACGTCGTAGTGAGAGCGCACGGCGGCGGCGTCGCGCTGGCGCGAGTGCATCCTCCCGAAGCGGCGCGCCTCCCTGTCGACGAACGGCGTATCGTGCGTCGGGAGTGCGCGGAGGCGCGCGATCAGCCGCGCCGTGGTGCGGGGTGAGGGGAGGCGCGCGGCGAGCACATCCCCCAACCCGACGGCCGCCCCGATGTCCCCCTCGATATCGAAATCGTCGCGGAGGTACGCCTCGCCGAGCGCCATCTCCGACGGGGGGAGGAACATGCGGCGGAGCGCGCCCGCACGTCGCAGCACGAGGGTGAAGCGCGGCGCGTGCCCCGGCCCCTCCATCGTCCCGTCCCAGAGCCGCACCGCAAAGGACCACCGCGCCGGTGGGCCGAACAGGTCCGCGAGGATCGCCCGCGCCGTCGGTATCAGTGGATCCGGTGAGCAATGCGGGCCATGCGCCGGGGCGCGCGCTGCCGGGGCTGGCATGTCCGCTTCGCCGATGGCGCGCTCATCGGTCGGCCATGCATGTGTTGGTTCCCGCGTCGCCGTCGCCATCCGTGCCTCCCAATCATGTGAACGATGCGTTGCGTTGCCTGATCCGACAATCACCGGTCGCGCGATCCTCCCTGCGAAGGGAAAGGTTCCCGCGCGACATTCCGCTTTTCATCGCGGTGGCGGCGCCGCATGATTGCGATGCGGGGCGGTGCTCCAGCCCAGTCGCTGGTAGAGCGGGCAGTATCCCGTGACGCCGGTGACGAAGAAGTCGAGACCGAGCGCGATGAGCGCCACCGCCGCGACGGCGATGAGGGCCGATGCGGGACCGCCGATCAACCAGAGCAGTCCGATGATGATGGCGGTCCCACCGCCAACGATGCGCGCGCTGCGCTCGACTGGGCCCACGTTCTTTTCGCGTTGCATGACCATGTCCTCCAATTCTTCCGTTCCCGTCCGCGTGTCGGTGTTACCGCGAGCCCACGACCCCGAAGATGGCGAGGACGATGATCGCGATCATCGGCAGGCAGCAGAGGATCATCCATCCCCAGTGCTTCCACCCGCCGTGTCCGCCCCCGTGTCCTTGATGTTCTCCCGCCTGCGGTTGCTTCGACTGTTCGTTCACCGCGTTCTCCTCTCGCTTGAAGCGAGGAAACGATACCCCGCTCACGATCGTTTGTCGTCGCTCCGGTTCGATCACGCCTGTTGCGTCGGTATGGGTGACTCATGCTGGGTGCAGCGTAGCGGTCCGCGCTGTGGCGGCGCTGAATCGCCGCTGAGGATCGGCTGAGTGCAACGCGGTGGGATTGAAGGGAGGAAGGCGTGACGATGCGCGGCTCGGCGCCTTGACGCGCGAGGGGTCCGGGCGGGTTTAGCGCGGAAATGCGTCGGGGCTGGCGAGAAATTCATCACGGCAACCGCGCGAGCAGAAGTACACTGTCGTGCCGTTCCACTCAGTTGTGATGGCCTTGTCCGGCTCGAGCGCCATCTGGCACACCGGATCGGTGACCAGCGCCGCCATCTCCTTGAACTGCCCATCTTCGAGCCAGAGCACGCGATCCGCGATGTCTCGGATGCGCTGGTCGTGGGAAACGATGACGACGCTGCGACTCTGCTCGTGTGCGACCTTCCGTAGGAGCCGCGTGACTTCGTGACCGATCTTCGAGTCGAGGTTGGCGGTCGGCTCATCCGCGAGGATCAGCGTCGGGTCG
The DNA here is from genome assembly GCA_030852985.1 of Gemmatimonadota bacterium. Taxonomy (GTDB): domain Bacteria; phylum Gemmatimonadota; class Gemmatimonadetes; order Gemmatimonadales; family Gemmatimonadaceae; genus AG11. The sequence continues at coordinate 1,082 of JALYVY010000328.1, read as the reverse complement.
TTGATCAGGGCGCGCGCGATAGCGACGCGCTGCTTCTCGCCGCCGGAGAGTTTCTCCGGTAGGAAGTGCAGCCGTCCACCGAGGCCGATCTCGGTCAGTACCGCCGCCGCTTTCGCGCGTGCGGCGTGCCGTTTCGTGCCCGCCAGTTCCGCGACGATCGCCACATTATCGAGGGCGGTGAGTGCGGAGAGGAGGTTGAAGTCCTGGAAGATGAAGCCGAACTTGTGCAGGCGGATATCCGGAAGCCGGGCCTCGGTCAGCGCGCTGAGCACCTGACCGTCGAGCGCGATCGTGCCCACCGTCGGCTTGAGCAGCGCGCCGAGCATCGACAGGAGCGTCGATTTCCCGGAACCCGACGGCCCCATGATGAGGACGACCTCGCCGGGTGCGACGGACAATGAGACATCGTTGACGGCGAGAACTTCCGTCGTGCCCGTCCCGTAGCGTTTCGAGACATGCGTGACTTCGAGAGTTGCGACGGTCATTTGCCCGTACCTCCCCGGAATACTGTGGCGGGATCGATGCGTGCAAGTTGCCAGATCGGCAGGATGGACGCGATGCCCGCGATCACGAGCGAGAGAACACCAACCCTTAGGAGCGATGTATTGCTGACCTGCAGTGTTACGCCGGCCGCGAGCTGCGGCGCGATCTCCGCGAGGAGCAGTGTAAACGCGACGCCACCGGCGAAGCCGAGCAGGACGCAGTACAACGCTTGCAGCAGGACGATCCGGTATAGATAGCCGTTGCGCGCACCAACCGCCTTGAGGACGCCAAATTCCGCGCGCCGCGCGAAGGTGGCGATGTAGGTCGTTACGGCGACCACGGCAAGCCCAATGAGGAAGCCAACGGTGTCCATAATCTTCAAGAGGTCGGTCACCATGTCGCTGATGATCTTCCGTTCCTGTGCCGCGAACGCCTGCCGGGATTGCGCGGTCACGCCGGGAACGGCCCGCTCGATCTGGCGTGCGACGACGTCGGGAGATTGCCCCGGTGTGACGGTTGCCAGCACAAAACTGACGCTCTGCGCATCGCCTCGCGACTGGGCGAAGTCTTGCATCGTGATGAAAGCGACGGAGGTCACG
>JALYVY010000128.1 GCA_030852985.1 Gemmatimonadota bacterium | reverse complement strand
GTTGGCGGAAAAATCGGAAAAATGCGGACATCGGACCTGGACATCGGAAACGACCTAGACAACGACTTGGACCCTGACGCGGCCAAGGTCATCTTTCCGTCATGACCGACGCCCCCGCACCCGCGCCCCGCGCGCACCCGCCCGAAACCACCGAGGGCTGGTACGTACTCCACCAGATCCTTTCCTTCGACCGCCCCCTGATGCGCGCGATGCTCGGCGCGCACAATGCCGACGTCCGCAGCACTGCGGCCTGCGCGCTCGAAGCGGTCGTCGCGCCGTCTACTGATGGTTGGAGCGCGATCGTTCCGCTCATCGGCTCACGCGGCGACGTCATGCTCATCCATTTTCGGGCGTCGCTCGACGACATTGGCGTTGCGCAACAGACAGTAGCAAAGCTCACGCTCTTCGATGCCATCCGTCCCGTCTACTCCTTCCTCAGCATCACCGAAGCGGGGCTGTATCACGCCAGTGCGCAACTCGCAGCCGAAGCGGAGGCGCGCGGCGGTAAAGTCGGCGACGACGACCACCGCGTGGCCATGGACGAACGCGTGGAGAAGGAGCGGGCCAGCCAGCACGTGCAGCGTCGGCTCTTCCCCCGGCAGCCGGACAACATGCCCTACGTGTGCTTCTACCCGATGTCCAAGCGGCGCGCGGTTGGCCAGAACTGGTATGCGCTGTCGCTCGAGGAACGCAGCCGGCTGATGATGGCGCATGGCAAGACAGGACGCACGTATGCCGGCAAGGTGAGTCAGGTCATCAGTGGCGCGATCGGCTTCGATGCGTGGGAGTGGGGCGTTACGCTGTTCGCCGACGATCCCCTTTCATTCAAGAAGATCGTCGCCGACATGCGCTTCGACGAAGTCAGCGCACAGTATGCCGAGTTCGGTGAGTTTTACGTCGGCAAGTCAATGAACGCCGCGGAGTGGCTGTCGTCGCTCGGGTAAGCAGTGCCCGATGATCAGTGGCGCTTGTCGTCGTCCGGGTGGCAGGCCTGGTCCACAACGACCGCACTGGCGAGGATGAGCACCTGATCCTCGCTGTCGACGACCTCGATGCCATACGTGTCCGTCCACGAGAACCACCGCTTCGACACCGTGGCCACTACGCGATCGCCGCGCCGAAACGTGTACTCATGGTCGAGGAAATCACCCTCGGCCTCGAGGTCGTCCGGACCGGGCACGTCCACGCTGAAGCGGTGATGGAAGAGCGCGAACACATGCTTCTTCACCACGGCGGCAACTTCGCCATCACGCACGATCTCGTACGTGGGCCCCCACGCGAGCAGCTTCTGCCGAATGAAGGCCAGTTCGTTCCCCTCGAGGTCCTTGAACGCGAGCTTGTCGCCGATGCTGAAGGCGCGACCGTCTACGAAATACACGTCGCGCTTGTTCTCGTCCTTGATGTAGAAGTCATCGCCGAACGAGAGGAGCTTCTGCTTCATGATGTAACGCATGTCACCGATCCGTTGGGGTTTCTGGCGCGAGCTCGCCGCTGTCCAGCGCGCGCTCGGCGATGGCACTCAGGCGTTCGTCCTGGTTGTTCCGCAACGCGCGGATGTTGCGGCGCGCACGACGCATGGCCGCCGGGATAAACACGCGCGCGCAGTCGAGCTCCGATGCCGCGGCTTCCACACTGCCCGCGCGCTCGATCTCCCACGTCGTCCGGCTCAATACCGCCACTGATATGAAGATGTCGATCGCCGCGTTGGCGAGACGCAGCTGAAGGAACTGTTTCTCGATCACGTCCTTCCCGTGCTTGAGAAGAATCCCTTCGACGGCCAGCGCAAGGCTATGCACGATGCCTGCAACCGCATCCGCTTCCTCGGCCAGCGCCTCGTGCACCTTCGAGAACGACGGCTTCGTGATCTGCCGCTTGGCGCGTCCGGCGACATACGAGCCGATGGCGCCGAGTGAGTGGAGAGGGTCCTTGAACGCCTTGCCGAGGGCCTTGAGGCGTTCGCCCGGTTGCTGAAGGGCCGTGAGCGCGATGAGCGCGCGAAGGACCTCGTTCGTGCCCTCGAAGATCAGGTTGATGCGCGAGTCGCGCACACTCTGCTCGTAAGGATAGTCCTTCGAATACCCTATGCCGCCCGCGATCTGCAGCGCGTCGTTCGAGGCACGGAAGGCCAGCTCGCTCGCGAAGACCTTGCACGCCGCGGTCTCGAGCGAGTAGTCGATGCCGCCGCGATCCACCATGCCCGCCGTGAGCATCCACGCCGAATCGGCGGCGTACGTTTCCGCGGCATTCGCGGCGAACTTCTGCTGGATGATCTGGAACGATCCAATCGAGCGGCCGAATTGCTCACGCTGTTTCGCGTACGCGAGTGCGACGTTCATGATGCGACGCGTGCCGCGCGCCGAGCCGGCCGCCAATCCCAGCCGGCCGGAGTTGAGAATCTCGAGCGCGAACTTGAAGCCATGTCCCACCTCGCCGAGCCGGTCCTCGACCGCAACGCGGACGTTGTCGAACGTGACGGTGCGTGTGTCGCTCGCCTTGATGCCCATCTTCTGCTCGGGCTGGCCGAGTGAGATGCCGGTCGCCTTGGCATCGACGATGAAGGCGGTAACGCGTTGCTTGATGGTGCCGTCGGGCTGCGTGACGGGCACCTTCGCGAACACGGTGAAGAGCCCTGCGTAACCCGCGTTCGAGATCCAGATCTTGGTACCGGTCAGCATGTAGGCGCTGCCATCGGACGTCGGCGTGGCCACCGTCGTCATCGCCTGCGCATCCGATCCCGAGCCCGGCTCTGTAAGGCAGAATGCTGCGATCGTGGTGCCGGCCGCGCAGCCCGGAAGCCAGCGCTGCTTCTGGTCCTCGGTACCGAACAGCGTGATGCCCTTGCAGCCGATCGACTGATGGGCGCCGAACAACACCGCGAGCGCCGGATCGGTTGCGCCGACCTCGCCGAAGACCCGCGAGAACACTTGCGCGGAGGCGCCAAAGCCGCCGTACGCCTCCGGAATGTTGACGCCCATCATCCCGAGCGCAGCGAAGCCCTCGCGCACGCCGTCGGGGAACTTGCCGTCGTGGTCCATCTTCGCTGAGTCGACGTTGTCCGCGGCCCACCCGCGAAAGCTGTCGAGGATCATGGCGAGGGACTCCTTCTCGTCGGCCGGCAGGACGGGGAAGGGGAACACCAGGTCCTCGCGGATCTCGCCAAGGAACACGCCCTTCGTGAACGACGGGTAAAGGTCCGGGTTCGCCAGGTGCGGGGCGTCGGGGGCGTGCGGAGCGGTCGTGGGAGCAGTCACGTCAGTGTGATCCGTTGAAGTCACTTGGGAAGATATTGCGTGCTCCGTGATCGCCGCTGCTATTGGGTGTCCATCGGGAAACGCGTCAGTCCAGCGAAAGCGGTGGTTCAGCGCTGCCGAACGGTTGCCTCGCGAGCCACCCGCCACGACTCGCCGCGCTTCACCAGTTTGTAGATCCGCTCGAATCGCAATGCATCCGGTTTTCGTCCCGTCGCGGCACCGTACGTCTCCGCGGCGAAGTACATCTCGACGGTATCGCCAGCCATGGCGAATACGTCGGACGCACGGATGATGTAGCCGGCTTCCGCACCGGCGCATCGCGGCGTGTCCCGCGGCGTATCGCGCTTCGGTTCGCACGTGCCGATGATCACGCCGTGGTCGCGCAACGCGCGCACAAGGGTGGCTTGCGCGGGAGCGCCTCCGCTGTCGCCCGCGGTGCGCGGAAGACGACGAGGGTGCAGGCGGAGCGAGAGGTCGGCGAGACATCGAACGCAGCACCAACCGCCGCGCCGAAGATGCGCGACTCGGCATCGGCAGACAGGCTCGCCACTTTCAACCCCCGTCCGCGGACATACGAGTCGGCAGGGTCAGCACCGGAACAGGCGGTGACCAGGAGCGCCATGCCGGCGGTGAGTTGTCGAGCGGTGACGAGTCTCACAAACCCTCCAGGATGCTGACGCGCACACGGCATGGCGGCCCGACGCGCACGCCGTCGGAAACGTAGCGAGTGTCCATCCTGAAGCTCGTCATCCCCGCGACCCTGCCGTTTACGCGGATGCTTGCGGGCCCAATGGATTCACGCCCGGCGCCATGCAGAACGTCCAGTCGCGGGACATCCGCATCGTCTCCAATCATCCGCAGGCGCAAGGCGCGCGGGCGCACCAGCTCGCGATGTACGTGGTGTACGAGGCGCCACTGCAGATGCTCTCAGGGGGCGGTTACGTCGCCGTGCTTACGCCCACGCGCTGAACGGAGGATGTCAAATATCCTTTGCTGACGGGAGCACCATCGCTCCCGTCACCGCACCACTCCAGACAAGCCAGCGCTAGTGCTTCGTCAGTCCGCCGAGCGTGATGCGGAATTCCTTCGCGGTGGCGTCATATGCGACCGTCCAGGTTGTGGGATACGCACCGGGCGCCGTCCATTGCGCCGGCTGCGGAATCGCCCGCACCGCATTCGGATGCGACTCCAGATACGCCTTCGTGATCATCGGCTCCAGGAAGATGTACTTTCCGTCCCACGACCCGTAGATGAACGTGCTCGTGAAGGGCTGTCCGTTGAACTCCGGGGACTTCACGTCGGTCCAGTGCACGCCCATCTGCGGCACGGCACTCGCGGCGATCGGGGCCGGGGGTGGCACGTAACCGACAGGCACGAAGGCGGACGTCGGCAGGTTCGCGGCCTTCGCGCCCCACTGCGGATCGTTGGGAAGAATGGCGGCCTGCGTCGCGGCGCTGATCATATAGAAATGCATGTCGAAGTGCGGTGACCCGTAGATCGCCACCGGATCGTGGCCATTCGGATTCCAGCCGATCTCGGCATGGTCGAATCCCGTGCCGGCGGCCGCTGCCGGCAGCGCCAGCGACACCATGAGTGCCGTGGGGCTGGGCCCGCTCACGGTGGTCGGCAGGCCGGTCAACGCACCCTCGGTCAACGCAATACCCATGGACGACGGGGCGCCATTGTCGTCGGTCTGCACCCAGGCGCGTGCCGTGCCCTGTGCGAAAGACTGCGACGCCCCATAGGTGAGGGCCGCCAGGGAATTCGGCTCGGTCGTGCCACCGCAGGCGAGTGCGGTTCCCGCCACGGCTATGACGACGGCCGCAGTGCTGCTAAGGATCATCTTCTTCATGGCATCCATCCGGTGGTCGTGGTGGTGGTGGGTCCTGATACTCCATCAGCGAGGAACACCACGCCCATATTTCACGACCCGCCAAATCCGATGTGAGGGCGGAAGAACCCTGCACCAGGATGCGTGTGCACGCTGAACCGCCAACGAATGCGCAACGCCTCTTCGACGAACTGGCAGACCTCGGCGCCGAGTCCCGGTCAGCGCGGCTACAATCGCTCGCGGCGGATCCTGAGGTGGCCCGCGAAGTCCTGTCCCTCCTCGCTGCCAGTGAGCGTGCCGGCGACTTTCTCGGCGTCTTGAACCCGCCGGCGACGGCTCGCGAATGGGCGCCCGGCAGCATGATCGCGGACCGCTACCGGTTGACGCGCCTGCTCGGCCTCGGCGCCATGGGCGACGTCTATCTTGCGCACGACGAACAGCTGGCGCGACCAGTCGCCCTCAAGTTCCTGCGCGCGTCGCGCGCCGGTGTCGATCATGAGTCGGTCGCGCGCTTTCGCGCGGAAGCGCGAGCTGCCGCACAACTTGACCATCCGCACGTCGCGGCCGTGTTCGACGCGGGCAAGACGGACGCCGGCCAGCTCTTCATCGTCATGGCCTACTATCCCGGCGAGACACTCCGTGCGCGCCTTACGCGCGAGCGACTACCGGCAGCGGATGCGTTACGGATCGGCGCGCAGATTGCCAGCGCGCTCGCGGTGGCGCACGACGCCGGCATCGTTCATCGCGACGTAAAGCCCGCAAACGTGTTGTTTGACGCTGCGGGCGGCGCGCGCCTCACGGACTTCGGTATCGCCAAGGTGCGCGCCGACCCACACGTGACAGGCGACGGAATCGCCATCGGCACTCCCGCGTACATGTCGCCCGAGCAGGCACGCGGCGAGCCCGTTGCCGCCGCGACGGATCTCTGGGCGCTCGGCGTACTGCTGCACGAGATGCTCACCGGCGACCGGCCGTCGGCTGGCCACGACGTTGCCGAACGCACCGCGCGCGTTCGCGACGAGTTTCCCGCTGCTCACGAGATCGTACGCGCGCTGCTAGCCGACGATCCGGCACAGCGGCCGTCGAGTGCGCTCGAGGTGCAACGCGCGCTTGACGCAATGGCGACCGGCAGCGAAGCGCCAGCACGGAGGTCGGCTCCGCAGCGCGGAACAATGCCCACCGCGCTTACCAGCCTCGTGGGACGCGAGCGCGAGCTCGTTGCGACTCGACACCTGCTCGGCGATACACGCCTGCTCACGCTCATCGGTCCCGGAGGAACGGGCAAGACTCGCCTCGCGATCGCGCTCGCCGAGGCAGTGCGAAACGACTATGCGGACGGCGTGTGGTTCGTTCCCCTGGCCGAGCTGTCCGATCCTTCCCTCGTCGCTTCCGCTATCGCGCTCGCCCTCGGCGTCCGCGACCTGGGCACATCGGCTCCTGTCGACCGCGTCATTGGCGCACTCGGCGCGCGCGAGCTCCTCCTCGTCCTCGACAACTTCGAGCACGTGCTCGCGGCCGCGCCACTCGTCACGACCATGCTCTCTGCGTGTCCGCACCTGCGGGTCCTCGCCACCAGTCGTGCGACACTCGGCGTACAGGGCGAACAGGGCTACCCCGTTCCACCGCTTCGCACGCCGTTGCCCGCGGACCAGGATGCGGCAGGTAGCGAGGCAGTCCGCCTCTTCGTGGCGCGTGCGCGCGCCGTGCGCCCTGGCTTCACGCTCGATGCTGAATCGCTTGGCGTCGTCGCGGAGATCTGTCGCAGGCTCGATGGCTTGCCGCTCGCGCTGGAACTTGCGGCCGCACGCGCGCGGCTTCTGTCGCCGCGCGCGATTCTCACGCGACTCGAGCAGCGCTTCGACCTGCTGCGATCGGACGCGCCCGATCGCCCAGCGCGACACGGAACGATGCGCGCCGTGATGGAGTGGAGCTTCATCCTGCTCACCGATGAGGAACGCGCCCTGTTCTGCCGCCTCTCCGTGTTTGCCGGCGGCGCGCCACTCGAGGCCGCGGAGTTGATCGCCGCCGGCCTGTCCGAGCCCGCCCCTTCGCCCGCCGACGTGCTCGACCTTGTTGCATCGCTCGGGAGCAAGAGCCTCATCGTCGCCGAGGAGCAACCGGATGGCGAGCCGCGTTTCCTGATGCTGGAAACCGTCCGCGAGTTCGGGCTCGACCGCCTCGCGGCAGGCGGCGACGAATCCGCCGCGCGCCGCGCGCACCGCTCGTATTTCGTGTCGCTGGCCGAGCGGGCTGCGGAGCAACTGCGTGGGCCCGAGCAGGCGACGTGGTTCAATCGTCTCGAGCGCGAGTACGCGAACTTCCGCGCCGCACTCGAGGGCGCGCTTGTCGATCCGCGAGCGGGCGTGACCGACGCTGCGCGCATTGCGGTCGCGTTGCACCGGCTCTGGCTCACGCGCGGTCCGTTGTTCGAGGGCATTGACCAGATCGAGCGGATCCGTGGCGCATTGAAGCGCGATGGCGTTCCGCCGCTCGACGCACGCCTGCAGGCGCGGCTCGTGAGCGGTGCGGCACAACTCATGGGCACGCGCAGCCTCTTTCGTAATGCGCGCGACCTGTTCGCGGAGGCCTTGTCACTGTACCGGGCGCTCGACGACCGCGCCGGCGTGGCGTCGACGCTCAACAACCTTGCGTGGCAGACCTGGAATGTGGGCGACCTTGCCGGGAGCGACGCGATGTCGCGAGAGGCCATGGCGATTCATGAGCAGTTGGACGATGCGCTCGGTATCGCGCTGTCGCGCAACAACCTCGCGTGGACCTCCGCGGAGCGCGGGCAGTTCGACGCCGCGCAAGAACATTTCGATGCGGTACTGGCCTCCCATCGGGAGCGGGGTGACTCTCGGGCGGCGGCATTTGTGCTGAGCTGGCTCGGCGCCTTGGCCGAGAAGCGCGGCGACCTCGCGCGCGCCATTGCGCTGCACGAGCAGGCGCTCACGATCAGCGGTCCGGTTGCGGACGCCGCGTGGCGCACCAGCGCCCTCGCGCGGCTCGCGAACGCGCGCCAGGCGCTCACGAACGATGAGGATCAGGCACGACTGCTCGCGACGTCGTACGTGCCGGCGCTGCGCCAGTTCGGCCGCCTGTGGCCGCTCGCGTTCGGCCTCACGGCGCTCGGCACGATGCATCTCGAGCGCGACGATGCTACCGCCGCGCGTCCGGTGCTCGAGGAAGCGCTCGCGTGCTGGCGCACGACCGGCAGTGCGGCTGGCATGGCGGAAACGACGATGCTCCTGGGCGTCGCGTTCCTCCGCGACGGAGCGCGCGAGCAGTCCGCGGCGCTGCTGGCCGATGGTGTCGATCGAGCAATGGCGTACGATGCGCCGCCGTTGTTCGTCGCCGTGATCGAGGCCGTGGCGTCGTTTGCGCTTGCATCTGACCAGATGGCGGGTGCTACCGTCCTTCTGGCCGCCGCCGATCGGACGCGCGACGCCCTGGGTATGCGTCGTTCGCCGCGTGCTGCCGCCACATACGCCAGGAATCGTCGTCAGATCGCCGCGACGATCGGCGATTCGCCGACCGTCGCGGCATGGACGGAGGGCGCCGCGCTGTCGTTGGCCGAAGCCGCCATTCGCGCCCGGGACATATTGCGAAACGCGATCGAGCGCTGACGCGTCGACTTCAGCGCGACAGGCGCGGATCGTCGCACACCCGCCAGCACTCGGCGATGCGCCCAGCCGTAATACGCGCGATCACGATTTCGCGTGCGCGCGATGCGCAAGCCGTCGACAATCGCGCCGTCGTCGACGAGTGGCAGACCACGAGCCCCCCGACGCTCACGAGCAGGTCGATGGCCCAATCTTCATCCGGGGCCTGCGCGCTCCGCGCGGAGAGGCAGTCGAGAAGTTCTGTCCCATCCCGGTCGCGCACTTCCCCATGCTCGATAAAACCTGGCGCGAGGAAGCGACGCGCGGTGCTGGTCGAGCCGCCGCGCGCGAGGCACTCCACGAACGTCAGGTAGATGGCGACGTCCGCTTCGGACACGCGCCACGCTGCGCGGGCACCCGCTCCCTCGGCATCGAGATGATCGGTAGGTTGCATGCACGGTGTAGCGAGAACGGACGCGTCGGTATTTCATCACCCGTGGAATGGCGGATGACGACAGAATCACCGGACGAGGTCACCATCTTCCTGCGCCGCTGGCGTGACGGCGACCGCGACGCGTTCGATGCCCTCCTCCCGCGCGTGTATGAGCGGCTTCGCGACATGGCGCACGCGCGCCTGCGCGCCGAGCATCCCGATCATACGCTCGATACGTCGGCGCTGGTGCATGAGGCCTACCTTCGCATGATTGCGGGCGCGACACCCGACTGGCAGGATCGTGCCCACTTCTTCGCCGTGTGCTCCACGGCGATGCGGCGTATCCTGATCGATCACGCGAAGCAGCGGCTGGCGCAGAAGCGCGGCGGCGCCGCGGAGCATGTGTCGCTCGACGCAGCATCCGGTGCCCTGGGGATCACCGCTGCCGCGGCGGAGCCTGACGCGCTCGTCGCCCTCGATGAAGCGCTCACGAAGCTCGCGGTGCAACACGAGCGGCCGGCCAAGGCCATCGAGCTGCGCTACTTCGCTGGTCTCACGCTAGAGGAGGCGGCGCAGGTGCTGGGTACGTCTGCCCCGACGGTACTGCGCGATCTTCGCTTCGGACAGGCGTGGCTCGCGCGCGCGCTTGGGTGAGAAGCATCCTTCTGCCTGCAAGTTCATGGACAAGTCGCCCCCGGTGACGACTTGCCCCTGTGGGTCGGCTATGTAGCCACGCCGACACCAGTGGTGCGCGCTTTGCCATAAGGATACGCTCCAGCTCCATGTTGTTTTACCACCAATCCGGGAGAACATCGTGTTCCTCACCATCGCACTCGTATTGCTGGTTCTGTGGGCACTTGGCCTCTTCGTGTTTCCGATCGCGGGTGGGCTCATTCACATCCTTCTCGTGATCGCAGTGATCGCGATCATCTGGCATTTTGTGAAGGGCGGCCGGGCCCGCGTGTAGACCGACTCCCCGCCCGATGCGTGCGTCGGGCGGGCGCCGCGGGGCTTTTCAACAGCGCACATGGATGGTCGGACGCAGGCGGCACCCACGGCGAAGCGAGAGCCGGGGATGCCGTGATCGGTGCGTTCGGCTCCAATCAAATGAATCGGGGCATGCCATATGCGCTTGGCGTCGCGCGGGCTTGACTGCCACACTCAATATGCGGGGATGATGCCTCCGTCCGAAAAGGAAACATTCGAACGCGAGCAACCCATCCCCAGGCACGCGTCTGATGCGGTGCTGTCCGACCTGAGTCGCGTCGAGGAGGACTACCGCGCGTTTCGCGATGCCTTCGAGCGACAGGCCACGGAGCTGCGCGAGTCGCGCGAGGAAGTTGCGGTCCTGCACCACGCGGTCGACCGCCACCGCCATCGCGCCGAACAATTTCGCCACGCGCTCGTCGACATCCAGCGCGCCACGCTCGGCGGCGATGTCTACGCGCTCGTGCTCCAGTCCTGCATGACGCTGACCGGCGCACAGCGCGGCGTGTACCTCAAGACGACCGGCCAGGACATTCGCGTGGAGGCCAGCGTGGGCGTCGGGTCGTCACCACTCGGCGGCGCCCCATCGACATTCGTGGAGGCGCTCGCGCGCCGCGTGCTGGAGCGGGACGACGCGGTCGTGTGCGGGGGCGAGGACACGCGCGACCTGCCCGCGCCCGCGGAGAACGACCACTTCCAGACCTGCGCGGCAATTCCCGTCGCGATGCGTGGCGACCAGCACGGCGTCATCGTCGTGTTTGACAAGGACAACGGCGAGTTCGACGAAACCGACCTCGAGACCCTCCTGCACGTCGGCGACCAGGCCACGGTGGCGGTGGACAACGCGCAACTCCAGCGCGAGCTGGAGCAGGCATACCTTGGCACCGTCGGCATGTTGGCTGATGCAGTGGAGACGAAGGACCCCTACACGCGCGGCCATTGCGAGCAGGTGTCGCAGTTCGCGCTCGGCATGGCGCACGAGCTGGGGCTCGATGAGCGCACGCGCGAGACCGTCTGCCTCGCGGCGCTCCTGCACGACGTCGGCAAGATCTGCATCAGCGACGGCATCCTCAACAAGCCCGGTCCCTTGCTGCCGGAGGAACGTGAGGTCGTGAAGGCGCATGCCCGCATCGGTGCGGAGCTCATGCGCAACATGCCCGCGCTCGATGGCGTCGCGATGGTCGTGAGGCACCACCATGAGCACTTCGACGGCCGTGGCTATCCCGACGGCCTCGCGGGGGAGGCCATTCCCATTGGCTCGCGCATTGTCGCGGTCATCGACGCCTACTGCGCCATGATCGATCGGCGCAGCTACAAGGAAGCGCTTGGTGAAGCCGCGTCTCGCGCGGAGCTGTTGCGGTGTGCGGGCACGCAGTTCGAGCCTGCCCTCGTCGACGCGTTCCTTCGTGTCCTCGATGCTCAAACGGCTTCGGGGCGGCCGGCCACGCTCGGCTGCGGCATCCTCCCGCAGGTGCGACGGCATCGTGAGGACACCATCGGCGCGACTCCGCGTCGGCGGGGTATCTGACCGAGACGCCACCCCGCGTCATATCTTGGCGTTGTCCATTGCGCGCGGCCCACCACCGCGCGTCGTCGTTCATCAGGACCGCTCCCGCCTACAGGTTCGATCAATGGTAGCACTTGCAGTCGTCCGCGTGCGCCGAGTGGTGTCGGCGCTGTTACTCGTTGGAGGTGTCGCCGGTTTGGCGCGCACTACCAATGCGCAGCAGATCCCCGACCGGCTCGACGACGCCACGTTCTGGCGCATGATGAACGAGATGTCGGAACCGTGGGGTGTGTTCCGGTCCGAGAACTTCGTGTCGAACGAGACGTCGTACCAGTGGATCATTCCCGAGCTGCAACACACCGTGCCGGCGGGCCGCGTCTACCTCGGCGTCGCACCCGACCAGAACTTCACGTACATCGTGTCGCTCCGGCCGTCGATTGCGTTCATGGTCGACATCCGGCACCAGAACGCGATGCAGCACCTGATGTACAAGTCGCTGATGGAGACGTCGAAGACGCGCGCGGAGTTTCTCGCGAAGCTGTTTGCGCGGCCGGCGCTGGAGGGCGTGGACACGGCATCGACCGTGGTGGCGTTGTTCAATGCCCTCGCCAATACGAAGCCGGATAGCGCGCTCTATCGGGACAACCTTGCCGCGATCCTCGACCGGCTCACGAAGACGCATCGCTTTGCGCTCAGCGACAGCGAGCGCGTGTCGCTCAACTGCGTGTATGGCGCGTTCTTCTCCCAGGGTCCCACGCT
>JALYVY010000025.1 GCA_030852985.1 Gemmatimonadota bacterium | reverse complement strand
GGAACATTCGGGAGCCCCACGCCATGATCGAACATCGCATGAATGCGCCGCGCGCCGCGGCACTGCTGGCCCTCACCGCCGTCGCGCTCTCCGCGACCGCCTGCAAGAAGGCCGACAGCGCCAGCGCCGACTCGGCGAAAATGGAGACGATGCTCGTCGGCCCCGAGAACGTGACGGTCGTGAAGGTCGAGCAGATCAAGAGCGGGCCGGCGATCTCAGGGTCGCTGGCGCCGCTGAAGAGTGCGACGATCCGCGCCGAGATGTCCGGTGCGGTGTTGCGGACGTCGGCGGAAGCGGGGCAATCCGTTCGTGCGGGACAGCCGCTGGCGCAGATCGACGCCGCCGTACTGCGCGATCAGTCGCTGTCGGCGAAGTCGGCGGTGACGACGGCCGAGAGCAGCTACGAGATCGCGCGTCGAGACCTGCAGCGCAACGAGACGCTCGAGAAGGCCGGCGCCATCGCGGAACGGCAGGTGGAGACCGGACGCAACCAGATGCTCGCCGCGCAGGCGCAGCTGTCGAACGCCCGCGCGCAGCTCGCCAACGTGCAGAAGATGCTCGACAAGGCATCCGTGCAGGCACCGTTCTCGGGAGTGGTCTCGGTGCGGCAGGTGAGCGCCGGTGACGTGGTCTCTCCAGGCACGGCGCTGTTTACCGTGGTGGATCCGGGCAGCATGCAACTGGAAGCAAGCGTGCCGGCGGAGCAGCTTGGCCAGGTGCGTGTCGGCATGCCCATCGACTTCACCGTCAACGGCTATCCGAACCGCGCGTTCACGGGCCGGATCACGCGCGTGAATCCCACCGCGGATCCCACCACGCGCCAGGTAAAGATCGTCGCGTCCATTCCGAACGCGGGCAACACGCTCGTGGGCGGCCTGTTCGCTGAGGGTCGCGTAAGCACGGAAACGCGCACGGCGCCGATGGTGTCGCTGGCCGCAGTCGACGAGCGCGGACTGCGCCCGTCGGTCATCCGGCTGAAGAATGGCAAGATCGAGAAGGTCGAGGTGCAGCTCGGCATTCGTGACGCCGCGGCTGAAACGGTGGAGATCACCGCCGGCCTCGCGCAGGGCGACACCGTGCTCCTCGGCGCGGCGCGCGGCATCTCGCCCGGCACGCCGGTGAAGGTGTCGGCGCCGTCTGATGCACGGAAGAAGTGACCTGATGGTTCGCGGTTCATAACTCTCGAAAGGTCTCCACAATGTTCATCTCGGATTTTGCGATCAGGAAGCCGCTCATCACCGTTGTCTCGATGGTGGCACTCGTGGTGTTCGGCCTGTTCGCGCTGCTCAAGCTCAAGACCGACGAATTTCCAGACGTCGCCCCACCGGTGGTGGTCGTCGCCATTCCGTATCCTGGCGCGTCGCCGGAAGGGGTGGAGAAGGAGATTCTCGACCCGATCGAGGAGCAGATCGCCTCGATCAGCGGGGTGAAGCACATCAGCGGCAAGGCGTACGACGGCTTCGGGCAGATCATCGTCGAGTTCGAATTCTCGAAGGACCTCGCTGAAGCCACGCAGGACCTTCGTGACGCGATCTCGGCCAAGCGCGCCGATCTCCCGACGGAGATGAAGGAACCGATCATCAAGAAGTTCAACGACACGGATCGGCCGATCGTGTCCCTCGCGCTCACCAGCGTGACGCTGTCGCAGGCCGAGCTGACGCGACTGGCCGATCCCACGATCACGCGCGAGCTGCGGTCGATTTCAGGCGTGGCCGAAGTCACCGTGTCGGGCAAGGTGGAGCGCGAGCTGACCGTGGAGCTCGATCCCACCCGTATGCAGGCCACGCAGGTCAGCGTCGGGCAGGTGGTGCAGGCGCTTCAGGCGCAGAACCTCGCGGCGCCAGTGGGGCGCGTCACGGGCGCAATGGACGAGCGCTCCATCCGCCTCAGGGGACGCCTGGAAAACCCGCAGGAGTTTGGCGCGCTCGTGGTCGCCGACCGAAACGGCATCATCACGCGCCTTGCCGACGTCGCCAACATTCGTGACGGCACCGAGGAGCCGCGCACCATGGCGCTCTTCAACGACGGCCAGGCCGTCGGCATCGATATCAAGAAGGCGAAGGGCTTCAGCACCACCGACGTCAGCGACAAGGTCCGCGCGCGCGTCGAGGAGCTTCAGCCGACGCTCGGCAAGGGGACCAAGCTCGAGCTCGTGAAGGACGCCGGCGTGCGCGTCGACCACGCGGTCTGGAACGTGGAAGAGGCATTGCTCGAGGGCGCCCTCCTCACCGTGCTCGTGGTGTTTGTCTTCCTGAACTCCTGGCGATCTACAATCATCACCGGCCTGGCGCTCCCTGTCTCGGTATTGGCGAGCTTCATCGCCGTCTGGGTGATGGGCTTCAAGCTGGAGACGATGTCGCTGCTCGGCCTATCACTCGCGATCGGCATCCTGATTGACGACGCGATCGTGGTGCGCGAGAACATCGTGCGTCACGTCGAGATGGGGAAAGACCACTATCTCGCCGCGCAGGAAGGTACGGATGAGATCGGGCTCGCCGTCGCCGCGACGACGTTCTCGATCCTCGCGGTGTTCTTCCCCATCGGCTTCATGCCGGGCGTCGGCGGTCAGTGGTTCAAGCCCTTTGCGCTGACCATCGCCTGCTCGGTGTTCGTGTCGCTATTCGTGTCCTTCTCGCTCGACCCAATGCTGTCCGCGTACTGGGCGGATCCGCACCAGACCGAAGACCAGAAGTGGTGGATCACGAAGAAGCTCGACGGCTTCAACCACTGGTTCAACGGCCAGGCCGAGAACTACAAGCGGATCATCGCCTGGGCGCTCGATCACCGCGCGGCCATGATTGCGCTGGCGGTGGGTACCTTCTTCGCGTCGTTCACGCTCTTCACGGCGGGGCTGATCGGGTTGTTCGCCGCGCTGCTCAGCGTCGGCGTGGTGGTTTTCGCGCTCGTCAACAAACGCCTTCCCACGGTGGTCAAGGTTGTCGTTGGTCTCGTGGGTGTGGCGATGTTCGTCATGCTCCCGGGAATCATCACCAAGTCCGGCCTCGCGGTGCGGACCGTCGGCGTAGGGTTCTTCCCCGAAGACGACAAGGCGGAGTTCACGATCGCGATCGAGACGCCTCCGGGATCCAACCTCGCCTACACGCGGCTGAAGGCGCAGGAAGCGGCCCGCATCACGCGGAGTCACAAGGAAGTGCTGTATACCTACACGACCCTCGGCGGTGGTGCCTCCGGCACAGTCGATGAAGGGGCGATCTACGTGCGCCTCATCCCGAAGACTGACCGGAGCATCAGCGCCGAAGGGTTCGCGCAGGTGCTGCGCGGCGAGATGAAGAACATCGCCGGCGTGACGCTGTCGGTATTCACGAACGACTTCGGTGGCGGACGCAAGGCGCTCCAGTACCAGCTGCGCGGCAACAGCCTCGCGGCCATGAACATTGCGGCGGACCAGGTGCTGGCGATCGTGAAGAGCACGCCCGGCGCCGTGGATGTCGGCCTCTCCACGAAGGGGCAGAAACCCGAGCTCGACGTCAACCTCAATCGCGGCGTGGCCGGTGCGCTCGGCGTCACGGTTGGGCAGGTGGCGCAGTCGCTGCGACCCGCATTCGCCGGCATCGACGCCGGCGACTGGCAGGATCCAACGGGTGAGATGCGCAACGTGGAAGTGCGCCTCGTTCCCGAGGCGCGACGCAATGCGGAGGATCTCCGTCAGCTCCCGCTCGTCATCGCTGGCCCCAATGGCGCGCCGAGCACGCTGCCGCTCGGACAGGTGGCGACCATCAAGCAGGGGATGGGGCCGGCCATTATCGATCACTATGACCGTGATCTTGTTGTCGCCGTGGAAGCGAATGCCTCTGGTCGTGCCATCGGCGATATCACGAAGGAAGTACAGGCGCGGGTCGCGAAGCTCACGCTGCCACCCGGCGTGCGCTTCGCGCTAAGCGGCGACGCCCAGGCGCAGAACGAGGTGTTCAGCCAGATCTTCTTCGCGCTTGGCGTCGCGGTGATGCTGATGTACTTCATCCTCGTGGTGCAGTTCGGGTCGTTCCTCGATCCGCTCGCCATCCTGATGTCGTTGCCGCTGTCGCTCATCGGCGTGCTCATGGCCCTGTCGATCTCGGGTTACACGATCAACCTGATGTCGCTCATCGGCGTCATCCTGCTCATGGGCATCGTGGCGAAGAACGCCATCCTGCTCATCGACTTCGCCAAGTGGGCGCGTGAGAAAGACGGCAAGCCGCTGCGTGAAGCCCTGATCTCCGCTGGTGCGATTCGCCTTCGTCCAATTCTCATGACGACGTTCGCGCTGATCGCCGGCATGATTCCCGTGGCGCTCGGCAACGGCGAAGGCGCGCAGTTCCGCGCGCCGCTCGGCGTGGCGATCATTGGCGGCGTGCTCACGAGTACGCTCCTGACGCTGCTGGTGATCCCGACCTTCTACGAGGTGATGGACGAAGGACGCCACTGGCTCGCGGGCCGCTTCGGCTTTAACCCACCGATGACGGCCGAGCACCCGATTCAGACGGGTGACGTGCCCGCCATGGGCGACGACTGAGCTCGATGGCGAGCGATCAAGGGCTGGGTGATGCCAGGACAGCGAAGCGCGCTGCAATGCGGCGCGCGACGCTCCAGCTGGTGCTCGGTGTGATGGCACTGGATGCGGTGGCGATCCTCGTGTGGTACCTCGCCATCGCCCATGCGCCCGAACGCACGAAGTCGATCTACGTTGGAGTCTGGACCGTGTCCACGGCGGTGGTGGTGGCGCTGCTGCTCAAGCGTGTGAGGAAGGTCCGCTACGCGCGGACATCGCCGTGACCTGACGCCCGCCACCTCGGTGCGTGGACTCAGACCGGACGAGGAGTGGCAGGGGACGCTGGCCCGCGACGCGCGTGGCGCCGACGGGAGATACGCGATGGAAGCGCAGCCGTGTCGACCGCCATTCTTGATAGAGCCGCTCGGCGAGCCGACTGCCGGTGGCATGCACGTGACGTGAGAGCAGCTCGCGCACCCAGAGCTCTTCAGAACCGGACAAGCCGTTTTCCACGGTGACCCAATCCGAGTGCACGCGACGTGAGAGTGCCTCGTCGTCGTCGAGGGCAAAGACGACACCACCCGTCATCCCCGCACCAAGGTTTCGCCCCGTGGGTCCGAGAATGATGACGGCGCCGGCCGTCATGTATTCGGCGGCGTGATCCCCGGTGCCTTCCACAACCGCCACCGCCCCGCTGTTGCGCACCGCCAATCGCTCGCCGACGCTTCCAGCGAGAAACGCGGCGCCTCCCGTGGCTCCGTAGAGCAGCGTGTTGCCGGCAATGACGTCACCCGCCGGGTGAAGCCGCGCGGAGGACGGAGGGCGCACCACGATCTCTCCGCCCGACATGCCCTTGCCGACGAAGTCGTTGGCCTCGCCATCGACGACGAGCCGCATTCCCTCGACACAGAAGGCGCCGAAGCTCTGGCCTGCCGACCCGCGAAAGCGCAGTTGCACCGTGCGTGGTGCGACACGCCCGGCATTCGTTAGTGCGACGATCTGTCCGGCAATGCGTGCGCCCACCGCGCGATCAGCATTCGTGATCGGCAGCAGCATTTCGAGTGGCACAATGCGTCCGTCGTCGACATGGAGCTCGCGCAGCACACGCTCGTCGATGCCGGAGCCGGTGCGAGGAGGATCGTTACGTGGCTGTTCGGCCCGCCGCACGGCGCCTGTGGGAGTCGTGAGCAGCACACGATCCATGCGCACGCGGCTCGCCTTTCCATCGTGCGGTGGACGCTGCTCGAGCAACTCGGCGTGGCCGATGAGGTCGGAGAGGCGCGCAACGCCAACGAGCGCGAGGATCTCACGAACCTCTTGCGCGATCGCGATGAAGAATCGGATGACGTCTTCCGGCGTGCCCGCGAACTTCTTGCGCAGGTCTTCACGCTGTGTGGCGATACCCACCGGACACGTGTTGAGATGGCACTGGCGCGCCATCAGGCACCCCGCCGCCACTAGCGCCGCGGTGCCGAATCCGTACTCCTCGGCGCCGAGCATCGCGGCGATGACCACGTCACGGCCGGTCTTGAAGCCGCCGTCGACCTGGAGACGCACGCGCCCTCGCAATCCGCCGCGGACCAGCGCCTGATGCGCCTCGCTGAGTCCCAGCTCCCACGGGCTGCCGGCATTCTTGATTGACCCGCGCGGTGATGCGCCCGTGCCGCCATCATGTCCGCTGATCTGGATTGCGTCGGCGAACGCCTTGGCGACACCGACGGCAATCGTGCCGATTCCGGTGGACGACACCAGCTTCACGCTGACGGTCGCTTTCGGGTTAACGCTCTTGACGTCGTAGATGAGCTGCGCCAGGTCCTCGATGCTGTAGATGTCGTGATGCGGCGGCGGCGAAATCAACGTCGTGCCCGCGACTGCATGTCGGACGCGCGCGATGTGCTCCGTGACCTTCGCGCCCGGAATCTGGCCGCCTTCGCCAGGCTTGGAGCCCTGCGCCATCTTGATCTGGATCTCGTCGGCCGACATGAGGTAGGCCGCCGTGACGCCAAAGCGACCCGAGGCCACCTGCTTGACGCGCGCGCTGGCGCGACCGCCCTCGGGCGCTGCGCCCCAGAACAGTTCCGGTGACTCGCCGCCCTCGCCGCTATTGCTGCGCGCGCCAATGCGGTTCATCGCAATCGCGATCGTCTGCTGCGCCTCTGGCGAGAGTGAGCCGAGTGACATGGCCGCACTCATGAAGCGCGGCAGGATGTCCTCTACCGACTCTACTGTCTCGAGGGGAATGGACTCGCCGGCCTTGAACTCGATGAGGTCGCGCAGCGCGAGTGGCGCGCGCATGTGCACGAGATCCGCATAGGCCTGATACTCGAGTCGCCCGCCCTTCTTGATGGCGGCATGCAGCGCCTTCACCACCTTCGGCTCATAGGCATGTGCCTCGCCGTCCTTGCGGTAGCGATGCCATCCGCCGTCCTCGAGCGCCGCTTCATCCGTGTACGCCGCGCGATGGCGGGTGAGCGTCTCGGCTGCGATGCCCGCGATGCCGATGCCACTCACGCTCGACGGCGTGCCGGTGAAGTGGCGCGAGATGACGTGATTGGCGATGCCGATGGCCTCGAACAGACCCGCTCCGCGGTACGAGCGCAGCGTCGACACGCCCATCTTCGCGAGGATCTTGCGGAGTCCCTTGGTGAGCGCCGCCCGATAGTTCTCATTCAGGTCGTCAAGATCCCCGTCGGCGTCTTTCGCCTGCGAGACAGCGAATGCAATCGCGGCGTAGCCCATTCGCGGGTACACCGCATCGGCGCCGAAGCCGAGGAGTGCGGCGAGGGCGTGTTCGTCACGTGCATCTCCGGCATCAACGACAATGCTCGTGCGCAGCCGCAGACCTGCACGCACCAGGTGCTGGTGCATCGCGGCCGCGGCGAGCAGCGAGGGTAGTGCCGCGTGCGTTGGACTGAGACCAGTATCGCTGAGCACGAGGCAGGTGGCTCCATCGCGCACGGCCTTGTCGCCCGCGGCAACGAGCGTGTCGAGCGCACTCGCGAAACCGTTCGCATCCTCAGACGCGTCGAACAGCATGCTCAGGCGCTCGGCGTGCCAGTCCTTGTGCTTGAATGCGAGCAAGGCGTCGACATCACCGCTCTCGAGCACGGGGTGGTCGAGGTGGACGTGTGCGCCGGACAACGGCGCATCGGACAGCAGCGCTCCCGAGACGCCGAGCCGTACGTCGAGCGACATCGCGAGCCCTTCGCGCAACGAGTCGATCGGGGGATTGGTGACCTGCGCGAACCGCTGACGGAAGTAGGCGAAGAGCAGGCGCGGCATCGGCGACAACACCGAGAGCGGTGCGTCATCGCCCATGGAGCCGAGTGGCTCCACGGCCTCGTTGTACATGGGCCCGAGGACGAGCAAGAGCTCCTCGCGCGTGCACCCCATGGCGCGCAGTGCGCGTACGTCGACCACGGGCGGCGCGAACGCGGCGTCGGCGACGACCGCCTCGCGAACGGCGTCGATCGATATGCGCCGCTCCGCGAGCCACTGCGCATACGGAAGGCGTTCAGCGAGCTCGCGATGTATGTCATCTGCCTCACGCAGCACGTGCCGCTCGAGATCCACCACGAGCATGCCACCGGGGCCGAGGCGTCCGCGGCGGACCACGCGAGAGACGTCGACATCGAGGACGCCGACTTCCGATGACACGAGCACAATGTCGTCGGAGGTGACGAGAAAGCGCGCGGGACGGAGCCCGTTGCGGTCGAGTGCCGCACCGACGACGCGGCCGTCGCTGAAGACGACGAGTGCCGGCCCGTCCCACGGCTCCATTAGCGACGCCTGATAGTCGAAGAACGCGCGGACACTGGACGTCATGTCCTCATCCTGCTCCCACGACGGCGGCATGAGCAACGTCATGCCGTGTGGGAGGTCGCGACCCGCCGCGGTGACGGAGACAAGCGCGTCGTCAAAGCTGGCGGAGTCACTCGTGCCTGGTGCGATCCGCACTTCGGCGAGGCGCTTGCCACGCGCGGGATCGAACGACACGAGTTGCTGACCGCGCGCGTGCATCCAGCGACGATTGCCGACGATCGTGTTGATCTCGCCGTTGTGCGCGATGAGGCGGAAGGGCTGCGTCATCTTCCATGAAGGCGCGGTGTTCGTGCTGAAGCGCTGGTGGAAGAGCGCGAAGGCAGTCTCGTACTTCTCGTCCTGGAGATCGAGAAAGTACGCGGCGAGATCGGTCGCCCGGACCAGTGCCTTGTAGACGAGTGTTCGGTGACTCAGCGAGGCGACGTAGAGGTCCTCGAGACCGGCGTAGCCTGTGCGGAGCTCGATGGCGCGGCGTGAGGCGACGAGCTGCGCCTCGAAGCGGTCGGCGGGCAGGTCGGCCGGGCGTGGCACGAGGGCGTGAACCAACGCCGGCCGCACGCTGCGCGCCTTCTGGCCGAGTGCCGCGTCGTCCACGGGCACGGTGCGCCAGTGGCAGATGGGCAACTCGTGATCAGCGAGGACGCGTTCTACGAGCGCCCGCGCCGTATCGGCAGCCGCGGCGTCGAGGGGCAGGAAGAGCAGCCCGACCGCGAGGTTGCCGGGCGTGCAGTCTAGGCCGAGCGCTTGCAGCTCGGACTGGAGGAGCGCGAAGGGGATCTGCGTCATGACGCCGGCGCCGTCACCCGTGCGTCCATCGGCGTCGACGGCACCGCGATGTGACATGCGGCCGAGTGCCTCGAGCGCCTGGGTGAGCAGCGCGCGGCTGGGGCGACCCTGGATGTCGGCGAGAAAGCCGACACCGCATGCGTCCTTGACCTGCTCCTCGAATCCTGCGATCCCGTCGAACGCTTCGTCCCGCACTCTTTCCTCCGGCCAATGGTACGGAGGGATGATGGTGGGGATTGACCCATGCGTCAAACAGAATTATGTGATAGTATCCATGATCAAAACGCATGGATACTTCCAATTCATTCTGCACTGCAACCGCAGAGCTTTCAGTTGTCGGTCGACAGCACTCAGTCTGCAGCAGGGCAAACATGGCGGTCGTCGGTGACGTCCGATGTCGCACTCACTCGGAACTGATCGCTGAAAGCGGACAACTGACAGCTCTGCGGTTGTTGTTCGCTCGAAGCTCAAGCTGATGTCTGGTCTTGCCCTCAACGCGGTAAGAGGTGAAATGGACGTTCGTCAACTAGAGATGTTCAGGGCCGTCGTTGAGGAAGGTTCGTTTACCCGCGCCGCTGTTCGGTTGCACGTTTCGCAGTCAGCGGTGAGCCGGCAGCTCCAGCTCCTCGAGGCGGAGCTTGGTGGACCGCTGCTGCATCGGTCGGTGAAGGGCGTGACGCTCACGGCCGAGGGGCAGTTGTTGCTGAGAACCGCCAATCGCATCCACCGCGACCTGCGCGAAGCGGTGTGGGAAATCTCCGAGACCAAAAAGCTGAAGCGCGGCCAGCTGCGGATTGCCGGGGGCAGCACCGTCTGTCTCTATGTGCTGCCCAAGCTGTTGAAGAAATTCCGGGCGCAGTTCCGCGACGTCGACCTGCTGGTGAAAACGGGGAGCACGCAAGCGGTGCTCCAGCTCCTGAGGAACCACCAACTCGACCTGGCGCTCTTGACGCTGCCGGTGGCCGGTACGGACCTCGAGGTAAAGCAGGCGCTGCGCGAGGAGTTGGTCGTCGTCACGGCGCCCAACCATCCGCTCACGAAGCATCGCACTATCGACGCGCGGATGTTGTCCGAGCATCCCCTGGTGCTGTTCGAGCCAGGGTCGAACACACGCATCCTCGTCGACCAGTTCTTCGCGGAGCAGCAGATGCCGATGAACGTCGCGATGGAAACGGAGAGCGTGGAGATCATCAAGGCGATGGTCGCGAGTGGACTCGGCGTCGGCATCGTGCCCTATGTCGCCATCGCGGCCGACATGCGCTCCAAGCGATTCGCCTGGGCCCGCGTGAAGGGGCAGCGGCTTCATCGTGAGCAGGCGTGGGTCTACCTGAAGTCCGACTACCTGCCGCGGCCGATCCTCGAAGTGCTCAACGTGTTCGAGGGCATGAAGGGCGATTTCGGCGGAACGCCGCCGCGCTGAACGGAAGACAGGACCGCGACTACGGTGTCAGAAACGGGAACGGATTCACGGCCGCACCGAGCCACCATTTCTTCAGGTCTCCGGCACGCGCCATTGCGAAGTGCAGGTGCGGCGCGCCCCCCGCAGCGTTGCCCGTCGTTCCCACGATGCCGATCTGCTGGCCTCGCATGAGCGGCTGGCCGTCCACGAGCCCAGGCGCGTAGGCGTCGAGGTGCCCGTACTTGAGGATGTAGCGCCCCGTGGAATCGACTGCATAGACCATCAGGCCGCCGGGCTTGCTGTTGAACAACTTGAGGACGCGTCCGTTCGCGGCCGACAACACCGGCGTGCCGCGCGCCGCCATGATGTCGAGTGCCTCATGCGGGCGCGTACCACCACGCAGCTCGTTGAACGTGTCGTGCAGCGACTTCGCGGCTATGCCGGCGACAGGCACACCGAGCTCGCGACGCAGGACGGATGTTTCATCGCTCGAAATCGGCGCCGGTGGCAGCGAGTCAGGAAGCGCGGGCACGGGGGTCGTGTCCGCAAGAACGGCTGCCGCCATGCCGGTGTCCGGCATCCGTTTCACACGGATGGCGGGGTCGCCGCCCTCGGGAGGTGGCCGAAGGGACTTATCCGAAATGGGCGACGTATCGGCGACGACGCTCGACGAATCGCGCACGCTCGACGCATCCTGAATCTTCACGCATGATGCGACCGACAAACCCAGCGCTGCGACGAGAGCACACGGCACGGGGCGAAAGAAAGAAATCATCACCTCAGGAGTGGCAAGAGCGGGGCCGACTTCAGCTCAGTGGACGAAAGGCGCGAGACGCTCGCGCCAGAGCAGGTAGCCCGCGCGCGTCATGTGCAGGCTGTCGGGCCCGAAGAGCTCGGGCCGAGGGTGACCGTTGGCGCCGATCATCGGCGTGAAGACGTCGACGTAGGCCAGGAGCGTATCGCGCGCGACTTCCTGCTGCACCAGGCGATTGGCTTCGCGCATCTTGTCGACGATGGCCCATCGACTCGGGCTCGGCTTGATCGACACGAACGTCACCCGCGTGGACGGAAGCTGCCGTCGCACGAGGCTGACGAACGACCGGTAGTCGTTCAGCACATCGGCTGGTGTGCGCCCCGCGTTGAGATCGTTGTCGCCTTCATAGAGCATGATGAGGTGTGGTCGATACGGAGCCACGATGCGCGATTCGGCCTGGAGCAAGTCGGGAAACGTCGAGCCGCCGAAGCCGCGGTTCACCAGCGCTACGCCGGGAAAATCGGCTGCGGCCTTCATCCACATGCGAAAGGTGGAGCTGCCCGCGAAAACGACGCCGCCTTGCCGTGGCGGAGACGCGCGATCGGCGGCCTCGAACGCAAGGATCTCGGGCTCGAACGGCACGCGCTTCGGCGCGTCGGCGATGACGAGCGGTGGAAGCGGCGGCAGGCTTGCCAGGAACTCGGCGAAGGGCTTCTTCCACGCGGCGGCGACCGTGTGCGTGCCGTGGCCACGCGTAATGGCGCTGATGGGCACGAGAACGAATCGCCCCTTCGCCACGCGTGGCATCAATCGCTCGATGATGCCAAGCTCCGGGGGGTTGACCTGGTCGTCGGCGGAATTGATGGCGAGCAGCGGCACCTTGATGCGCTCCAGCAGCGGCTCGGGGTTGTAGTCGCGCGAGGCGTCGAACGCATAGAGGAAATCGTTCGCGTCCTGGGTCTTCATGCGCGTGTCGAGAAAGCGCGTGATGATCGCGTCGGCGGAGTCGCGCGTGGGCGCATCGCGCTGCTGCACGAGTGGCGCGCTGGTCATCATGTACAACAGCTGCAGAGAGCCACGCAGTCCGGACGGCGGCGTCGTGTACTCGCCGCCCTTCCATTCGGGATCGTTCCGGATGTCGTCCATCGCCATTCGCCGAACCATGCGATTGCGTCCCGCGATCTGTGTCGGCACGCTCGCCAGCGGCACCGCGGCATCCATGAAATCCGGATACCGCTCGGCCCATGTCCAACTGTGCATCCCGCCCATCGACGTGCCCATCACCAGCCGGAGATGATTGACGCCGAGGTGTTCGGTGAGCAGGCGATGGTCCGCGTCGACCATGTCGTCGTAGTTGTAGTGCGGGAACCGCGCGTGCAGTCCCTCACTTGGACGGCTCGAGAGTCCGTGGCCGATCCCGTCCGGGAGGATGATGTAGAACTGCGTGGTGTCGAGGGGCTGGCCGGCACGGAACAGTTCATTCGCGAAGCTGGCGCCGAGAAACTGCGTGCCGGTCCCGGTGGTGCCGTGCATGACGAGGACGGCGTTGCGGACGACGCCGTTCGCGTCGCGGCGGGGCGTACCGAGGGTGCGATAGTGGAGCTTGAGCGCGGGGAGGGTTTCGCCGCTGGCGAAGCGGAAGTCGCGGATGGTGTAGTCGCCGGGGGTGCCGGCGAGGGACTGCGCTTCGGTGTGCGAGGCGAGGAGGACGGAAGCGGCGAGAAACCAGATTCGGAGAGGCATAAAGAGGAACATGCGACGTGCTGGCTGGCGGGGCAACGTCGACTCTCGGGTGGACTGCGGAAGGACGACGACAGTTGGCGGACTTACGGAAAAGTACGGAGGTCGGACCTGGACGTCGGACCTGGACGTCGGACCCGGAGGTCGGACATGAATTTCGGAACGAGCTCGGCTAACCGATATCCGATCCGACCTCCAAGTCCGATGTCCGCCTCTTTCCGTTAGTCCGCCAACTGTCGTCGCGGTTCAGTTCTTCCGCTTTCCGAGCTCCTTCTTCTCGAAGATGATCTCGCCGGCTCCGCCAGCCGGCCCTGCCATCAAACCCGGCGACCACGACGCAAACGATTTCATGCCCGGCAGTACGAGCGCCGCTCGATCGAGGAACAGGTCGAATCCCGGTGCGGCTTCGTGCAGCTCCATCACCGTCCCATCCACGAGCTCTACGCCAATCCGGATCGCATCGCTCGATCCGTCGGCTGGACGATAGGCGCGCAAAAGCTTGAGGTCCGCCCAGCGTGCCGCCGCGATGCAGCGACCGCCGCGCCAGAGTGCGAAGCCCGCGGCGACGACGACGACCCTTCCCTGGACGTCCGGATCCGGCAGCGTGGTCAAGAGTTGGCGAAACCAGGGCGTGCGCGAACATGCGATGGCGACGGATCGAGGACCACCGCCGCGATGCTCTCGTAGGCAATCACGGCGCGGAACGTGTCACCCTGCACGGCCTCACCATCAGCCACGCCGAACCTCGGGCGCTCGTGCGCAAGGTCGCCCTTGGAGAGGTACGTCTCCAGCGTGACGGTACCCGAGCCGACCTGGATGATCGACCGAACGCGATGCGAATGGCCGCTCACCAGTTGTACCTCGACCACAGGTTGCCCGCCGGTTTCCTTGACGTCGGCAGGCAGGGTGTTTCGGAAGTAGCTCTCGTCGAACATGGTTTCGGGTTCGGAGTATCGGGTCGGTTCGCCGCGGCGTATGCTGACACCATGCCGCGCCTACCTCGCTGGCTGCCGCTCAATCCCGGATGCGGCTGCCTGCTGCTCATCCTGATCGCATTCGCCGCGGTGCTCTACTACGGCGAACCACGCTAGCGCACGAAAGATAGTCTCCGCTGCCATCCGCGACGCGTAGCCTGCGCTTCGCCGAATCCGCCTCTGCGTTTACGGCACCAGCGGCGGAGGCGGCAGTGGGGCGGGAATGCCCGCACTGTCGAACGACGGAAGCTTCCGTGTCCGTCCGTACTCCGATCGCGTCTGCGCGAACTTGTCGGCGCGCGACTGCCAGAGCTGGATGGCGAGGTCGTACTTCGCCATCACGTTCCCGATCCAGTAGGGCCGGTTCTCGCGTTGCCATTCTGATGCGTAGAGCTCCTTCGTCAGCGAATACGCATCGCGCAGGTCCTGCATGCGACCGTTGATCCCCGAAATGTCACTGAGTTCGCGATTCGTGTCATGACGCGACGTGTCCGCCGCATTGGCATACGAGCGCCTGATGTCGTCGGCAAACTGGAACTTCATGCCGATGAGGTCGAGTCGCCGCGCGCCGAGTTCCAGGGCATCGAGCGCATCCGCATTCACGACACCACCGGCATTCCGCAGCTGCGCGACATACACGAGCGCTGACTCGGCCGCGATGCGCAGCTCGTGCGACATCGGCCGCATGCGTTCCGCCGAGATGACACCGTCGGCGCTGAACGGATCGCGCCAGAACAGCGCGTCGCTGCCCTCGCCCAGCCCGGCTTTCCCGATCGCCGCATGTGCGGCCATCAGGAGCCGCTCCGCCGAGTCCGCTCGACCCGACGTGTCGCGATAAAAAGCGTGACCGTAGGATTTCTGGAACTGCGGAATGCTGCTCTCGCCGGCCTGCCAACCGGCGGCGGCGCCGAAGAGCACACCAGCCCACGTCTGGCTGAACAGGGACTCGCCGTCATCGTCCCAACTGGTATTGAGCAGACCCTTGGCGCCGAGCCGCTGGCCGTCGCGCACGAAGTTGCGGATGTTGACGAAGGCGATGTTGTTGTTCGGATAGACGCGATTCCAGCTGCTCACGCCAGGGGCGACCCACGTCTCGATACCCGCATTCGTGAACGGCGTTATCTGGCGGTCGAAGCTCGGTGACGCGCCGTACGACCACGCGACCGCGACCATCTCCTTCGGGAGCGACGCGACCAGCTTCGGGTGATTGACGGCGACGTCGCCCCAGAAGAGGTATTTCTTGCCCGGCCGCTTGATCGCCTCGACGATGTCGCGCAGGAATCCGAGGTAGACCGGTCCGATGCTGTCGCGCTTGATGATCTCGGCCGTTTGTCCGCGTCCGAGCTCGAACGTTTCGTCGGCGCCGATGTGCACATACTTGCTCGGGAAGAGCGTGTCGATCTCCGCGAACATCTGCTTGATGAGCGCCATGGAACCCGGCTGTCCCGGCGCGAGCACGTGGCCGTGCGGCGTCTCGGCGAGGGACTGATAGATCTCGTACTTCAGTGCGTGGTGCAGGTGACCGAAGGCCTCCTGCTCGGGCACGACGTCGATGTGATATCGCGCTGCGTACGCGACCAGCTCGGCGACGTCGGCGCGGAAGATGGTGCCACCCGGCGGACCGATGAGCGGATTGGAGCGATACTCGAGCGTGTGCTCGAAATACGGCGAGTAGATGTTGATCTTGTAGGCGGCAAAAGTGCGCAGTTGCCGCTTCATGAAGTCGAGCGTCGGCACGGGGCCACGGGACAGGTCGTCATGAAAGCCGCGGTAGCGCATGGCGGGCCAGTCGCGGATGGAGGCCATGTCGAGGGATGCGTGCGTCCCCGTGCCGGAGACGAGTTGCTTCACCGTCTGCACGCCGTAGAAGACGCCGGAGGACGAGCCACCGATGACCGAGAGCGTCGTGCCTGAGGAGACGATCAGGTAGCCCTCGTCCTGCATCGCGGCCGAGAGCTCGGTGTGCGTGCGCTCCATGAGGGACTTCGCTGCGGCGCTGTTCGCGCGCAGCAACTGAATGCGTGCGCTGCCCGCGTCTCTCGCGATGGGAACGCCGGCATCCTGAAGTGATTGCCGAAGATCTCGCGCGGCGAAGGCGTCCGCGGAGTCCGCGGAAAGGACGATGCTGATGCCATGGGTGAGGGCGATGGACTGCTCGAGTCGCGCTTCACGAGGTTGCGGGACGAGGAGCAACGGGCGCTGCGCGGCGACATCGGTCGCAGTGAGGGCGAACGCCGCCATGACGAACGTGGTACGGACAGGGCGCATGCGAGTCATTGATGAGGTCATGGGAGGAGGCGCGACAACGCATCCCGGTGGATTCTGAGGCTCATGAGTCCAGCGAGGTACCGAGAGTGGATGGAGCGGCTCACGAACTTCCACACCATCGGTAAATTGCATCACCCGATCCAGGCGAGAGGGAGGTTGGTCGTATTCTAGCGCTTATTCTGCAAACCGCCGCACCCGTGCTGCGTCATGTGCATCACATGACGCCGCTGGAGCGCTTGTGGAAATACACCGCCCTCGGTGCGTCGTCGATCGTGTTGGAGGAGGCGAATCCCATTTTCGGGGGCATTGCCGTTCGTCACGGCCGCGCGGGGATGGTGGGCGTCGTCGTCGCCGTGGCCATCGGCGTGTGGATCGCGTCGATCGCGTTGTATGCGGTGGGGCGCTGGCGAATCGATTGGGTGCGCGCGCGCTGGCCGGAGAAGCACAAGCTGATGGATGCGGCGCTCGCCATGGTGGAGCGACATCCGTGGCGCTCTTCACTGGCGGTGCGTTTCGCCTGGGGGCTTCGTCTTCCGCTGCCCATTGCGTGCGGGGCAGCCCGGGTGCCGATCGGCCTGTACGTCGTCGGTAGCGGGATCAGCTCGTGGGTGTGGTCGCTGACCTTCGCGTACGTCGGTCTCGTGTTCGGGGGAGCCGCCGTGCTCGCGCTCCGTTTCACGCATCGGCTCGACGTTCGGCTCGCAGTTGCCGCGGTGATGCTGTTCCTGCTTCTGCTCTTCATCATGAGGCGACGCTACATCGCTGAACGCTCGGCCCTCGGGTTGCGGAGCGCAGATGTTGCGGTTTCACGGCTGCGCGAAACCCCGGACTCGGCGTCACCGACCATATGACCCCGGAAGAATTCCGACGCTTCGGTCACCAGGTGGTCGACTGGATTGCCGACTATCGCGCGACGGTCGGCGAACGCGCGGTGAGGGCGAGCAGCGTGCCCGGGGAGATCCGAGGCGCGCTTCCGGCGGCTCCGCCGGTCGACGCGGAATCATTCGACGCGGTCCTCCGCGACCTCGATCGCGTCATCATGCCAGGCATCACGCACTGGCAGCACCCGTCGTTCTTCGGATACTTCCCGGCAAATTCGTCCTACGCCAGCGTGCTCGGCGACTTCCTGAGCACAGGACTCGGCGTGATTGGGCTGTCGTGGCAATCGAGTCCTGCGCTGAGCGAGCTGGAAGAGGTGACGACGGACTGGATGCGGCAGATGGTTGGACTCTCGCCGGCGTGGAGCGGGGTGATCCAGGATACTGCGTCGACGAGCACGCTCGTGGCGCTGCTGTGCGCGCGCGAGCGGTCGACGTCGTATGGCCTGGCGCGCGGCGGGCTTCAAGCCGAGCCGAGTGCGCTCGTCGTCTACACGTCGTCGCAGAGCCACAGCTCGGTGGAGAAGGCGGCGCTGCTCGCGGGTTTCGGGCGCGAGAACGTGCGCGTGGTGCCGCACGACGACGCGTACGCGATGCGTGCGGACGCGCTGGCGGCGGCGATTGCGGAGGACGTCGCCGCCGGACGTCGTCCCTGTGCGATTGTCGCGACCACAGGGACGACGACCACCACCGCACTCGATCCGGTTCGCTCCATGGCGGACCTTGCCACTCGCCACGGCATCTGGCTGCACGTGGACGCCGCGATGGCCGGCTCGGCGATGATCCTGCCCGAGTGTCGCTGGATGTGGGACGGCGTCGAGGCTGCCGACTCGATCGTGCTCAACGCGCACAAGTGGCTCGGCGTGACCTTCGATTGCTCACTGTACTATGTGCGGGACGCGGAGCATCTCGTGCGCGTGATGTCGACGAATCCGAGCTACCTGCGATCCGGCGTGGACGACCAGGTGAAGAACCTGCGCGACTGGGGATTGCCGCTCGGTCGGCGGTTTCGGGCGCTGAAGCTGTGGCTGCACATCCGGGAGCAGGGTGTCGCGCACCTGCAGGCGCGGTTGCGCCGCGACATGGCGAATGCGCAGTGGCTCGCGGAGCAGGTGCGCGCGTGTGAGGGATGGCGGGTGTTGGCGCCGGTCGTGCTGCAGACTGTGTGCGTGCGGCATGAGCCGCCCGGCATCGAGGGTGAGGCGCTCGATCGCTACACGCTCGCCTGGGTCGAGCGAATCAACCAGTCCGGACGAGCGTACCTTACGCCGGCGATACTCGATGGGCGGTGGATGGTCCGTGTGTCCATTGGAGCGGAGCACACGGAACGGGCCAATGTTGTTGCGTTATGGACATTGATGCGCGAGCGGGTCGTGTAAGCTGGAGCGACCGGCATCGGCGATCGGGACAGGCGAGAGCGGCGCAGCTCAACGCCAGCGAAACAGCCGCAGCGCCAGCGTGAAGCTCACCACCAGCCACGCTCCGACAATAGCCAGCGAAGGCGCGACCACTCCCCAGCCCGCGCCCTGCAGCATCGTCGCCCGCAAGGCATTGATCGTCGCCGTGAGCGGCAGCGCCTGAATGAACGGTTGCGCGACCTTCGGAAAATTGTTCGATGAGAAGAACACGCCCGACAACACCCACATCGGCATCATCGCGAGGTTCATCAGCCCCGACGCGCCCTCGATGGTGCGCGCGCGAGAGGCGATCAGCAGTCCAACGCCGCCGAACGCGAGGGCCGCCAGCACACAGACGACAAGCAACTGCACCAGCGATCCGCGCACCGGCACACCGAACAGCAGCGCCGTGCTTCCGAGCACCACCACCACTTCGACAATCAGGAAGACGAAGCGCGAAAGAACGAACGACGCGAGATAGTGGCTGCGCGGCATCGGCGTTGAGACGAGCCGCTTCAACAACCCCTTCCGTCGCGCCTCCACGATGGCGAACCCGAGCCCCCAGATGCCACCGCCCATGATGTTCATGCCGAGCAGACCGGGCACCACGAAGTCGATGTAGCGCGATCCTTTCTCCTGCACCTTCATCTCGCTCACGGGCAGCGGATCCGCGCGCCCCGCGGCCCGCTGGAGGGCATCGTCGATCAGGAAGCGCGCGGACCGGCCCTCCGGACGCGTGTCGTCGAAGCGATACTCCACTCCACCCTCGAGCTTCGGGGCGGCGACGAGCGCAATATCGCCAGTCCTGAGCGCGCGCTCCGCGGCGGAATCGCTCATCGACTGCACCTTCAAGCCTGGCGTCTTCGCGAGATGCGCGCGCAACGAATCGCCCGCCGGTGTGCCAGTGACCACGCCAACCGCCACGACATCCGCCGGTTTGTTCCGGAACGCAACGCCCAATCCCAACGCGAGGATGATGGGAAAGGCAAACGTCCAGAACACCGCCTCGGGCTCACGCAGGAACTCGCGGAACCGCACGAGCGTCAACTGCGCCAGCGAAGAATCCCTCCACGACCGCGTGGTCTGCTCGGCATCGCGCATCTTCGGCTCAGGCATCGCGCAATTGCCGCCCGGTAAGGGACACGAACACGTCCTCGAGCGTGGCGCTATGGGTCGCCAACTCGCCGAGTGTCAGGTCGCGCCCGCGCAACTCGGCGAGTAGTGCGGGAACGGCACGCGCCAGCTCACTCACTTCCAGTGTCCAGCGTCCGTCGTGCTCTCGCACCGACGTCACGCCGTCGAGCGCGCGCAGCGCTTCTACCGGCAGCGAATCCGGGGCGGCCCCCGGTGTCGTAAACTCGACCACATGCTCAGCACCGAGCGACGCGATGAGCTCACGCGGGGAGCCGAGTGCGATGACCTTGCCATGGTCGACGATGGCGACGCGGTCGCAGAGCCGCTCCGCTTCGTCCATGTAGTGCGTCGTCAACACGATGCTCCGGCCACTCGCACGAAGCTCGACGATGAGATCCCAGAGTTGGCGCCGGGATTGCGGATCGAGGCCCGTCGTTGGTTCGTCGAGAAAGAGCAGGTCGGGATCGCCGACGATCGCACACGCCAGCGCGAGCCGCTGCTTCTGTCCGCCGCTCAACTTTCCCACCCGCGAGCTCCGCTTTTCGCCAAGCTGCACGACGTCGATGACGTCGTCGACACGGCGGCCACGCTTGTAGAAGCTCCGAAACAAGCGCACGGTCTCTTCAACCGTAAGCTTATCGGCCAGCTGGGTCTCCTGAAGCTGGATGCCAAGACGCTCGCGCAAGTCGTGCTCGCCTGCATTCCAACGTTGACCAAGTACCTCGACGACACCTGCGTCAGGCTCCGTGAGTCCCTCGCAGATCTCGATGGTGGTCGTCTTGCCAGCGCCGTTGGGGCCGAGGAGGCCGAAGCATTCACCCGCGCCCACGGTAAGATCGAGACCATCGACGGCGACGACGTCACCGTACGACTTGCGGAGTCCGCTGACGCGCAGCGCGGGGGTGGATGCTGTCATTGAGGCGGTGAAGCGGGGCGCGGGGCAGGTCGGTCCTTGCTGCCTTGTAGGCTAGCGGACTGACAAGGTGCGTCGAGCGCGCGCCGCCGAACAGGGCACAGGCGGCAGCACAAGCATCGCCAGGGTGGAGGGAAAATTCCGGCGTCGACTGATTTCTCTAGATGGGCGCCCCATCGAACCATTCGCGAGCGTCGGTAAGCGATGCACGCATCTCCTCGCGATCCTTGCTTTCCAGTGATTCCCGAAAGAGGCGCAATCGGGCCTCCATCGCGGCAAGCGATCGCACCAGCGCCGCCGTATTGTCCTCCATGATCGACATCCACAGGGTCGGCGAGCTCCCCGCGAGACGCGTCATGTCCCGACCACCGGGGCCGAGCGCCGATCGCTGCACGCCTGCCTCACGCAGTGTCAGCGCCAGCGTGGTCGACAACACCTGCGGAAGATGGCTGCGCCACGACATCTGCTCGTCATGTGTCGCGGCATCGAGCACCTCTACACCTGACCGCAGTCCCCGCCAGAACGACTCCGCAAGACGCAGCGAGTCGGCACCGGTGGTCGCGGTGGGGCACAGGAACACGCGCGCATCGTCAAACAGGTTGGCGCGCGACGCACGCCATCCCGAGCGGTGGCTGCCCGTGAGTGGATGGGCACCGACGTAGCGCTGTCCCAACCCGACAGATTCCGCCGCGGCCACGATCGTGCGCTTCGTGCTCGCGACGTCCATCACCAACCGAGTGCCCGCGAGCCGCGGTGCCACCTTCGGAAGCAGTGCGATCGTCACGTCGACCGGCAGTGCAAACACCACGACGTCCGCGCGCTCGATTCCCACGAGTTGCGCACCAAGTCGTTCATGCACGATGCCCTCACCCTCCGCCGCGTCGAGCGAATCCGGCGCGCTGTCGTAACCGAGCACACGCACGTCCCGCTCGGCGAGCGCGCGCGCGAGTGAGCCTCCAATGAGCCCAAGTCCCACAATCGCCACGCGCTCGATCGGCGTCATTGCGCAGCTTCCTGCGCGCGCCGAGAGAGTCCTACCACATGCCAGAACACTTCACGTACTGCCTCGACCGGCAGGTCATGCTCTCGCGCCGTGCCGACCGCGCGCCGAATAACCTCCGCCTCACGCTGCGGATCGAGAATCGGTAGCCCGGCGGCCTTCTTGAGCGTCGCCGTTCGCTTGCCGAGTGCCACGCGCTCGGCGAGGAGTGCCACGAGCCGTCGGTCCAGGTCCTCGATCTCACTGCGGCACTCGGCCAGCTCGGCGAGTGGATCGTGGTCCGTCATGCGACGGCACTGGCAAACGATTCGCTCTCGACACCGTGGTGCGGTGTAAAAGAGCGCTCCGCGGCTTCAGCGAACGCCGGCACCCGGAGCATGAGCTTCGCGAAGGCGGCGAAGTCGAGCGACTGGTCCCCGTCGGAGAGCGCGTTCTGCGGATTTGGGTGGACTTCGATGATGAGGCCATCCGCGCCGGCCGCGATGGCCGCGTAGGCCAGCGGCGCGACGAGCGACGCCTCGCCACCAGCGTGGCTGGGGTCGACGATCACAGGCAGGTGAGTCTCGCGCTGAAGCACCGGTATGGCGGAGACGTCAAGCGTGTTGCGCGTGGCGCGCTCGAACGTGCGGATGCCGCGCTCACAGAGCACGACCTGATGATTGCCGTGCGCCATGATGTACTCCGCCGACATCAGGAGCTCGCTGATGGTGCCGGAGAGTCCACGCTTCAGGAGTACGGGACGCTGCACGCGTCCAAGCTCGGCGAGCAGGGCGTAGTTCTGCATGTTGCGCGCACCAACCTGGAGCATGTCGGCATGCTCGGCCACGAGGTCGACGTCGCGCGTGTCGAGCACTTCGGTGACGACCGGCAATCCCTGCTCGCGGCGCGTGGCGACGAGCAGCTCGAGGGCTTCCTTGCCGAGTCCCTGGAAGGAGTACGGTGAGGAGCGGGGCTTGAAGGCGCCGCCGCGGAGGATCGTCGCTCCGGCCGCCTTGACGGCTGCAGCGGTGTCGTTGAGCATCGTGCTGTTCTCGACGGAGCAGGGGCCGGCAATGATCGTGAGCTCTCGTCCACCGATGACCGCGTCCTGCCCCACGCGGACGACCGTGCGGTTCACCGCGAATTCACGGGAGGCGAGCTTGTAGGGCTTGAGCACCGGCATCACGGACTCAACGCCTGGTATGGAGCGAAGCGGAATCTCCATGAGCTTCGCTTCGTCGCCGATGCAGCCGACGATGGTACGGTGCTCGCCGCGTGAGAGGTGGGTATGGAGGCCGGCGGCCTCTATCCTTTCACGGAGATGATCGAGCTCGTCGTCGGTGATGTCGGGGCGCGTGATGATGATCATGGCGAGGAGCTCGAGTGAGGAAGGGTGGTCGGTGCACAACAAAAAGGCCCGTGGACTTTTCCACGGGCCGGCTGGTTATCGTAGGCGGGGAGCAGTGCTCCGTCAGTCGCGCGTACGTCTCCAGCTACGGCCCGGGAGGGGATAGCCGTAGTAATAAAAGGAGACGGAATAAAATCGTGGCTGCGCGATCATGATTCGTCACGTTAGGGACGAGGGCACGGTTCGTCAAGAACGAATTTCTGGCGTCGCGCGGTGATCGGTCATGAAAACTGATCTCACGCCATCGCGACTTCAGCCACATGTTGCAGTATGTCATTAGGATCAACCCTTGGTCGGCTGGGCGCAGTCGTGGTGCTGTTCGCGCAGCCGCTGACCGCACAAGCCCGCATGCGCGCGCGCGAGATGGGTGTCGCGCCCGGGATCTTCAAGACCGGGGTCAACAACGCGATCACGGATGTCGCCGGGGTGAAGGTCGGTCATGCCACCGTCGTGAGCGGCGACTCCATTCATACCGGCGTCACCGCCATCCTCCCTCACGGCGGCAACCTGTTTCTCGACCGTGTTCCCGCCGCGGTCCATATCGGGAATGCATTCGGCAAGCTGATCGGCGCGGCGCAGGTGAAGGAGCTCGGTGAGCTCGAGACGCCAATCCTGCTCACATGCACCCTGTGCGTGTGGCGCGCGGCCGATGCAATCGTGGGCGAGATGCTCGCGATGCCCGGCATGGAGCGGGTCCCGTCAATCAATCCTGTCGTCGGTGAAACGAACGACGCCTACCTCAACCTGATTCGCAATCGGCCAATCGCACCGATCGACGTGCACAACGCCCTCGCGGCGGCCACGTCCGGCCCGGTACCCGAAGGCAGCGTGGGAGCCGGCTCGGGCACTGTCGCCTTCGAGTGGAAAGGAGGGATTGGCACGTCCTCGCGCGTACTGCCACGCACGCTTGGCGGCTGGACCGTCGGTGTGCTCGTGCAGTCGAACTTCGGTGGCGTCCTCCAGGTCCTCGGCGCGCCAGTCGGCCGTGAGCTCGGCAAATATTCCTTCAAGGGTGACGTTGATCGCGAGCGGGGCGATGGCTCGGTGATGATCGTGGTGGCGACGGATGCGCCAATCTCCGACCGCAACCTCGAGCGCCTGGCGGCCCGCGCGATCATGGGGCTGGCACGCACCGGGTCGAGCGCATCGAACGGGTCCGGCGACTTCGTGATCGCGTTCTCGACGGCGGCGGGCGTGCGCCGCAATGCCGCCAATCTCGTGCGTCCCGACAGCACTCGACGCCTGGTGTCGATCGCCGAGTTGCCGAACGACGACATGTCCGCGTTGTTCGAAGGGGTCGTCGAGGCGACGGAAGAGGCGATCTATAATTCCTTGTTCATGGCAACCAACGTCACCCAGCGTGGGCGCACGGTCGAGGCCATTCCGCTGGATCGGGTGCGCGAGATTCTGTTGAAGTACAATGTGATTCATCGCTAACAGCAAAAACAATTTTACCGCAGAGGGCGCGGAGGTAGTCGCAGAGGGCGCAGAGGACTGCGTGCACTCCCAGCATTCACTCCGTTGTTGTGTTTTTCTCTGCGTCCTCTGCGGTATTACTCTGCGCCCTCTGCGGTAAAGAAGTGCTTTGTCAGTTCTGCCCTTCACTCCTCTGGACAACCACATGCGCCTTCGAATTGTCGTAGCGTCATTGCTTCTGTCGGCCAACTCCCTCGCGCATGCCCAGTCACGCGCGGTCCCGACGCCCGCCTCCGTGATCGGCTTCGTGCCTGGCACCGATCGCAAGCTCCCCGAATGGCAGCAGGTCGTCGCCTACTTCAAGGCGCTCGACGCCGCCTCGCCGCGCGTCCAGACGCGCGTGCTGGGCAAGACGACACTCGGTCGGCCGTTCCTCGCCGTCTTCATCGGCGACGAGGCCACGCTCGCCAACCTCCCGAAGCTGCACGAGGCACAGCGCCGTCTCGCTGATCCGCGCCTCGCCACGAATGCGGAGCGGGAAGCGCTTGAACGCGATGGCAAGGTGGTGGTGCTGGTGACGTCGAGCATTCACTCCACCGAAGTCGGTGGCATCCTCACGCCGCTTACGCTCGCCTACAAGCTCGCGACGGATGAAGGCGAAGAAGCGCGCACGATTCGGAAGAACACCGTCGTCATCCTGGTACCGTCGCTCAATCCCGATGGCGTCGACATTGTGGGCGACTGGTACCGAAAGTCGATCGGCACGGCGTGGGAAGGCACCCAGCCCCCGACGCTCTACCACTACTACACCGGCCACGACAACAACCGCGACTGGTATGCGTTCACGCAGCTCGAGACGCAGATGGTGATCGACTCGCTGTACAGCGAGTGGCATCCGCAGATCGTGAACGACATCCACCAGCAGGGATCGAACGGCACGCGCATCTTCATCCCGCCGTACATGGACCCCATCGAGCCGAACATCGACCCGATCATTGCAGCAGGCGTTGCGCAGATGGGCAAGTCGATGACGTGGCGGCTCACCATGGCCGGCCTCGTCGGCATTGCGAACAACACGTCGTACGACGCCTGGACTCCGGCGCGGGCCTACCAGCATTACCATGGCGCCATTCGCATCCTCACGGAGACGGCGAGCGCAGCCCTCGCATCGCCGATCACTGTAGCCTTCGACTCGCTGCGCCCCGGATACAACGTCGACCCCAAGGTGACGGGCGTCGACTTCCTGACCCGCTGGCCGGGCGGCGCCTGGGGCATCGGCGACATCGTGAAGTATCAGCTTGCCGCGTCGTGGGCACTCCTCGCTCAGGCCGCCGACGATCGCGCACTCTGGCTGTCGAGCTTCAGCGCCGTCCAGAAGCATTCGGTGCAGGGCAATCAAGCAGTGGGCCGACACGATTGGCCATCCACCATCGTCATTCCGGCACAACCGTCGCGCGATACCGCAGTGAACTTCGCGCTCCGTATCCTCCAGCGTGGACAGGTCGAGATTCGTCGCGCGTCCGTGGGCTTTACGTCAGCCGGTCGCAGCTTTCCGGCGGGCAGCTACCTGATCTCGACGGCACAACCGTACGGCGGATTCGCCAAGACGCTCCTGGAGCGACAGCACTATCCTGACCTGCACGAGTATCCGGGTGGTCCGCCGAAGCGACCGTACGACGTGGTCGCACACACGCTGCCGCTGCTGTTCGGCTTCGACGTCGCCATGCTGGACAATCCCGTCACCGTGGAAGCGACGCCTCTTGGTCGCGTGGCGCCGACACCATGGATTGCGACGGGACTGTCGAACAGCCGTGCGCGTCGCATCGCCATCTTCCGGAATGCCCAGCCCTCGATGGACGAAGGCTGGACGCGCTGGATCTTCGACCAGTACAAGATTCCCTTCACTGTCATCTCGGCGAAGGACATACGGTCGCAGGATCTCGGCGCACGCTTCGACGCGATCATCCTGCCCGATCAGCAGGCGCGCGCAATCGCGGGTGGGCCGCCGGGCGCGTACCCCGACTCACTCAAGGGCGGCCTTGGCGCGCCGGGCGCCGCGGCGCTCGGCGCATTCGTCGACCAGGGTGGGACGCTCGTCGCCCTGAACGAGGCGAGCAACTATGCGATCGAGGCATTGCAGCTGCCGGTGAAAAACGAGCTCGCGGGCGTGCGATCGAACGACTTCTACGCGCCGGGCTCGCTCCTCGAGGTTATTCTCGATCGGTCGAATCCACTCGCGGCGGGCTACACCGCACCGGAGCAGGCGGTGTGGTTCGAGGGTTCCCCAGCATTCACGGTGACCGACCCGACGCGCGCCTCCGTCGTGGCAAGCTATCCCGCCGCGACCACCAATCCGCTGATGTCAGGCTGGCTGCTCGGCGCACCAAAGCTCGCGGGCAAGGCGGCCATGGTCGACGTCAAGCGGGGCAAGGGGCACGTGGTGCTGTTCGGGTTCCGGCCACAGTACCGCGCGCAAACCATGGCGACATACCCGCTGTTGTGGAATGCACTGCTCGGACGCACGGTGCCCTGAACCAACGTGACTGATGTACCAGGTACGACGTACCTGGTACGAG
This sequence comes from Gemmatimonadota bacterium, assembly GCA_030852985.1. GTDB lineage: Bacteria > Gemmatimonadota > Gemmatimonadetes > Gemmatimonadales > Gemmatimonadaceae > AG11. Next base: position 4,819 of record JALYVY010000025.1, on the reverse strand, counting down.
GACCGGGCACATGCCACGGGGAACAGTAGACCTATCGTTGATGCCGAGCGACTCGCAACCGCGTTTGGCGTGCGCTGTTGCGAACAGTGTCCACTGTTCCCCGCGGCCCTTATGCCAGTCAAGGTACCTGGTACACAGTACCAGGTACGCTCTTCCATGAAATCACGAAACAGGATTCTTGAGCACGAGATTCTCGATAAAGAATTCCATCATCCGCGCTGGATTCACGCCACTATGGCCCTGATCCGGCCCCACCTGCACCTCGAAGCTCTTCCCCGCTGACTGCAGCGCACGAATGAGCTGCATGGCATTGTTCGGGTGCACGTTGTTGTCCGCTGTGCCGTAGTAGATCAACAGTCGACCCTTCAACTGATCCGCATAGTTCATCGCCGACCCCAATCGGTACCCGTCCGCGTTCTCCTGTGGAATCCACATGTACCGCTCGGTGTAGATCGTGTCGTAGTTGTTCCACGCCGTCACGGCCGACGACGCCGACGCTGCCGCCACCAGCTCCGGATGTCGCAGCAGCATCATCGCCGAGGAGTAGCCACCGTACGACGTGCCGTAGACTCCGATGCGCGTGCCGTCGACATACGGACGCCTGGAAAGCTCCTTGAGCCCCTCGGCCATGTCATCCATCTCCACCTGGCCGAGCCTTTCGTAGATCGCATCGGTGACGCGCTTGCCGACACCACCGGCAGCGCGCGAGTCGAGGCTCACCACGAGGAAGCCGTACTCTGCGGTCGCCGACGGCATCGTGAACTGTTCGTTCGTGGCGGGAAAGTTCGGGCCGCCGTACACCGACATTAGCACGGGGTACTTCTTCGCCGGCGTAAAGTTCGACGGAAAGCTGATCATGCCGTGCAGGGGCGACTTGCCGTCCGCGGCCATGTAGGTGAACATCTCGACCTTCTTCAGCCCGACCTGGTCGAACTTCGAGAGATCACTCTTCGCCAGCTCGGTCAGCACCTTGCCGTTGGCGTCAAGCACGCGCGTAAAGGGGGCAACGTCATGCGCCTGTGCGACATCGATGATGCGCTTCCCGTCAGGTGAGACAGAGGCGGAATGCGTGAACGCCGGATCGGTGATGCGGACGTCGCCCTTGCCGTCGAGACCTACGCGGTGCAGCTGGAGCTTCAGGTGGTTGTCGCCATCGCGGGCCATGTACCAGAGCGCATTCGCGGCTTCGTCCACCTTCACGATGCTCGCCACCTCGAACTGATGCTGCGTGATCGGGTTGATGAGCTTTCCCGACAGGTCGTAGAGATAGTAGTTCTTGAAGCCATTCCGCTCCGACAGCCAGATGAAGCGATGCTTGTCCGCCAGCCAGGTCTGCTGCGGATTGTTCTCCACCCAGCTCGGCAGCCACTCTTCGTGAATCACCACGCGGCACTTGCCGCTCTCCGGTGAACAGGCAGCGAGCTCCATGATGTTCTGCCGGCGATTCGTGCGGTTCACGAGCAGCTCGCGTCCGTTCGGCGACCAGCGGACATTGTACGCGTAATAGCCAACCACGTCGTTCGCGAAGGACTTGCTGTCGCGCACGTCGAGCGTGGTCGACTTCCCCGACGCAACGTCATAGACGAAGATGTCGACGACCGGATTGTCCACGCCCGCCTTCGGGTAGGCTTCGACGTCGAGCGTGCTGTAAAGCTTCGTCTGGTCCGTCTCGAGGAAGTAGTCCGGCACCGGCTTTTCGTTGAAGCGGTAGTAGGCGACCTTCGTGCTCGCCGGATTCCACCACATGGCCGACGTCTGGCTCAGCTCTTCGCCGTACACCCAGCTCGCGGTGCCGTACTTGATGCGCTCCTTCTCGCTGCCGTCCCTCGTGATCGCGCTCAGGTGGCTGCCGTCGACGTCCGAGATCCAGAGGTTGCGATCGCGATACACCGCCTTGTGCTTGCCATCGGGCGCGACGGCTTCGGTGTCCTGGCGACCGCGCTCACGTCCGCTGCCGCCGCGACCACCTCCGCGAACCGCTACGCTATCGACAGAGGGCGGTGCGCCACCAATGCGTCCGCTCGCGACGTCGAAGCGGTAGCGCGCGTTGTCGACCATGTAGTCGAACCCGGCGCCATCTGCGCTCCAGCGTCCGATGATCTGGCCAGTCTTCACGGCACCCGCCCTCGCGGCGGCCAGGCGTGTGTATTGCTCGTAGCCAGGGTAGGACTTCAGCCGCTCCTGCGCCTGCAGCGCGGGCACGACGATGACGAACGCAAGCAACGCGACGGCGGTGCGCCGCGCGATCAGAATCTTACCCATCACGTTGGATCTCCAGTGTTCTCAGTTGTCGTCCGGCACGCGCACCGCACCGAGCCGGGTCGTCTTCCTGTCGCTCTTCTTGGGCGGCACCGTCCAGTCGTGCTTGACGCCCTTGGCACGCGGCTTCGGCTTCCCGCCGGCGCGCGTGCTGGTGCTTTTGCGCTTGCCCGATTTGCCACCCTTCATGTTGGCTCCTTCACTGTCCTATCGGTTTCTCTGGAACGACATGAAAAATCCTACCGCAGAGGGCGGCAGTTGCAGCTTCTCCGCGCCCTCTGCGGTAAAGTGGTCTCTTTCGTCTCCTCAAGATTCAAGACGAATTGTCCCTGCCCAACTATACCCCGATTGCATACGTTCGGCGTCGAGCCCTCGTTCGGCGCGGTCTATCAGCACGTCACCAGCATCAAGGGCGAAGCCGTTACGCTGCCACTCACCGCCGACTTCCGCCAGGACATTCCCGCGCTCATCCGCACGGCGACGGACCGCTATCGCGACATTGGCTTCGTCTACCTCTGCAACCCGAACAACCCCACCGGGCAGATCGTCACGAAGCAGGAAGTGCGGCAACTCCTCGACGGCATTCCCGATGGCATGCCGGTGCTCATCGACGAGGCGTATCATCACTTCGTTGAGGACTCGAACTACGCGTCCTCGGTGCCATACGTCATCGAGGGGCCACCGGTCATCATCGCCCGCACCTTCTCCAAGATCGCCGCCCTCGCCGGCATGCGCCTCGGCTACGCCATCGCGCCGAAGGCAATCGTGGACCAGATGCGGCCATTCAGCACCGGCACGGAGAGCGCACTGGTGAAGTACGGTCGCGGCGCGGCGCTGAAGGACACCGATTCGCAGGCCGCGGTGAAGAAGATCACCATCGCACTGCGCACCCGCACGGCGAGCGAACTCACAGGCATGGGTTACAGCGTCATTCCATCGGAGGGCAATTTCTTCATGGTCGACGTCCGCCGCCCAATGCAGCCGTTGATCGCGGAATTCCGCACGAAGGGTGTGCTCGTCGGACGTCCGTTTCCGCCCATGAACCACCACCTGCGCGTATCCGTCGGCACGTCCGACGAGATGAATCGATTCGTGACGGCGTTAAAGGAGATCGTCGCGAACCCAATGAAGACCGCCGCGGCGGGCGGCGCGTAAGCAGTCGCGATTTCACAAGAACGGCGGACGCAGCCTGCGCATGTCTGCGTCCCCCGCGCCGTTCCGGTCAACGCCCAATGTCCACAGCGATCGATTGCCACTTTCCCTGATTGAACCGCAGCACGCTCAACACGCAGCGCGTCATGTGTCCAATCAGGATGGCCACCCAGATATGAATTGGCTGAAGTGTTCCCGTGTGCTTGATCACGAAGCAGATGCTCAAGGGAATCAGCACCTGTGAAATGATCGAGATGTACAGCGGGCTCTTGGTGTCGCCCGTGCCCTGCAGTCCGCCCGTGTAGCTCAGCGCAACCGTGATGAAGAGTCCCGACACACTGAGCACGCGAAGCAGCTGCGTGCCAATGTCCACCACCGCGGGCTCGTTCAAGCCAAACCCCGCAAGCAGCTGCCGTGGGAGGAAGAAGTAGAACAGTCCCAGGAACGCCGCCCCGGCGAGGCCGATGCGCGCCGCAACCTTCACACCTTCCTTCGCCCGATCCGGCTTGTTGGCACCGAGGTTCTGACCCGCGACCGCCGCCGCCGCGCCCATCAAGCCGACCGACGTCCACGTCACGAACGAGAACAGCTGCGAGTACGAAACAGCAAAGGCCGCCTGTGCCGCCGCACTCTGCGCCAGCCCACCGATGAACGCGAGCATGAACACACCACCGATGTTCATCGCGATGCCCTGGATGCCCGTCGGAAGACCGTAGCGAAACAGCGAGCGGATGATCGTCCAGTCCGGCGCATAGCTCCCGCCCCGCGGAAAAGACACGACCCATCCACCTCGCATCAAACGGTAGAGGGAGTAGATCGCCACCAGCCCCGAAGACAGGCACGTGCCGATGGCCGCGCCCTTCACCCCGAACGCGGGAACAGGCCCCATGCCACGGATGAGGACGACATTGAACGCGATGTTCAGCAGCGTGCTCGTGACGCCCAGCACCATCGGCGTCCGTGCGTCGCCGGCGGAGCGAAGGGCACCGGCCAACATGAAGAAGATCATCATGCCACTGCTGCCCAGAAACATGATCCGCAGGAACGGTAGCGCCTCGGCCTTAACCAACGGCGCCGCGTTCACCAGGTCCAGCAGGTACGGCGCCGAGAAATATCCCACCGGGGCCATGATGAAGAGCGATATGCCCATGGCCGTGAGGAACGCCTGATACACGGTGCGGTCGACCTTCTCCTCGTCCCCCGCACCGACGAAACGCGAGACCAGCACACCCATGCCGGTGAACAGCGACGTGATGAACACGATCACGACAATGAAGATCTGCCACGACACCCCGATCGCCGCGTTGCCGCGAAACCCCACGTAGTGGCCGACCATCACGTGGTCGACGATGCCCTGAAGTCCTCCGATGATGTTCGCGAGCATGGTCGGCCACGCGATGTTCCACAC
>JALYVY010000327.1 GCA_030852985.1 Gemmatimonadota bacterium | reverse complement strand
AATGCCCCGCCGATGCAGTTCTGCACTTCGGCGTATTTCATCCTGAATGATGTGAGCGGGGCTCCGGCCGGGCAAGCCGACCAGAGCGTCGGCTAAATCGCGCGCATATCCGGCGGCGTGTCCCGGGGTGCGCGCCCGGTGGTCCTGGCACGGTCGCACACGGACTGGCACAGGGCCACGAGGCGTTGTCGCTCGAGGGGCAGCGTCAGGTCCGCCAGCACCGCGCGCTGAAGCGCCGGAAACAGCGGAGCAGTCGGCACCGATGCGCCGCGGTACAGGATGCGGGCTCCACCACCAACGATGGGAAGCGCCAGCAACTCAATTCCCGCGGAGCTCGCGAGATGGCGATCCGCGACGATGATCAGCGGCGCCTTCGCGGCGCATGCGTCGCGCGCGTCGGCCAGCGTGAGGGAAACGGAAAGCCGGAGCCCCTGAGCCGCGAGCGACTGGGAGAGCCCTTCCAGGAGCGCCACATCACTTCCTATCAGCAATACATACGGCATCGTATGCAGTACTCCGTCTGGGTCATGTCCGCCACGTTTTCATACCCTCCGCAAATTGAATCGCTCCGGAACCTTCCCGCCAGCGACGGATCATGCCATCCCCGGGAAGAACACGCGCGCCACAAGTCCTTCGGCAAGCTGGAGGATGAAGTATGCAAGAATCGGGGTGATGTCGATCATGCCGAACGCAGGCACAACCCGCCGAAGGGGACGGAGCATCCACTCGGTCGCTGGAAACGACCAGCGGAGCCATCTGGAGGCCGCCGCGCGACGAAAATACGATCCGACCACGCGAACGATCAACGCCGCGCGGAGAAATGCGAACGTCCATCGGACTGCGAGAAAGACGAGACCGGCGCCGCCCGACTCACTCGCGAAAACCAGGTCGCGCACCAATCCGCCGAGCATGTCGAGGGCGGCGAGTAACAGCGCTGCGAGCACGACGTACGCAACAAGCGCCCACAGCGGCGCGGCGGAGGGATGGCCTCCGAACCGGACGACCTGGCGCTCGATGCCGGTGAGGCGCGGGTTCATGTGCGTCCGTAGCAACCTCGCCGGACTGCTGAACGGGCTGATGCGCCGCGTACGCGCGGCCCAATCCACCGTGGCGACGGCTGCCAGGATGATGCCGCCAACGAGCAGCACCGAACGCAGCACCGAGGTGAACGCCGCGAGGGCGGCGAGCGTCGAGATCATGCTCGCAAACTGATCGCTGCGCTGCGACGCTACAAGTGCGCACTCGGCATGTTGCGCACTGCGCCTTGAATTTGCGTCAAGCCGGGTTCAATTACACAACATGACGACCGCTGCCACCGAACGACGCTACTGGCTCGTGAAATCCGAACCGAGCGTCTTCTCGTTCGACGACCTGCTCGCGATGCCGGGTCGCACCACGCATTGGGACGGCGTGCGGAACTACCAGGCCCGCAACACCATGCGCGATGGCATGAAGAAGGGCGACCACGTATTCTTCTATCATTCCAGCACCGATCCAGCGGCCATCGTCGGCATCGCGGAAGTCGTGCGCGAAGCGTACCCGGACCCATCGGCGTTCGATCCGAAGGACTCGCACTTCGATGCGAAGAGCAAGAAGGAAACGCCCACGTGGTTCGTCGTCGACCTGAAGGGGGTTGATCGACTCCCCCGTCCAGTGACACTCACTGAACTACGCGGCGTTAAGGGCCTCGAGAAAATGACGTTGCTCCAGAAAGGCAGTCGCCTGAGCGTGCAGCCAGTGACGCCCGCGGAGTGGAAGGTCATCACCGCGCTCGCGTCGAAGAAAGGCTGACGCCTAGCCGGCGCGCATGAGCAGCCAGAGCCCGCTCACAGTGCCGACGATCGCAACCGCGTATCGCACATGGTGCTGCGAAACGCGCTGCGCGCCCTTCGAGCCCAGGTAACCGCCCGCCATCGCGGCACCCGCCATGCTAAGCGCAACGCGCCATTCCACGATCCCGCTCAAGGCGAAGCTCGCCGCCGCGATCATGTTCATGCAGAACCCGCCCCAGTTCTTGAGGCCGTTCATGCGGTGCAGGTTCGTGAAGCCCATGAAGCCAAGCGCCGCAAGCATGAGGATCCCCACACCGGCGCCGAAGTAGCCGCCATAAATCCCCACCAGGAATTGCCAGCCGAGCAGCACCGGCGTGGGGCCGGCGGCGGTGAGCTCGTCGTCGTCTGGGTGGGTGACCTGATGCTGGCGAATCCAGCTGAGCAATGGCCGTTGAGCGACGAACAGTGCTGTCGCGCTCAGCACGAGCCATGGCACGACGTGGCTGAACGTCGCCCCAGGAGTATGCAGCAGCAGCCAGGCGCCGAGCGCTCCGCCGAGAAGGGAGGGAAGGGCGAGGGCGATGGCCCACTTGCGAGCGCCCACGAGCTCGGATCGATAGCCGAGCATGCTTGTGAGGGCGCCGGGCACGAGGGCCACGGTGCTGGTCGCGTTCGCCACGAGCGGCGAAAGCCCAGCGGCTACGAGTGCCGGAAAGGTGATGAGCGTGCCGCCGCCAGCGATCGCATTCATCACACCGCCAACGAATGCTGCCGCGGCGGCAAGGGCAATGCGGGTGACAGGGAAAGTGCTGATGGTCGGAGGCGTGAAGGAGATTGGCCCCGCAGAATCTAGCAAGGTCACATCCCACCGGAGGCGGCGAGCGGATACATTTCGGACGCGACGGAGCGCGCGTTCCGCCGGTGGATGATGCTCTTCACGGAGAACGGGAAATGGCTGACACGGAGTCGAAGGCGGCTGGTGAATCGCTCGAAATCAAGGATTCGCGGACGGGGAAGAGCTACACCGTTCCGATCCTGCCTCCGGCGACCGAGGGTGATACGGCCGTTCGTGCGATGGACCTCAGGCCGATCAAGGTGGAGGCCGGCGAGTTCGGTCTCATGACGTATGATCCGGCGTTCATGAACACCGCATCGTGCAAGAGCGCGATCACGTTCATCGACGGCGACAAGGGCATCCTGCGCTATCGCGGTTATCCCATCGAGCAGCTTGCGGAGAAGGCGAGCTTCCTCGAGGTCGCGTGGCTGCTGCGCAACGGGGAGCTGCCGACCCAGCCGCAGTACGAGGACTGGACGCACCAGATCACGTACCACACGTACGTCCACGAGAACATCAAGACGTTCCTGCAGGGCTTTCGCTACGACGCGCACCCGATGTCGATGCTGTGCAGCACCGTCGCGGCCATGTCGAGCTTCTACCCGAACGCCAAGAACATCCAGGATCCGGAAGAGCGGCACATCAGCATCGTGCGCCTGCTCGCCAAGCTGCCCACGCTGGCCGCGTTCTGCTTCCGTCACGTAAAGGGACTGCCCTTCATCTACCCGGACAACGACCTCGGCTACGTCGAGAATTTTCTCTCGATGGTCGCGCGGATGACGGAGCCCAAGTACGAGGGCAACCCGATCTTCGTGAAGGCGCTCGAAGTGTTGTTCATCCTCCACGCCGACCACGAGCAGAACTGCTCCACGAGCGCGGTGCGCGCCGTCGGCAGCTCGCATGTGGATCCGTTCTCCGCCGTTACCGCCGGCATCGCGGCGCTGTATGGCCCGCTGCACGGTGGAGCGAACGAGCAGGTGCTCCACATGATCAAGGAGATCGGCGACGTGAAGAACGTCGCGGCCTTCATCGAGGGCGTGAAGGGTGGCAAGGGCAACAAGCTGATGGGCTTCGGCCACCGCGTGTACAAGAGCTACGATCCGCGCGCGCGCATCGTGAAGAAGCTCGCGGACGAGGTGTTCAAGGTCGTCGGTGTGGACAAGGATCTCGAGATCGCGCTGGAGCTCGAGCGCATCGCGTTGAGCGACGATTACTTCGTGTCGCGCAAGCTCTATCCGAACGTCGACTTCTACACGGGGCTGATTTACCGCTCGATGGCGTTCCCCACGGACTTCTTCACGGTGCTGTTCGCCGTGGCGCGTACGGCGGGCTGGCTGGCGCAGTGGGAAGAGATGCTGAACGACAAGGAGCAGAAGATCGCGCGTCCTCGGCAGATTTACACCGGGCATGGCGAGCGGCCATATGATGGGTCGCTGGACTACGTCGCCGGCCGCGGCCGAAAGAAGGACGCGGTGCGGAAGTAGCTCCGCCGCGTCCTATCAGCACGACAACGGCCGGCCTCGCAT
>JALYVY010000326.1 GCA_030852985.1 Gemmatimonadota bacterium | reverse complement strand
GCTCTGGTATATCCCGCTGGTGGTGACGCTGCTGGTGACGTGGGCGACCGGCGCCGGGGCACTCAACGTTCTTGCACTGGTTCCACGCGCGTTGCTGGGCGGGTTGCTCTACGCGTTGCCGGTCGCCTTTGCCGGCGTCATCTTCTCGACGTTGCTCCAGCGCTCGGCCGATCCGACCGCGTCGCTCGGCTCCAACCTGATTGGCGCAATGGTCGGTGGCATCCTCGAATATTCGTCAATGTATTTCGGCCTGCGCTTCATCGCGCTTCTGGCGCTGGCGCTTTACGGCGCCTCCTTCCTGGCGCTCCGTCGACGCGGTGCGCTGAACCCTGAGCAGAGCATCACGGAGGTGAAGCATGCGATGTGAACTCTTCTGCGCGACGCGTGGTGAGCACACGCTGACGGACAGCGGCATCGATGTCGACCGCTCTGGGAAGCGTGTTCGATGGTTGGTGTTCGCCACGATGCTCCTCGGCGCGTGTGCGAAGGAGCCGCCCGACGTGCCGCGCGTGGCACTCACCGACGTGGGGATCGCGTTGCACCTGCCGGCCCCAATGCAGGCAGCGCTCGACTCCCTCGCGCCCGGCTTTCGCATCGTGAACGCATCGACGTTCCGCTCCGACATCGCGCAAGCCGCATCGGCCGGGAGTTCCGGCGCGCTGCCCGCAGCCTTCGCGGCGATCGGCGACTTCAATCACGACGGCACCGTGGACGTGGTGGTCGAAGGCGCATCCCCGGGCAGCGCGGCGCTTCGCGTGATCGCGATCCTGAATGGCGCGCATCCGTCCGCTGTCGAGGTTACCCGGTTCGCGGAGTACGATGTCGATGCGGTCGGGATTTACCTCACCACGCCTCCCGCGGGCACCAGCGCCGCGTTCGACGTGGTCGCATATCCGGACTCCACGATCCGGTACCAATGGGCTAACGGGGCGCTCCAGGGGACCAACATCCGTCCGTAGAGCTCACTCGTCAGTGCTTGGCATCTCACATCGCCTTCTTCCTCACGCGTCGAAGACGCGGTGGCGGGATGCCCTCGTCCAGGACACGCGCGATCTTTTGTGGCGTCGACTCCCCATCAATCAGTGGAAGAAGTCGTCGTGTATACGAATTTGACTGACTCCTCGTGTTTGGAGATACTGCGGAATGAGCCCAGGAAGGAATGACCCCTGCCCATGCGGATCCGGGTTGAAGTACAAGCGCTGCTGCGCGGAACGTGACACGCGCGCAGCGCCGCTGCTCAGCCTCACCGACGGCGCCGCCACCGGCACGATGGGCCGCATGGCCCTCGACGCGACGAGGCGCTCCGTGCCGTGGCAGGCTGACCTGTCCCCCTTGCCTGCCGGCATCGCCTCGGAGCCGGACGCACGCCCGGCGGCGCTGGTGCTGGCGACCGACGATTGCATCATCAGCGTGGAACTGCTCGCACACCCACCCTCGACGGCGGACGAGGTCGCAGAACTCGTCGGCGATGCGATCGCCGCACAGGTTTTGCTCGGCTCGATGCCGCCTTCGCGGGTGACGGTGCGGCACGCCGAGGTCGCACGCGCCCTCGCAAGTCACATGAAGCCGATAGGTGTCACCCATGTCGACGACGCCAACTCATTACCGTATCTCGACGAATTTCTCGAGGGCCTTCGTAGCCACGCGACAGGCATCAGCGAACCGATCGGAGCGATCTCCCATCCCGATATGTGGGCTGCGTGGCGCATTCCGCGCGAGGTACTCGAGCGGTTGTTCAACGCCGCGGCTTCGTTCTACATCGCCGCACCCTGGACGGCCATCGGTGGCGACAACCCGCTCGAAGTCACGACACCAAGGGGCACGACGTGGTTTGCCAGCGTACTCGGCCAGGAGGGCGAAGCGTTCGGTCTCAGTCTCTTTGAAAACCTCGTCGATTTCGACGCGCTCTACCAGGCGCAGAACCCACTGGAAGCATTCGCGAAACAGCGGCACGCAGTCATCGCACTGGGCTTTGACCCGCGCGCCGAGCTGCCGAAGTCGATGCGCAGCGAGCTGGCGAAGAGTGGCCTTTCCATTGCCGGACCCGCGGCATACCCGTGGCTCTGGACCCGCAATACGGTCGGCGGGGGCATCTCACCAGACCAGACTGACGATCTCATCGCCACACTCGGCGCCATTACATCGCTGGTGTCGGGAGGCGACGGCGCGGAGGCGCTTTCCGCTGCGCTCTCGCACGCGGGCCGCCCGTTCGAGTGGCAGGATCCGTTATCCGGAACAGTCATTCAGAGCGACGGATTCAATGGTGAGTTCCCTCCGCTGTGGGAGCCGCCTTTACGCCTGGCGACCGCACTTCCGGAAGGCGAGCGCGCGGATCCTCGCGCCGTGAGCGAAGAGCATGGAAGTGGCGCCGAGCTGCAGAGCGATGGTCAGCTCCTCGCGCGCTACGTAGCCGCGACCGGACACGGCGGCGCGCAGGAGGGCCGGGCGAAGCGCGACGAGTCCTTCGCGGCCGAGTTTACGCGGGCGATGCACCAGTCGCAATCGATTCCGCTGCGGGCCGTCACGGAACTCGACCTCCGAATTTTCCTCTACGATCTTTTTCCGCGTGTGGTGCCGGCGAGCGTCGGCGAAATGCGCGACCTGCGTTCTTCGCTCCGCAGGTTCTTCGCGTATCTCGCGACGGAGGAGGGGATCAGCTACCCGTGGGCGAAGCCGATCTTGCGCGACCGCGCCACGTTCGAGATTCGTTGGGATACCAGCCCGCAAGGACACTTCGACGAAGGAATGTTGCTGGAATGGATGGCGGAGCTCATGGGAGACCTACATGCGCGGGTGCTGACTCCGGAGTTCGGCGTCGGCGTCGTGGGAAGCGGTGGCATGGACATGAAGCCACGCGAGCTCGCGCTCCTGGTGGAGCTTCAACGCCACTGGCTGGTGTGGCGCGACGAGGTGATTCGGTCGGGGCTCACCTCGCCAGACACGGTGCGCGAGGTGTTGCGAGGGCGGCGCCTGGAATGGGAACGCCGTCCACAAGCCGCCTTACGGGGAAAGTCGCCGGCGGACGTGGTGGGACGGAAACGCACGAGGCGGTGATTCACCTACGAGAGCTGTGTTCCTATGTGTGCGCCTGACCGGATCTCGACTTCGCCAGCTTCGACCGTCGCGCAATTTCAGGTTCGGCCGAGGGCACCTGGGAGCTTCCTGTGTGCGACACCGGACCTGTATTGTTGACGGGTCCAGACGAGCGAGCGAGTAGCGGATTGTCGTCCACGATCGAGAGCCAGCTCCAGACCGCCATCCGCGATCGCTACGTGCTCGGCGCCCTCCTCGGCGAGGGCGGCATGGCGACCGTGTTTCGCGCGCAGGACCTGCGGCACGACCGCCCAGTCGCACTCAAGGTGCTGAAGCCCGAGCTCGGGGTGCTGCTCGGCGCGGAGCGCTTCCTCTCGGAAATCCGCGTTACCGCCAACCTCCAGCACCCGCACCTGTTGCCCCTGTTCGACTCGGGCGAGGCGGACGGGCTGCTGTATTACGTGATGCCACTGGTCGAGGGCGAATCGCTGCGCGCGCGGTTGGATCGCGAGCGGCAGTTACCGGTGGCGGAGGCGGTGCGTATCGCGACGGCGGTCCTTGGCGCCCTCGACTACGCCCATCGCCACGGGGTCATCCATCGGGACCTCAAGCCCGAGAACATCCTGCTTCACGACGGCGAGCCGCTCGTCGCGGACTTCGGCATCGCGCTGGCCGTGACCCGCGCCGGGGGCGAGCGGTTTACGCAGACCGGCATGTCGCTCGGCACGCCCCAGTACATGAGCCCCGAGCAGGCGTCCGCCGAGCGGACCATCGATGGCCGGTCGGACATCTATGCGCTGGGTGCTGTGCTCTACGAGATGCTCTCGGGCGAGCCGCCGCACACCGGGCACACGATGCAGGCGATCATCGCCCGCGTGATGACGGAGACGCCGCGCGCGTTGCGCAGCGCACGTGCGAGCATTCCGGAGCATGTCGCCGAGGCGACAGAGCGTGCGCTCGCGAAGCTGCCGGCCGACCGGTTCGACACGGCGCAGCAGTTCGCGGCGGCGCTGACGGCCGGCCCGGTGGACGTCGTGTCAGGCGCGCGCATGGCGTCGCGCGCACCCGGTGTGACACACCGGCGTACGTCACCCGCCCTG
>JALYVY010000325.1 GCA_030852985.1 Gemmatimonadota bacterium | reverse complement strand
CACCAGGACGGCGCAGCGGAACTGGATCGGGAAGAGTGAGGGGGCGGAGGTCGTGTTTCCCGTGCTCGACGGCATGGTGTACGACTCGTCCACGGCGTCGGACGGTGTGACCGGCGAAATGACTGCCGTGCCACCGTCGGTGCCCGTGTTCACCACCCGACCGGACACGATCTACGGCGCCACGTACCTGGTGCTCGCTCCGGAACATCCGCTCGTCGCGCAGATCGCCACGGACGAACAGCGCAGCGCGGTGGACGCCTACGTCGGCCGCGCGTCGAAGCAGGACCTCGTGAGCCGGAAGACGACGAAGGCGAAGAGCGGCGTCTTCACCGGCGCGTTCGCGACGAACCCGGCAACCGGCCGGCCAGTCCCGATCTGGATTGCCGACTACGTGTTGATGGAGTATGGCACGGGCGCGATCATGGCGGTTCCGGGGCACGACGAGCGGGATCACGAGTTCGCTCGCGCGTACGATCTGGACATCATTCAGGTCGTTGCCTCGCCAGGCGACTCCGCGATCGACATGCAGGCCGCCGCATTCACCGAGACGGACGGGTGCCGCGTGATCAACTCCGCGCACTTCACGGGGATGACCGTCGCCGAGGCGAAGGCGGCGATCGTCGCCGAGCTGGCCGCACGGCACGCGGCCACGCCGGTCGTGAACTACCGGCTGCACGACTGGTGCATCTCCCGGCAGCGCTACTGGGGTCCCCCGATCCCGATCGTCTACTGCGACGCGTGCGGCGTGGTGCCCGTGCCGGAAGACCAGTTGCCGGTACTGCTGCCGGAGCTCGAGGACTTTCGTCCCGATGACTCTGGTGTGAGCCCGCTCGCGCGCAGCGGAGCGTGGTACCACACGACCTGTCCGACCTGCGGCAAGGCCGCGCGTCGCGAGACCGACGTCAGCGACACCTTCCTGGACAGCGCGTGGTATTTCCTGCGTTACCCGAGCAGCGATCGCGACGACGTGCCCTTCGATGCGGCACTGACGAAGCGGTGGCTACCGGTGCACAGCTATATCGGCGGGAACGAGCACGCGGTGCTGCACCTGCTGTATTCGCGCTTCGTGACCATGGTGCTGCACGACGCAGGATTCATCGGCTTCGAGGAGCCGTTCACGCGCTTTCGCGCGCACGGCATGATCGTGCGCGATGGCGCGAAGATGTCGAAGAGCAAGGGCAACGTGGTGAACCCGGACGAGTACATCACGCAGTGGGGCGCCGATGCATTCCGCACCTACCTGATGTTCCTCGGCCCCTACGAGGAAGGCGGGGATTTCCGCGACAAGGGAATCTCCGGCGTGAAGCGCTTCCTGGACCGGCTCTGGCGTTCGGTGCACGACGCGCGCACCGAGGGCGACGTCGATCCCGACGTGCGGCGCAAGCTCCACCAGACCATCCGCAAGGTGGGCGAGGACATCCCGAAGCTGAGCTACAACACGGCCGTCGCCGCGATGATGGAGTACATGAACAGCATGCGGTCGGGGGAGCGGAAGCCGCACGTCGACGAAGTGCGCCCGCTGGTGCAGATGGTGAGCCCATTCGCGCCGCACATCGCGGAGGAGCTCTGGTCGATACTCGGCAACACGACGAGTGTGTTCGAGGGCGGATGGCCGAGCTACGACCCGGCGTTGCTGGTGGAGAGCACGGTCACCATAGCCGTGCAGGTGAATGGCAAGACGCGCGGCACGATCACGGTGGCGAAGGACGTGACGCAGGACGACGCGGTAGCCGCGGCGATGGCGGAGCCCGGCGTGGCGAAGTTCGTGACGGGCCCCACGCGGAAAGTGATCTTCGTGCCGGGCAGAATGCTCAACCTTGTAGTCTGACTGTCTGACCCGGGCGGCCAACTTCGCCGGCGCCCTCGTTGGACAGCGGGTCAACTGACTGGTCAGACGGTCATGATCTACACAACTCGGTTGATGCGCCGCTTTCGCCACCGACCGGTTCACACGACAAAGCCTTCTGGCCAAGGGACGTGGTCGTGTAGCGTATAGCTGTCAGGCTTCAGTTGACCCGCTGTCAGACGAGCAGCCGCGCAGCGGCGAGCGGGTCAGACTGTCAGACAGTCAGACAGCCGGGAGTCAGACAGTCAGAATCGAATTGTTATCGTGAAGGGCACGGTCATGATCGGGCGCTGATCGGCGAGCATCAAATGCAGGCGCACCTCCGCCACAGCAGAAAACCCCGTAAGCGGGATCTCCACGCCCGTTCCGCCGTTGATGCCCGGGCGCGTGCCTTCGTCCGTCGCGTTGTAGATCGCGATGCCGCCCGTCACGAACGTGCGCGCGGCTGAAATCGTGTCCAATCGGTACACGATGTTCGTGCCGATCGAGAGAAGGTTCGCGTCGCGACCCGCGGTGCGGTTCGACTTTAGCGCGAACCGCTGGAACAGGGCCTCACCGCGCAACGAGTACGGCTGGTTGGCCACGGCGTACTCCGCCACGGCACCGAACGCATAGCCGGCCGCGTGATCATCCGACAGTCGCCCTACCGGAATGGCGATGCCGGCCGTGCCGCCGAACAGTGGCACGTAATAGTCCGACTGCGCGCGCGGTGGCGGTGCAGTGGGGTTGCCGGCGGGCCCTGAGGTCTGGGCGGCCGCCGTGGTCGCGAGAGCACCGGCCAGGATGACTGCGAAGATGGCGTTCGAGAAGCGCATGTCGTGCAGGTTTGGGATGAGAGACTGAAGCAGTTTTTCCGCGCGTGCGGAAACGATGTGAAAAGCCGGGTGCGTCAGAGCAGCCGCGCGATCCATTCCCCAACGAAGTAGCCTACCACCGCAACGCCGAGACCGACGACGAACATGTCGATACCAGAGCGGAACACGCCGCGGCCGGTGAACACCGCACGCGCTGCCCCAACGACCCAATGCGACAGCATCGCCACCCCGAACGCTACGAACGCCGCAGTGCGTCCGCTGAGAAAAAAGAATGGAAGCACCGGAATGAGCGCGCCGATGGCCGTCGCCGTTCCCGTGATCCATGCCTCGCGCAGTGGTGAGCTCGCCGCCTCACTGATGCCGAGCTCCTCCTGTACCTGCTCGGCGAGCATCTGTTCCGGGTCCGCCATGACCTGCGTCGCGAGCGCGAAGGCATGCTCGCGGTCGATGCCCTTGGCTTCGTAGATGAGCGCCAGCTCATCGCGCTCGATCTCCGGCATCAGTGCGATCTCGTCGCGTTCCATCGCGATCTCGTGCGCGTACACCTCACGCTCGCTTTGCGCGGCCAGATAGCCACTCGCACCCATCGACAGCGCGTCCGCGATGAGGCCGGCGACGCCGGCGACGATGACGTTGTGGTCGCTGATGCCTGTCGACGCGCCGATCACGCCGGCGACAAGGCCGAAATTCGCCGTGAGGCCGTCGTTGAATCCGTAGACGACGTTACGCAGGAAGCCACCCGCGCCCGTCTTGTGCCACGGCTCACCGGTTCGGCCGGCCACCGCATTCAGCGTCGTTGCGTGCTCGGCGGATTCCTTCGCGAGCAGCAGCGCTTCGTCACGGCCAGCGACGTTGCGCCCGGTCGTGCGATGCATGTCGAGGTAGGCCTTTACCTCACGCCCCTCTTCCGCGAGCAGCATTGGCAGCAGGAAGCCGGGGCCGAAGCGGCGCCCGAGAAACGCGAGGATGCGCGTGCGCAGGGCAGGCCGATGCGGTCCGATCGTGCGACCGTGATTGGCGAGCAGCGAAGCCCAGATCTCGAGGTGACGATCCTCGACGACGGCAAGACGTCGATAGATGTCCTGCTTGTTCGCGTCGGGCTCGGCGTCGGCGAGCAGGCGGTACAGGTAGGCGGCATCGGCTTCGTCCTGCCAATGGTGCTCGAACGCGTCGAGGTCGGGCGTAGCGGAGCTTGCCGGCGGGGGCGGGAGGGTGGTGGCCATTCAACAAATATACGATGGCAGTGAAGTCGACTGTGTTTCGCGCGTACCAGCGGAACGGCAGAACCGCGACGACAGTTGGCGGAGTGACGGAAAGGCTCGGATTCCGGACCTGGATATCTGATGTTCCGCGCTGCGTCCGACATCCAGGTCCGATGTCCGCATTTTTCCCGTTCGTCCGCCAACTGTCGTCGTCGTTCCGCACTTCCGTCAGGTATCCGAAGGCAACCCTCATCGATCGTGCTGTGTCACATCCGGTACAACCCACTGGACCC
>JALYVY010000024.1 GCA_030852985.1 Gemmatimonadota bacterium | reverse complement strand
GCACCGAACGCGAGCGCGCCGACGCGCGTCACGGGCCTGCTGCCCCGGCGGGCGACCAGCCGGCCCGCCAGGGGCATTGCGAGCATCGCGCCGATGGACACGCCGACGAGCGCAATGCCGAGCTGACCGGCGCCGAGCCCAAGCCGCTCCTGCACGGCGGGAATTCGCACCGCCCAGTTGGCGGTGCCCGCGCCCGTGAGGAAGAAAATCAGTGAGACGGCGAACCGCGGGTGCCCTGCAATCGCCGTACGGTTCGATGTCGCCACGTTGCTATTTACCCACGCCGGCCGCGCGTGTCCAAGACGACAATCGTTCGCCGCGACACCACACCGGTATCAAGCGGAGGTCAGAGCGACCAGCCGAAATGCTCCTTGGCGACGAAGGCGGCAGTGATCACGACGTATTGCATGAACGTGCTCACCTCGCTGCGAAATGCCTCGTCCCAGTGGTGCTCTCCTTCCTCATCCGTTCCGGGGGGACGCGGAAACCAGCGCGACGTCCGCCCCTTGTACCGCAGGTACTCGTCGCCGAAGATCGACTCGAGCACCCCCTCCTCGTAGCGCACGATGAGCGTGTACTCGATCGCGAAGAGCACGACCGCCACGGGAATGAACCAGAACACACCCGAGATGACGATGAAGCCGAGCCAGATGAGGAAATTTCCGACGTAGAGCGGATTGCGCATCCACGCGAAGATTCCATACGTCACCAGGCGCTGCACCGTGCGCGACCGGCGACGGGTGACCGTTCCCGCCGCGGCCACTCCCGCCAGACGAATAGCCTCACCCGCGATGATGAACACGAATCCGAGGATCCAGTTCATCGCGTCCGTGTTGCCGTGCGCCAGCAGCGGAACAAGGAGAAACGGCACCGGCAGCCATCCGCGATGCCGGAACAGCACGGCGCCCATGCGTGCGCTCGGACGCCGTTCGGCTTCCGAGATGCGCGTGTCGGGGGTGGTATCGGCGGGTGGGGGCATGGGACGAATCGGAATGGTGACGGATTACTGTGGCGACAGGCCTGAAAGGTCGCCGACGCAACGGCGTAACTCAACCAACCGCGTGGTGCTCAATCGTGCACCAGCGCGGCGAGGAACTCGCTTACGAGGTGATTGAAGGCGGCCGGAGACTCATAGCAGCACACGTGTCCAGCATTCTGGATTGTCTCGAATCGCGCATTCGGTATGGCATCCGCGAGGGCGCGAAGCTCATCCGGCCGCGTGAAGGTATCCTCGCTTCCGCTCACAACGAGCGTGGGAAGCGAAATGCCAGGCAGGAGGTCCGTCGAGTCCGCGCGTTCGGACATCGCCTGCAACGCGCCGATTACGCCGTCACTCGGCGCACCCGCCATCATCAGCCGCAGCGCATCCCGTACGTCGGGACGCGCGGTGAACGTCGTCTCGCCCACCATCGCCTTCAACTGCCGCTCGGCCAGTGCTTCCACTCCGTGGTCGCGCACGAAGGCAATGAGCCTGGCCCGCTTCGCGCGCGCTTCCGGGGAGTCCGCAGTTGCGCGGGTGCTCGTGAGCACCAGCGCGCGAACGAGGGACGAATGCCGGCGCAGCAGGGAGAGCGCCACGTAGCCGCCCATGGACACACCGCAGACCACCGCCTGCTCGACGCCGAGCATGGAGAGGAACGCCGCAAGGTCGTCCGCGTACTGGTCAATCGTGAACGGCGCCATCACCGTCGAGCCGCCAAAGCCGCGCAGGTCGGGCGTGATGCAGCGGGCGTACGTTTGAAGTCCACTCGACTGGGCGGCCCACAGCGCACGGTTGTGCGGCCATCCATGGATGAACAACACCGGCGGTCCGGCGCCCACGTCGTCGTAGGCGAGCTCCATCCCGCCGTCCAGCATCGCGATCATCGCGAGCGCTCGTCGTCGTCTTCGGGCCAGTGGGGAAGGAGCGTCCTCCACTCCTCGGGCACGCGCACGGGCTTCCCCGTGCGATCCAGCGCAACGAAGACAATCGATGCCTGGGCCACCACGATGTTGCTGCCGACCTTCCGCACGTCCTGCTTCACGATGTAACTCGTGTTGCGCACGGCGAGCAGCCCGCTGCGGATCGAGAGATCATCGCCCGGCAGCGACTGCGCGAAATAATCGATGTCGACGTGCCTTACCACGGAGTAGACCGGAACGGTGGCGAAGTCCCGTACGCCGCCCACGCCCTCGCGCTCGAGCAACTCCCAGCGCGCCCGCTCGAGAAAGGCGAGCATCGTGGCGTGATTGACGTGCCCGAGCATGTCGCAATCGGCCGGGTAGACGTGAAACACCACTTCCGGAAGGCGATCCATGTGAGCTCCTCAGCGCGTCGGGCGGAGCACTGGTGTCTCCTCATAGGGGACCTCCAGCCAGCGTCCGTCGAATGTCAGCCAGAACAGGACAGAATTCTCGCGCGCGCCCTGCGCCCGCGCGAGTGCATGACCGAAGGCCTTTGCACTGTACGTTCCATCCAGCACGGGTCCTCCGGATACGTGAAGTGCGGCAGCGGCGTTGCGGGCGACCTCCGTCTCCCTGCCGTACGCTCCGCCAAAGGCGTCCTGCTCGATAACGAGCCGCGAGGCATCGATATCCGGCATGGACGCTCTCGTTAGCCGCTTCAGGAGCGCCCTGCCTCGACGCGCCAGGTAAAGTACGCGCCACCGGTTGCCAACGGACCTCGGCACCACTCGCACCCCGACCACTCGCGTCGGCACCCCGGCCAACGCGAGGCCGAGGAGGAGGCCGGCGACCGTGCCGCCACTACCGAGCGGCACCACGATCCATTCGGGCATGGGTTGATCATCGCGACTCAGCTGCGTGATGAGCTCGAGGGCGGCGCTTGCATGTCCCAGCGTGCCGAGCGCCGAGCTGCCGCCGGCGGGAATCCAGCGCACGCGGGGGGAGAGACGGCGCACCGCCGCGCGCAGGTACGCTTCCACCGGGGACCCAGCCGCCGTCACGCGCGCTCGACTACCCAGGCGAATGCTCGTGACGAGCGAAACGGCGTTCTCCTCCTGCGGCCAGGTAATGACGTCCGTCTCGGCGCCGAGCTGCAGGCCGTACTGCGCGACGGCCAGCGCGTGGGTGGAACCCGTGGATCCCACTGTGAGCAATCGGTGATCTGGTCCCACACCGGCCAGGAGCAGCTCCAGCGCCCGCACCTTGTTGCCACCGAGAGTGGGTGAGCTGAGGTCGTCGCGCTTGGCGAGAAGCCTCACGTCGCCGACAGACCACTGCTCCACGGGCGTTTCGGCCACGCGGAGGTCGACGCTCGGGAGTGCGGACGCCAGACCGGGAAACCTGGTGTGGAGCGCGCGCACCCTACGGCTGCGCGCCAATGGACAGTGGTGTAGCGCGGTGCGCGTCCGTGTCGTGTGAGGAATGGGTGCCGGTGAAATCGTTGGGCAGTCGGTCGAGGTACAGCATCTCGAACATCACAATGACCGTGGCGAGCAACGGCACGGCCACCATGAGCCCAATGAACCCGAACACGATGGCCATGACTGCCTGCGTAACCACCGTGAGCGCCGGTGGCAGCCGCAGTCCGTTCTTCATCAGGAGCGGAATGAGCAGGTGGTTCTCGAGAAACTGCATGCCCCAGTATGCGATCGCCACGTAGCCCGCCTTCTCGGGCGAATCCAGGAATCCCATGGCGATGCCGGGCACCGCGCTCAGGATGGGCCCGATGGTGGGAATGAACTCGAAGAATCCGACCAGCACGCCGAGCGCAAATGCCGCCTTCACATGCAGGAGCAGAAGTGTCACGGTACTCACGGCGAACATCGTGACCATGGCAATGAGCTGCGTGAGCAGCCACTTGCGCAGCACCACCGCGATGCGGTCCATCATGATCACTCCTCGAGCGCGTTTTCTCGCTGGAAGGAGCGACAGCAGGCCACGCCGATAGAGGTCAGGCTCCACGGCGAAGTAGATGCTCAGGAAGATGATGAGCAGCATTCCGCCGACGGTCTCGATAGTTGAGGTGATGAACGGAAAGAGGTAGCGGGACATCCCGCTCATCCGCTGGCGAAGCTGGTCGTGGAGCCCGGAGCCCTTCGCTGCGGCAGAGGAGTCGGGCGAGGGAGCTCCCTTCTGTGCACCGACGACTGGCGCCGGCGAAGCGCCGGGCGTCGTGGCCACTGGGCGTACCCCGACCTCCGTTGGAGCATCCGGCTCTTCCTGCGTGACGAGGATCCCCAGGACGCCACTCTGCCGTTTCTTCACCCAGTCCTGCACGCGATCCACTGCCTCGGGCAGCTTTTGGCGGAGCTCTGCGCCCTGCTCGCGCAGCGTTGGTGCCACCCATGCGCCCACGCCGAACAGCAGGCCCAGGAACGAGAACACGATCACGGCGGCGCCCACGCCGCGTGGGATGCGGAAGCGCTGGAGGTAGTCCACCCCGCCCGACACGGCGATGCCGAACAGCATGCCGAGGAACACGGCGAAGAACAACACGTGGGCCACCCAGAACAGCTTCACGGCAAGCAGGACGCCTATGACGAGGGCGGTGGTGCGGACGACGTCGCGGCTCCTCCAACCGACCATGCGGCCGCGGCCGCCGGAGGACCTGATGGTGCGCACCTCCGCGGAGTCGCGGCGGGCCTGCAGCTCAGGCGAAGGTCGCGGCGCCGGGTCTGGCGCCCTGGCCGGGTCGTGCTCGGGAGCGGGCGGAACCACTGGCATTCGCTTGTCCGGAAATCCCTCACGCCCGCCGGATGGACGATCCGGTGCTGCGTGAGGTGGTGGGTGACGCGATACATTACCCGATCGTGATTCGATCCGCCAACACACCGAGGGCCCAGCGTGGCTGACCGCGCGACAACCGCAACGTTCGAGTATCTGGACACCGTGCCTGCCGTGACCGCATTCACGGCGGAGATCGCCAGCACGCGCGAGATCGCGCTGGATACCGAGGGCGCGAGTTTCCACCGGTTCATCGATCGGATCTACCTGCTGCAGCTGTCCACGCGCGACCGGCACGCGGTCATCGATCCGCTGCCCATCGGTCGTCCCGACGGGCTGGGTGCACTGCTCGAAAGTACGGACGTCGAAGTGGTGTTTCACGATGCGGACTACGACCTCCGACTGCTCCAGCAGGATTACGGCTGGCGCATCACGCACATCTTCGACACGCGCATTGCCGCTCAGCTACTCGGCTACACTGCGTTCGGTCTCGCCGCGTTGCTCGAGCGTTTCTTCGATGTGAAGCTCGACAAGAAGCATCAGCGCGCAGACTGGTCCATGCGCCCGCTCAAGGCGGACATGCTGGACTACGCCGCGCAGGACACGCGATTTCTGCTCGAGTTGAAGGACAAGATGTCGGCGGAGCTCGAGGGAATGGGTCGCATGACGTGGGCGCGCGAGGAATTCGGCCTGCTCGAGGGCACGCGCTGGGCGGAAGAGGAACCAGGTATGGCGTTCCTCAAGATGAAGGGCGCGCGTGACCTCAATCGTCGTGAGCTCGCGGTGCTGCGGGAGTTAGTGCCCTGGCGCGACAAGGCCGCTGGTGCGGTCGATCGCGCCACCTTCCGCGTGCTCGGCAATGAGCAGCTGCTCGACATCGCGCGCACGCAGCCCGTGAGTCGCGATGCGCTCGCGAAGATCAAGGGAATGCCGCGCGGCATTCTCGATCAGCGCGGCGGTGAGTTGCTCGATGCGGTGAAGACGGCGCTTGCCGTGCCGGAATCGGAGTTGCCGCGCTTTCCTCGTGCGGCTCGCTGGGATCGCGATCCGGATTTCGACTCGCGCGTGAGTGCGCTCAAGACTGCGCGTGACGAGGCAGCAAAGCGCCTTGCGCTCGATCCGGGGGTGCTCTGCTCGCGCGATCGCATGGAAGCGGTTGCGAGACGGAACCCCGAGACTGTTGAGGAAGTCGCTGAGGTGACCGAGCTACGGCGCTGGCAGGTGAGCGAGCTGGCGAGCGCGTTTCAAGCCGCGCTGGAGCCACATCGAAAGAAGTCGCGAGCCTCCGTCGCGGCGAACGATGCGTCGAGCGCAGGGGCAGGCGATGGTGAAGCGACGACACAGGACGAAGGGTCGCCCTACAGCGACTGAGGCGCGGTCAGAGCCCCATGTAGGCGCGAACCCTCGGCTCGATGCGGTCGGGCGACCACATCGGGGTCCACACGAGATTCACCGCCACCGCGCCCACTCCTGGAATGGCCTTCAGCTTCCGCTCCGCGTCGCCCATGATCTCTGGACCGCTCGGGCATCCCGGTGACGTGAGCGACATGTCCACCTCCACATCATTGCCGTTCACGACGCGCACGTCGTAGACGAGGCCGAGGTCCACGATGTTGAGGTTGAGATCGGGGTCCTTCACCTTGCGTAGCGCGAGCTTCGCCTGCTCGAGGCTGAACTCGGAGAACGCGGCGGCTGATCCGGGTGCGGCATCAGCGGGAGTGATGTCGGGGATGTCGTCAGGCACGGTGCGCTGACTTCTTGTGCGCCAGCGCGACGTGCTTGTGCGCGCTGGAGGTCGACGAGCTCTTGGATTTCGTCGACTTACTCGACTTCGTAGACTTGCTCGAGGAAGACTTTGAGCTCTTCTTCTTCGAGGTCGAGCTCTTCGACTTTTTCCCCTTGCTCCGTCCGCGCGCGGCACGCTCGGGCTTGTTCCAGCCAACCGCCTTGTCGGAGCGGAAGGCGCGCGGCATGGCGATCATGCCGCCCGTGTTGTCCGTGACCGCAAGCGCGGCGGCGTCCGCCAGGTCCGCACGAACATCGGAGATGACCTTTGCGGGGCGGCGCGCCTTGGCCGCGTGCACGCGATTGGTCAGCAGGATCACGAACATGTCGTGGTCCGGGTCGATCCAGAGCGACGTACCCGTGTAACCCGTGTGCCCGTACGCATCGCTGCCGAGATACTTGCCGCAGCCGAATGAGCCGGCGCAGGTGTCCCAACCGAGCGCGCGCGTACTCTTCGCCACCGAACCGCGATGCGTGAAGAGCTGCACCGTGCTGTCGGCGACGATGCGCGTGCCGTCGTACGTGCCGCCGTTCAACATCATCTGCGCGAAGATCGACAGGTCGCTGACGGTGCTGAACAGGCCGGCATGTCCAGCCACCCCACCAAGCGCATAGGCGTTCTCGTCGTGCACTTCGCCGCGGAGCGGATATCCGCGCGGGGGTGCGATCTCCGTGGGCGCGATGCGACCGCGCAGCGAAGCGTCGGGGCGGTAGTGCGTGTCCGTCATGCCGAGCGGCGTGAAGACGCGGCGCTGGAGGAATGTGTCGAGCTTCTCGCCGGCGACCGCCTCGACCGTGAAGCCGAGCATGTCGGCGCCGAGGTCGGAGTATTCGTAGTATTGGCCTGGTACGGCGAAGAGCGGTGTGGAGATGACCGCCGCGCGGGCCTCTTCGGGCGTGTGCGCGATGCGCCAGAGATCGCGGCCCGCGGGGAGACCCGAGCGATGCTCGAGGAGCATGCGGAGCGTGACGTTCTCCTTACCGCCGCCTGTGAACTCGGGGACGTACTTCACCACTTGGTCATCGAGGTGCAGCTTGCCCTCGTCGAACAGGATCATGACAGCGGTGGTGGTGCCAATCACTTTCGTGAGCGACGCGAGGTCGTAGATGGTCCGTTCGGGGACTACAGATCCGGATTCTTCGGTCCAGCCAAGGCGCCCGTAGCCTTTCTCCCACACGGCGGCGCCCTTGCGTCCGACAACGACGGCCGCGCCGGGGTAGCCACCTGCCTTGATGCCGCGTTCGACAACCCGGTCGACGGTGGCGAGGCGTGCTGCCGACAT
Source organism: Gemmatimonadota bacterium (assembly GCA_030852985.1). Lineage (GTDB taxonomy): Bacteria > Gemmatimonadota > Gemmatimonadetes > Gemmatimonadales > Gemmatimonadaceae > AG11. The sequence continues at coordinate 24,244 of JALYVY010000024.1, read as the reverse complement.
GCCGACGGCCGCTGGGCGCTTGGCGGGAAGGCCTTCACCGCGCGCCATCGAGTGACCCGGGGTGACCGGGTGCAGCAAGGTGCTTGCGGCAAGCAACAGGTTCAGCGTCGCCATCTACCTCGATCCAGCGGTACAGGTGTGCCCGGAATCAGGGCGCAGCAGGCATGCGCACGGAAACCGAAACCGCGGGCGGGAGGGAATCCTCCGGCCCGTAAGGATGCAATACTGTGGGAGCAAACGAGAGTTCCAGCTTTCCCGTTGGCTACATCCGCATTATGTGGGGTATTCGTTCGACGAGCAAGAGATTGGACAGTAACGACTGATAACTGAAGCACTGAAGGTTCAATAATTTTCCAACCTGGGCCATGGGCTCCAACTGAAGCCCTGGGCCATGGGCACAACAGCGGGGCTTGGGCCCAAGAGCCGGGCTGAAGCCAGGGCTACGGGCGATGGGCACGGGCTTGGTGGGCTCGGGCTCGGATAGCGTTCAGGGTGCCCAAGCCCGAGCCCGTGCCCAAGCTCCAGCCCCCGGTTGCCCAAGCCCAGTCGTTGGCCCAGAGCCCGGGGCCCGGCATTTATGGATGAACCTCATCTTCACCCGAGGACGTAGGGCGGTCGTGGTTCCATCGCCAGTCGTGGAAACCCTTGCCTCTCCTGCGGTGACCAATAAGTCGGACGTCATGGAAAACGAACAGCTCACCGTGCAGCGCGCCATCTCGGGCGATCAGGCGGCGATGCGGGCCCTGTGGACCCGCCACGCCCCTCATATCGACGTGGTCGTGCGCCGCATGGTCGGGCACGATCCGGATCTCGCGGCTGATGTCGCGCAGGAGGTCTGGATCCAGATCTTTCGGGCACTCCCGAGCTTTCGCGGCGATGCGCAGTTTGGAACGTGGGCACATCGTATCGCCGTGAACCGCACGCTCAACGCGCTGCGGCGTACCAAGCGGACGTCGTCCATCGAGGTGGAGGTCGAGGACGACACCGCCTCGGTGGAACCCGAAGCGGAGCGGGCGCTGCTCGCGGCATCGATCGAGGAGGCGGCGAACAAGCTCTCGCCGGGCGCACGGACCGTATTCCTGCTGCACGACGTGGAAGGCTACACGCACGAAGAAATCGCCACCGAGCTCGGCATCACTGCCGGCGGCTCCAAGTCTCAACTCTTCAAGGCACGCGCGAAGTTGCGCGTCCTGCTCGCACACATGGTCGATGCACCGGCACATCACACATCTCGCTCAAATACCGCGGAACATGCTGCACCTGCATACTGAACGTCTCGCCGAGCTTGGCGACGACACGCCCACGACGGAGGAAGCGGCGCACCTGGCCGCGTGCGCCCCGTGTGCGCGCGAACGCGATGCCTATCGAGCGCTGCTCGCCATGGCCGCCGCGGAGCGCGAGCCATTCGGGTTGCCGCTCACGCGCTGGGACGCCATTGCCGCCGAGCTTTCCGTGGCGGAGGTGCCAGCACAGCCCGACATCGCGCCTGTTCGCGGCATCAATCGCCGCATGCTCCAGATAGCGGCCGCGCTGTTGTTGATCGCCAGTGGGGCCATGATGGGTCGTGTGTCCGCCGGCGCGCGCGCGCTTCCCGGTGACGTCGATCAACAGGTGGCAAGCAACGCGCAACCGACCGCCGCCACACAGCCAACCAATCGGCTCGCCAGCGATTCGACCCCCTTCGCGACGACCGAAGAGGCGCGTGCTGCCCAGCGCAGGTCCGAAGCGCTGTACCAGCAGGCCGCTGCCTATCTCGCTCGCGTCGACACCACGGGCATCGGTAGCGGCAGTCCCGTCGCCTACCAGTCGCGGCTCGCGGCCCTGGACCGCGTGATTTCCACCACGCGCGAAGCCATGCGCGAAGCGCCGCATGATCCTGTCATCAACGGCTATTACCTCACGACCCTGGGCCAGCGCGAAGCCACCCTGCGCCAACTGAACACGGCGCTGCCGGCTTCACTCAAGGTGAGCAGCTTCTAATGTCTTTTGCGTCGAACCCCACGTCCCCCACTGCGTCCGCGCGCGTGCTGACCCACCGGTCGGTGCTCGCGTCGTTGGCGGTGCTGCTCACCGCCGGAGTACTCCCGCTTTCGGCGCAGATGACACGCGTCGAGGTCACTCGCTTGCGTGCGCCGCGCGCGGAAGCGGCCGACTCCAACGAGCGCGAGCTACGGAAGTATCAGCGTCAGCTTGATTCGCTCGCGCGGCTGTATAACGAGCAAAACGACCTCACGAGGGGCGACCGGAAGCGGGTGGAAGACGAGCTCGCGCGCACCGTTCGGCGACTCGAGGACATCTTCGCGCGCCTCGATGCGGACGGACCCCAGGCGGCGCGCGCCGGCGATCCTGTCCGCATCCAGATGGCGCCACAGGTGGCTGAGCGGGCGTCGCAGTCGATGTCCCGTGCGCTCATGCAGGTGCGAGAGAACGAACAGGCCATGCCGCGAGGGTGGATCGGCCTCGTCGTGCAGGGGCCTGGCATCAGCCCTCGCATCGAGGGCGGTGAGATGCTCGTGCGCTATTTCGCCTATCCGCGCGTGGTGTCCATCGATCCGAGCTCGCCGGCGCAACGCGCGGGCATCGTGCCGAATGACACGCTGCTCGCCTACAACGGCGACGACGTGAGCGACGGCGACATCTCGCTCACGCGGCTGCTGGTGCCGTATGCGCGGGTGATCGTGCGCATCCGCCGCGACGGAAAAACGCGTGACGTTCCCGTGACGGTCGCCCCCGCACCCATGCGCATCGTGCAACGGCGCGACGACGAGTCACGCGCGCGTGACCAATGGGTCATTGCGAGTGTGCCCAAGGCACCCGGTTTTCCGCGCATTCCCGCATTCGCACCCACGCCCGGTCCCGTGCGTGTGAGCGTGAGCGTCCGCACGCCCATGGCTGCTCTAGCTCCCATGCCGCCGATGCCCGATGGAGCGTCTGCTGGCGCAATGGCCGTCGCGTTTTCGTTCGGAGCCGGTGTCGCGGGCGCCCAACTCTCCACCATCAGCGAAGGACTCGGCCGGGCGCTCGGCGTCAGCTCTGGCGTGCTCGTGACGAGCGCGCCCATGGGCTCACCCGCCAGCGAGTCCGGCCTGCTCGACGGAGACGTCATCCTCAAGGTGGGTCGCCAGTCCGTTCGGCGCGTATCCGAGGTAGTCGACCTCGTCAGGCTCGCGGCAGAGAACGGGGATCGCGCCGTCGAGCTCGAGATCGTGCGGCAACGGAAGCCGGTGAAGCTCCTGCTGCGCTGGCGGAACTAAGCGTCACGGATTGCAGAGGTTCAAGAAAACGGGGGGCGCTTTCATGGAAGCGCCCCCCGTTTCATTACCCTGCGGGCTTCAGCCGTTATGACGGCGCCGGCGGAGCGTGCCCATTCCGACCAGGGCAGCCAAACCAGTACCGAAGAGCGCGATACTGGCAGGCTCGGGCGCCGACGTCGTGGTCGATGCATTCAGCGCGATGTTGTCGATGTTATACGACGTCGTGTTCGCATCCGGCGCGAGAGCGATCCGCAGCTCGTCGATATTCGCGGTTTGGCTCGACGATGAAACGTTACCGAAGACTCCGGTGCCGAACGCGAACGGCGCGCTCTGTGTGAAGATGTTGGATGCCCCGACGAAACCAGAAAAAATGAAGTTCGACGACCCGTTATTGCTCGCGAGGTCGGTGTTCAGGAAATTGAACGTCCCGCCGCCGTCCCGCCGGATCCTGAGTGTGGAGGAGCTGGTCGAGTTGCAGGCCACGCCGCCGAAAAGGTCAGGCGTAGGATTTCCGAAGTTTTGCGCAACGCAAATCGCTCCAGCGAACAGATCGACAGTGAAACCACCTTCGCTATAAGTCGAGAACGCGCTTCCGTTGGCTTCGCCGAGGCCATTGAACGTGATCGTCTGCGCCTGGGACAGCGAGGAAATGGAGGCGAGAAGCACTGCGGCGCTGAGCACAAGCTTCATCGCACGCGTCAGGACGGTTCGCACAGTCATTTTCATTCTCGGAAAAGGACAACTGTTGAGCCAGAGAGCTCGGGTGCGCGAACTTACTGCCGCTGAGTACGCTGTCAAGCAGTCTTCACCCATCGAAACAGATGCACGATAGGCTGGAACGTGAGCTCGTGGATGAACATGTTCGTTCCGCCCCGCTACTCGCATCACCGGTTGCATCCAGTCTCGCATTCCGATGGCATTGCACTGTCGGCATGTTACATGGGCAACGGGAGATCAGTTGCCCGATGCCTCCGGGTCGGCGTCGGGTGGCCGGCTGGCCCAGCCAAGGCCCTCGAGGCGGCAGCGGCCGCCGAGCGGACGTGAGGGTGCGCCGCGCCACTTGGCGGACGAACCACTAAGCGCGCACGCCGACAGGCGCGGCATGCTCGAGCTTCCGCGCCTCGGGAACAAGAGACTTGTGGATCGCGAGCGCGGCGATGGCCCCGTCGGACGCCGCCGCAATCGCGAGTTGGGGTCCGGGCACGATGTCGCCGGCGGCGTAGCAGTTTCGGATGGACGTGTGGTAGTGCTCATCGATGATGATGTGGCCACCACTATCGCGCTCGCAGCCGAGCTGCGCTCCGAGATCGTCGGCGGGATACTGGCCGATGGCGAAGAAGATCTTGTCGGCATCGAGCTCCAGTCCATCCTCGAACTGCAGCGCGCGCAGCTCCTTTCCCTCATGCTTCGCGCACGTGATCCGCGCCTCAATCACGGGGATGTTCAGCGCGTCGAGTTTCTCGGTGTACTCAGGCAAGTCGAGGTCAGCGGGTGCGCCGTCTGTGCAGATGATGATCTGGTCGGTCCACGTGGTGAGATCGAGCGCGAGGCCGACGGCCTTCCTGCCCTTGCCGATGACGACGACTTTCTTCCGGGAGCAATCCCACCCGTCGCAGTCGGGACAGACGTGTGCGGTGGAACCGTAGATGCGTTCCAGGCCCGGTACTTCGGGCCACACGTCCTTGAGACCGATGGCGAGGAGCACGCGGCGCGCATCGATGTGGCGGCCGTCGTCGAGGACGAGGTTGAAGTGTTCCTCATCGCGACAGGCGACGCGTTCACAGACCGCATCGACGAGCTCGACCCCGTGCTTTCGCGCTTCCTCCCGACCGCTGCCGCGGAGATCGACGGGCTTGGCGCCAGGGGAGCCGAGGTAGCCATTGATGCCGCGGGTTTCCCAATTGCGGGGGTCGCCGGAGTCGATGAGGACGACGGAGTGGAGGTAGCGCGACAGCCAGATGGCGGCGGAGAGGCCGGCGGGGCCGCCGCCGATGATCGCTACGTCGTAGATGTCTTTCATTTTCGCGCAGGGTGGCAAGATCGACGCCCAACGACACCAACAACAGCGGAGCAACAGGATGAAGAACTCGGTACTCGGTCGTGTTCGTCCGCGGTTACTTGAGTGAACCCGGCGGTACCAGGTAGATGAGACGCAACGTCGCCCGGTCCGATACGCCAATTGTACTCGTCGCCGACTCCCGGTACATCACGCTCGATGGGTCGTTCGCGTGATTCAAGCCGAGTGCGTGGCCGATCTCGTGGCGCAGGATTCCGCTCACTGCTGTCATGGAGAGCGGGCGCCCCGTGCTGTCGTGATTGGCAATGGTCACCCGCGCCCGGGCGATCAGGAAGGCGCTGGTCTGCGTGCGCTCGGTGACCCCGATGCGCTGGCCGTCTTCCGCGCCGAAGCGCTCGCGCCAGCGCACGGTCATGTCGGCTGACGTCGAGTCGTAGATGAAGGTGAAGCGCAGTGGAAATCCCGCCTCACTCCACTCGGCGAATACGTCGCGCGCCATCTGGGGATAGTGCGGATCGAACCCAGGTATCGTTGAAGAGGGCTCTATGTAGACGCGCAACGCATCGCTCAACCGCTCGGGCCAGCGATACAGCGCGCTATCCTGCGCGACGAGGATGTCGTTGATGTAAGTGCCGGCGGCATTGTTGCGGACCTGGCGGCGCAACTCCTCTGGCGGCGTCGCCTGGCGTTGTCCAGCAGGAATGAGCTCGCGACGAACGGTTCCCTGCATTTGGCCGGCGGCGACCATCGTGGTGTCGAGCGACAGTGCCCGCGTGGCGGCCTGTCGCTCACGCTTGCGCGTGTTGCGCATGCTGGTGGCGACGACGAACCCCGCAAGACCGCCGACGAGGACGATGAGTACGAGCTCGGCGCGGATTCGAACTAGCGGACGCCTCCCGGCGGCAGCGTGTAGAGCAGACGAACCGTTGCGCCGTCCGCGAGCGAGAGTGCGCGCACGCGAACCTTCGGGGCCATGATGCTCGTGGGGTCGGTCGTGTGGTCGAGCCCGAGCAGGTGGCCAATCTCGTGAAGCGACATGGCATGCATCGCCTCATCGTCGAGCATGGGTCCGTCGCGATGATAAACGGCGAGCGAGATGTCCGCGTCGGTGATCCACCAGTCGTCGTCGCGCGCCCACTTGGTGCGGCCGCTGATCGGCTCGTCGAAGTGATCCACGAAGGTGATGTGGACATCCGCGGTGCCGGAGTCCGTGCCAAAGGTGAAGCGAACCGGCAGCTTCAGCGCGTCCCATTCGGTGAACGCGGCGCGCACGTCGTCGACGTATTGATCGTCCCATCCCGACACATTGGACGACGGCTGGATCCACACGACCAACGGCTTCCCGTTGCGATCATGCCAGCGCGCGAGGGCGCTGTCGCGCTCACTGAGCATCTCGCCGATGTAGGTGCCGCTGGCATGCTCGGCGAGGGTGCGCCGCACCGCCTCACGTGAGGCCTCGCTCTCCGCGAGCGGATGCCCGACGGCTCCGCCGCTCGCCACGCTCGTACGCCCATGCGCGCGGACGGATGATGCGGTCAACGGTAGGAGGGCGAGGAGTAGCGCGGCGGTATAGCGCGAGCGGAGGCGGGAGTGCGTGCGGGCCATCGTTGGTCGGCGCTACAGCGCGGTGGAGCTTCCTGTTGCGAGGAAGTCGTCGACCTCGCTGAAGAAACGCGCTGGCGCTTCCCAGAAAGGCATGTGTCCAGCACCAGGAATGAGGGAGAGTTGCGCCCGCGGCAGCAGCTGGGCAAGCTCGTTGGCGACTGTAGATGGAAGCGCGTCTTCCTCTCCGTGCAGGACGAGCGTCGGCGTCGAAAGGGCACGCAGCTGCTCGCGCCAGTCATACCCTTCGCGCCGCAAACGTGCCGCGACGGCGGCGCCGGTGCCGCTCACCGCTTCGGGCGGCGCGAAACGGGTGCGGAAATCAGGATCGGCAAAGTAGGCGGGATAGCTCGCGCGGGAGTACGCGCCGTGCACGGCAGCGTCCGGTGTCTCGAGTGCCGCGGGGTACAATCGCTCCAGCGTCGCACGTCGTTCCTCGTCTACTCGCGCAAGCGCGTTCACCTGCAGCGTGGGCATCCACGCGCTGGTGGGGCCAACGGCGTTCGCGGTCACGAGGCGACGCGTTCCCGCAAGGTCCCGCGCGACGGCGAGCGCCGCGATGCCACCGCCCCAGGAGTGGCCCAGTACATCCCAGCGACGAATGCCGAGCGCGCGGCGGAGGGCGGGGATGTCGTCGGCGTCGTCTTCGATTCGTGCGCCCAGCGGATCAGCCGGGGCCTGCGACTCGCCTCGCCCGCGCTGGTCGTAGAGCACCACTTGCCGTCGCGTGGCCAAGGGCGAGAGAGCGGGCCAGAGAATGCCGTGGTCGTACAGAAGGCCGCCGTTCACCAGGAGCAGCGGGAGGGCGCCTTCGACCGGATCGCTGGTCCAGACGGCGAAGTCCAATCCCCGTGCTCGGACAGTCATGCGGCTGAGTGGCGGGGTGCGCCCCGCAGAGCGGCGAAATGCGAGGAAGTCGTCGTAGGACATCCGCCCAACCTAGGGGGTTGGTTACGGGAGAGTTACAGGCACATCCATTGCTTTATGAGGCGGGTTTACGGCCCACCCGTCACCGCGAGTTCGATGACTGTACTGGAACGGATGAGAACGGCGTCCGCGTGAGGAAGTGGTTTTCGATAGCGATCCGCCTGGCATTGGGTGGAGCGGCCATCTGGGCAGTCTCGCGCGAGCTGCACGACGTCGATCTCGCTCAACTCACGGTCGAGCTCGGAAAGGTGCGGCCGTACCAATACACACTTGGAATCGCGGCTACCCTCGCGAGCTTCCTGCTCCTCGGCGTCATCGAGTGGATGGGGTTGCGGCATGCCGAGGGAGCGGCGAGCGAGCGTGTGCCGATGGCGGTGGCAATGCGAACGGGGTTCGTCGCGAACGCCCTCAGTCAATCCGTGGGACTCGCGGTGTTGACGGGCGCCGCCGTGCGGGTGCGCGCGTACGTGCGCTATGGCCTCAGCTCGGTGGATGTCGCGCAGACGAGTGCGTTCGTGACCATCACCGCGACGCTGGGATTGCTGGCCGCCGGCGCCGTGGCGGTGTTTGCGAATGGTGAGCCGGTGACCATCGGCGCGTTCTCGTTCGCCGCCATGCCCGTCGCGATTGGCATGGGTGGGGTCGTTGCGGCGTACCTGCTGTGGAGTGTCATCGGGCACGAGGCCGGCATCGGATGGCGGCGCTGGCGTCTACCGCGGCCCACTCCCACGCTCGCGTTGCGCCAGACGGCGATCTCCGCTCTCGACTGGCTGCTTACGGGAGCCGTGCTGTACGCATTCATGCCGCAACAATTCGTACTGCGGATTGGGATCGTACTCGGCGCCTACATGGTCGCGCAGGTCGTGGCCGTCACCAGTCATGTGCCCGCCGGTGCGGGTGTTTTCGAGCTCGTGGTGGTGGCCATTCTGCTTCGCGTCGAGCCAGCCGCACCACGTGCCTCGCTGGCGGCCGCGCTCGTGATGTTCCGCGTGGCGTACTACCTGGTTCCACTGTGCATTGCGGTTGTTGTTGCAACGGTGGCAGAACTCTCCAGCAGGAAGGTCGACGCGTTGCGCGCGTTCGAGCGAAGTGCCCCAGCACCTGCCTTCGATCATGCCATCTGATACGCTGAAGGTTTCGTCGTCCTCGGCGCACGCAGAGCCAGGCGCCGGCGTATCGATTGTCGAGGGCGCACGGAGTTCCGCGGAGTGGCTCATCGACAACGAGGTTGCGTACGAGGCCGTCATCGCGGCCATACGTCGTGCGAGACGGTCGGTCTGCATTTCCCAGCTCGCGTTCGACGCCGACTGTGAGGCGTATTCGTACGAGGGGCCGCCAGTTCGCGTCCTCGATGCGCTCGTGGAGGCATGGAGCGAACACACCCTCGATGTGCGAGTGCTGCTCAATGCCACGTTGCTCGTGGACACGGCGCGGCCGCTGCGCAAGGCGCTCGCGGAAAAGGGTGCGAGCGCAATACAGGTAAGAGGAATCCGACGGTTCCCCCAGTTGCTGCACGCGAAGATCCTCATCATCGATGATAGCGAGGCATTCCTCCTCGGTTCGCCCTTCGTGAATGGCTACTGGGATGATACGACGCATCGGCCGGACGACGTCCGTCGGCCGATGCGCGAGCTGGGCGGCAGGCCGCTGCACGATCTCTCTGTTCGTATGCAGGGGCCGGTCGTCGCCGAATTTCAAGCGGGATTTGAAGACCTGTGGAGCGAAAGCGTGGACGGGGACGGGGACGGGGGTTTGGTTGCCGTCGGCGCGGTACGTCCCCAGGCGTCCAACACAGTGGACGGTTCTGCCTCGCTGAAGCTCACGACGCCCGCGGGAGGGCGCGCACGAGAAGGTCGAACGGAGATACTTCCGGCCATGTTGCGCGGCATTCACGGCGCGCGCGAGTTGCTGTACGTCGAGCACCAGTACCTGAGTTCTCGCCGAGTGGTTCGAGCCATCGCGAACGCGCTCGAGCGGGAACCCCAGCTGGAAATCGTCGCGCTCGTCAACCAGAACCCGGATGTCACGGCGTACCGGGGTTGGCAGAACCAGCGCATGGAGGAGAGCGGTCTCGCTGCCCATCCACGCTTCGGGTTGTTCGCCCTCTGGACGAGCTCCTCGAGCAATGGACGGTTGGCGGTGAATCAGGTGTTCGTGCACAGCAAGCTGATCACGGCGGACGACCGGTGGGCGACATTCGGCAGCGCGAACATCGACGGAGTTTCCCTTCATTCCTACGGCGCTGATTTCCGAAGCGCGCTCGGTCGCCGAATCTTCCGCAATGTGCGGAACTTCGACGCGAACGTCGAAATGCAGAGCGTTACCGATCGCCCCGACGTCTCCATCGCCGACTTGCGCACGAGCCTCTGGACGGAGCACCTGGGGTTGATGCCGTCGGTGCGCCCAGCGGAAGGTTGGCTGCACCTCTGGCGCATGCGTGCGGCGGAGAACATCGCCGCCCTGAATGCCTATCGTGGGGACAGCAGCCATGAGGCAGGCACCTTCGTGCTTCCGTACAGCACCGCACCAACGCCTGCCGGTCAACTGCGAGCGCTTGGAGTGATTGATCGCGAGGAACTGGATTTGCGCTTTCGACCCAGTTGGCTCGAGGTGCATTGCAGTCCCAACTGGATCAGGAATATGTTCGCATGAGCAACGAAGTGTCGTTGAAGCACATAGATGCAGCCTTTCGCGATTTTGTCGAGGATCCGCAATTTCCCTGTCTCGCCGGGAAGGGTGTGGTGCGTGCGTCGGGCTACACGAGCGGCGTGTACGGCGAGCTCGGCGCTCGTGATTCGACCGAGGCGCTGGCTGCCGAGCTCGCGCGGTTCGTTCGCGAAGCGGCGGATGATGAAGCGCGGCTGCATGCATTCGTCGCCGTGTTTCCTGCGTCGCAGTACGCCGACGAACCGTCCTTCGAGAGGGCACTCTGGGCGCAGCTCCAGGCGCTCAGCGATCACGACGTCACATCGCCGTGGGATGAGTCGGTGAGCGACGATGCATCGAATGAAGGTTTCGCGTTCAGCTTTGCCGGACGCGCGCTGTTTGTCGTAGGGTTGCACCCGCGCAGTTCGCGACTGGCTCGGCAATTTCGCTGGCCGGCGCTCGTGTTCAATCCGCATCGTCAATTCCAGCGGCTCCGCGAGACGGGGCGCTTCGAGCGACTGCGCGCTGCCGTTCGTGAGCGGGAGGTGGCCCTCCAGGGCTCGCTCAACCCGAATCTGGCCGACTTCGGTGAGCAGTCGGAGGCGCGCCAGTACTCTGGCCGTGCCGTGGAAAAGGAATGGGCCTGTCCTTTTCACCACCGTGCGGATTGAACACGATCGACGCGCGGCATCTCGCTCCGCAGACGGGCACGGGGTTGGTGGTACGGCGTGGCCAGTACCTCCGCATCACGGATCCACAGGGCGAGCAGGTGTCGGATCTCACGTCGTTCGGGCTCGACGATCCGCTGGAATGGTTGTCGTCGGGACGCACGATCGATTACGCGAACACGATATACGTCACGACGGGCCACACGTTGTATTCCAATCGCAGCCGCCCGATGTGGACGATCGTTGAGGATACAGTGGGGCGTCACGACTTCCTGCTGACGCCATGCAGTCCCGAGACGTTCACCATCATCTACGAGACGACCGCGCATCATCCGAGCTGCTTCGAGAATCTCGTTAAGGCGCTCACGCCATTCGGTATCAAGCCCGACATGATACCAACGACGTTGAACGTCTTCATGAACGTCGTCGTCGCACCGGATGGAGCGCTCGACATCCTGCCGCCGCTCTCCCGCGCCGGGGACTACCTGCTGCTGCGCGCCGAGATGGACTTGATCGTCGGTGTGACGGCGTGTTCGGCGGAGCTGTCGAACAATGGGTCGTTCAAGCCGATCGACGTGGAGCTTCTGTCGGCTGAAGGGGACGCAGGTTCGAAAAGCGAGCAAGAAGCACGGACATTGGCGTAGCGGCATGGGAGAGAATCCTGCCGCGATACGGAACGCCGCCAAGCGTCACGCGCGCGCCGACCGCGAGCCAGCTGCAGATCGCACGTTCGGCAAGCCACGCCGGCGCGCAGAGCGAGGCGCGAAACGGGAAGTACTGCGTGCCGCCGGCGCGACGTCGGCCCACTTCTGCGAGCGCCGCAACGGCGACAGCAAAAGCGAGCAGACCGCGCCATCCCGCCTGATATGCGATGAGGACGGAGAGCGGGAGCACGGCAAGCTGCATGACGAGTCGTGTGGGTCGCGCGAGCTCGTCGTAGGCCTGACGGATGCGCTGCGAGAAGAAATGGCGCGACGAGGACGGACGTCGAGCAACGTAGACGTCGAGCGGAACGCGTTCGGTGCCGCCCGCGGCGCGCACGGTCCGTACGAGCTCGAGATTCTCGAACATCGCGGCGCCGTCGTAGCCGCCCGTGCGCAGGAGCACCGAGCGTCGAACGCCAAGGGTGCCGGGCCAGTCGCCACCACTCGTGCGGTTGAGCAAGGTTCGCCCCGTGTCCCAGCACGCGTGCCACGGGAGTGGCGAGAAGTAATTCTGCGGGCGAACGACGTCGGCCGCATCGAGGTGCCTGTTCATGGCGTCGAGCGCGTCGGCGTCATAGCGTACGTCGTCGTCTCCAATGATGAGGTGCTCGTGCGATGCGAGGTCAACGCCAGTCAGCACGCCTCCGACCTTGCCCATCGGTGTAACGAACGACGGCGACGGCGGAACGTGAATGACGCCGGCACCCCACGCAGCAGCGTTCGCCGAGTAGACGTGCGCGGGCGATCCGTCGACGACAATGGTTTCGCAGCGCGTCGAGAGCCAACGCACGTACTCCGCGAGCTCCGTCCCCGCGGCGGATTCGTTGGAACGGAGCGGAAGGATGTAGCTGAGTGGGGCGCGCTCTCCGGCGCCGGCCAAGGGGCTTCCGCGGGTATTCATACGCGCTCAGGGGGCAACAGCCGTGCCCGCCGCGAATGACACAGGACAAGCGACTTCCGCTCGGCGACGTGGATGCGGGGGAGATGCGCGCGCACCTGCATCAGGTGGCCGACTGGATTGCGGACTATCGCGAGGGCATTGCAACACGGCGCATCGTGCCCGAGGTAAACCCCGGCGACATCACCGCCACACTCGCGCCGATGATGCCGGAGCAGGGCGAGCCCATCGAGGACATACTCGCTGATTTCGATAGTCAGGTGATGCCGGGTGTGGTGCACTGGGGACATCCGGCGTTTCTTGGCTATTTCGGCAGTACGAGCAACGGACCGGCGTTGCTCGGCGAGATGCTCGCGGCGGCGCTGAACGTCAGCGCGATGACGTGGAAGACATCGCCCGCCGCGACCGAGCTCGAGACGCTCGTCCTCACGTGGATTCGTGACCTCATCGGATTGCCGCCGGCGCTCTTCGGCATCGTGTACGACACGGCATCGGTGGCGGTGCTGCATGCATTGGCGGCGGCCCGTGAGGGCGCGACGCATGGAGTCCGGTCACATGGCATGGCGGGTCGACACGATGTGCCGCGTTTGCGTGTCTACGCGTCCGACCAGGCGCACAGCTCCGTCGACAAGGCGATGGTGATGCTCGGACTCGGCGAAGAGAACGTCGTGCGCGTCGCATGCGATGCGGCATTCGCGATGGATGTCGCTGCGTTGCGGCGTGCGATCGAGATGGATGTCGCGCGGGGCTACCGAGCGATGGCGGTCGTTGCCACGGTGGGGACGACGTCGACGGCCAGTGTGGATCCGGTCGCGGCGATCGCGGAGGTGTGCGGTGTGCACGGTGCGTGGCTGCACGTCGACGCCGCGTATGGCGGCGCGATGGGCGCGCTGCCGGAGTCAGGATGGATCACGAATGGCTTCGAGCATGCCGATTCGATCGTAGTCAATCCTCACAAGTGGCTGCTGGTGCCGCTCGACTTCAGCGCGCTGTACGTGCGCAAGCCCGAGCTGCTGCGCGGCGTGTTCGCGAACACCGCGGAGTACCTGCGCGGTGATGCGAACGTGGTGGGTGAGGGTGCGGACGTGATCAACTACATGGATTATGGCATTCAACTCGGCCGACGCTTCCGGGCACTGAAGGCGTGGATGGTGTTGCGCGCGTTCGGCCGAGACGGGATGGCGTCGCGCATCCGGGAGCACTGCCGCTTGGCGGCGTTGTTCGCAAGTTGGGTGGAGGCGTCGCCGGGGTTCGAGGTAGTGGCGCCGGTGGTGATGGCGGTCGTCTGCTTTCGCGTGGCGACACCGGGTGTGGCTTTGCGCTCGCTGGACGAATTCAATGAGCGCATTGTCGAACGTGTAAATGCGTCGGGTAATGCCTACCTGACGCACACGCGACTGAATGGAAGGACGTGCATGCGGATGGGCGTGGGCAACATCACTACGACCGAGGCACATCTGGCGCACGTCTGGTCGTGCATCCAGCGCGAGGTGAGAGGGCTCGATGGAACTGCAACTGCATGAGCCGCGAATTCCCGAACTGCAATCGCAAGAACTGCAACCGCCGGAATTACAACTGCCAGAACGGCAACTGCCAGAACTGCAACTGATCTCTGATCCATTGTACCGAGCGCAGAGCTCCTGAGAATCCTCCAGCGGTGATGGAACGCCGCCACCAACCGAATCGCGGAAAGAATCAGGTGAATTACTGCGTCATTCGTTGGAAGACGAGAATGAAACGAATTCAAAAGCTGCTCGTGAACGAAGGACCAGCGACACTCTTATTCGACCGATTCGTGCAAAGTCGTTGGTGGCGGCGTTCGTACTCGAGTCGAGGATTCTCAAAAGGGTGCATTCAAGAGGAAGCGTATAAAAGTCAGTTGTTGTTCCGCGGTTGTTCCGTCAGTTGCCGTTCCGCCCTCACGCCCCGGATTCGAGCCCACACACCTCGGCAATGATCGTATACGACGCCAGCCGCGCGTCGTGATCGTGGATGTTCGCCGTGATGATCACCTCATCCGCCGCGGTCTGCGCAACGAACGCATCGATGCCCCTTCGCACCGTATCGGGGCCGCCGACCACCGCGAAACGCATCATGTGCTCCACGCGAAAGCGCTCTTCTGCTGTCCACAGGCCACTCATGTCATCGACCGGCGGCTGAAGCAGGATAGGACGCCCCCGATGCAGTGCAATCACCTGCTGCTGAAGCGACGTGGATAGACGCTGCGCCACGGCATCAGTCTTCGCCGCGATCACCGTCAGCCCCACCATCGCATGCGGACGGTCCAGATATGCCGACGGCGTAAAGCCGTCGCGGTAACGCTGTAACGCGTCGAGCAGCTGATCGGGCGCAAAGTGGGACGCGAACGCGAACGGAAGCCCGAGCGCCGCGGCAAGCTGTGCACTGTACGTGCTCGAGCCGAGAAGCCAGACCGGGACGTGGAGACCAGTGCCGGGCACGGCACGAACCGCCTGTCCTGCGCGCTCGTCGGCGAAATAGGCCAGCAATTCCTGCACGTCGTCGGGAAAATGCTCGGCACTGCGGTGATCGCGGCGCAACGCGAGCATCGTTCGCTGGTCGCTGCCCGGTGCACGCCCAAGCCCGAGGTCGATACGCCCGGGGAACAGCGCTTCCAGCGTGCCGAACTGCTCCGCGATCACGAGCGGCGAGTGATTCGGCAGCATGATGCCTCCCGAGCCCACCCGGATGCGCGATGTTCCGCCAGCGACATGCCCAATGACGACGGACGTCGCCGCACTCGCGATGCCCGGCATATTGTGATGCTCGGCCAACCAGTATCGCCCGTACCCGAGGCGCTCGACATGCTGGGCGAGGTCGAGTGTGCGGCGGAACGCGTCAGACGCATTGCCGCCGGCAAGGATCGGCGAGAGGTCGAGCACGGACAGCGGAATCGAGGGCATTGCAATCCTTCAGTTCAGGTGCGGAACATCACTCTACGAACTCGCGGGTGCTTCATTGCGTTCGGGCGTTTGCGCATCGCCGCGCTCCCGGCTGGCCCCTGCGGTAAACCCTCGTCGATTCACGCGATGTCCAACGTCGTCCCCCACCCCGCTGCTCCATGATGACGAACTCACGAACCGCTGCCTTCGCTGCGAGCCTGCTGTGCGCCGCGGCGGGGACTCCCCCTATCTTGATGCATGCAGATGACATTGCAATCGTCGCGCGCGCTCAGGCGTACGCTGCCCGCGCTCGCGCTCGTCGCGCTCGCGTCGTGCCGGACGGCGCTCCCCGCGCAGGCGAGCGTCAATGCGCAGCGAACGACCAACGCACCGGCTTCGCCGCCGCAACGATGGCTCGGCCTCATTGGCGAGTATGGGCCTGACTCCGCGATCCGCATTGTGCTCGAGCGCGGCGGCCAGCTTTACCTGCACGTGCGCGACACCCTCACCGATGTGAGCCTCGCGGAGCAATCGTCCAACCGGTTCGAGCTCGACGACGCCAGCCGAGCCACCGTTGCCTTCATGCGCGGGTCCAACGACCGCGCGACTGCGATGTCTGTCGGCGCGCTGCGGCTGCCGCGGAGACAGGTGGGACCCGAATCGGGAAACCAGCTGGTCATCACGCCGGTGCGACCGATCGCCGAGATCCGACGCGAAGCCCTCGCCGCAATGCCACCGAAGGAAGCGGGCACCCTTCGACCGTCGGATCTCGTGGAGCTCACGCGGCTCGACCCGAGCATCAAGCTCGACATCCGCTACGCGACGAGCAACAACCTCTTCGGCACGCCGTTCTACACCCAGGCGCGCGCATTCCTTCAACGGCCAGCCGCCGAAGCGCTGGTGCGCGTGAGCGCGTCGGTGCGCCCCTTGGGTTTCGGATTGCTCATTCACGACGGCTATCGCCCGTGGTCCGTGACGAAGATGTTCTGGGACGCCGCGCCCGACGATAAGCACATCTTCGTGGCGAATCCGGCCGATGGCTCCAAGCACAATCGCGGCGAAGCGGTGGACCTTTCCCTCTATGATCTTCTCACGGGAGCGCCGGTCGACATGGTCAGCACGTACGACGAGACCACCGATCGCGCGGCCGCTCGCTATCCAGGCGGGACCTCACGGCAGCGGTGGCACCGCGACCTGCTCCGGCGTGCCATGGAAGCTGAACGCTTCGCGGTGATTCCGGCCGAGTGGTGGCACTTCGACTTTGCGGATTGGCGAAGCTACGGAATCGGCAATGTGCCGTTCGAGGCAATTCCCTGAATACTGCCAGCTGTTGAACGCTTGCGATGTCGCAACCGCAGAACTGAAAATTCTTCAGTAGCTGCGGCAGTATGGGTCAAGCGAAAAGACGAAGTTAGGAGGAGCGCTCGAGGGAGCAGGGATCACCGCCTGGCGTCGCCCTGATCTCGAGCACTTCCGTCACCAGCACGTAGCGGGTTCCGATGCCCATCATGCCCGCTGGCATACGCTTGCCGACTCTTCCCTTCCATCGGACATACAGGCCGTCCGACGGCTTGATCCTGGGGAGCGTCGCGAGAATGCTGTCGCGCTCGGCGAGCGCCTGATCGGTGAGCGTTACCCACCATTGGCGGTCGTCGGATGCGGCGCCGCATGCCGCGAACCAGCTCTGCTCGAAACCGCGCTGGTAGGCCCCGCGAAACTCCCTGATGGTCGTGTCACGCACCGTTGGCGCAGACTGCGCACCGGCGCGATGGGTGAGCAACAGGGGAACGAGAATGGCGAGCGACAGGGCTGTTGAGGTGCGCATCCCCTGTCCTACACGCTACCGACAGCCCCGTTCCTCCGCTGTCGGGCCGCCGCGCGCGCCGCTCTTCGCTTTTGGCCGTGCTCCCGCTGGCGTCGACAACCGCACGGGCGCATCGCATCGCCCACACACGAGGCGATAGCTTCACAGCGTGAACCTGCACCGAGGCCGCTCGCTCGTGTCGTCCTGGGAAATTCCGTCGCACCTGCCCGCATTGGATGCGGACGCAATCCACGTCTGGCAAGCGAGCATCGCGGCACTCGCCCAGTGCGAGCCCTACTTCGATCGACTGCTCGACGCCGAGGAGCGCGCGCGCGGCAACCGCTACCACGCCGCCGCCGATCGCGCGCGACACATCGTGAGCCGCGGCATCCTCCGCGCACTCGCCGCGCATTACCTCGACGTCGACGCGCGCGCGCTCCACTTCGCCCAGGGCCCGTTCGGCAAGCCACATCTTGCAGCCTCTTCGCACGCGGCCCTGACCTTCAACCTCTCGCACTCGGGAGACGTCGTGCTCCTTGCGTTCGCCTGTAATGGCGAGGTCGGCATCGACGTCGAGCACTGGAACGACCGCCTCGACGATCAGGCGCGCGCGCGACTGGCCGAGTCCGCATTCTCAGTCCAAGAGAGCACGACGTTGCACGCGCTCCCCCTGGGGCAACGCGAAACGGCCTTCTATGCCACCTGGTCGAGGAAGGAGGCCTACCTCAAGGGCACAGGATTGGGAGTCTCGGGCGGACTCACGCATTTCACCGTCACGGCGAGCGACGACGTGCGCCTCATCGCCGACCACCGCCATCCGGCGCACGTCCTTCAGTGGCGTTTGCACGACATTGACGTTGGCGATGGATACTCGGCCGCGCTTGCGGCCAATCCGCCCCACCGGCGCGTCGAGCACTGGATCGCCGCCCCTCCGCTGTTTTCGGGCGCCGCTTCGGCATGACGGTGAGCGCGCGCGTTGTGGCCGGAGGGTCGTCCCGTAGATTGCGGACGTGATCGCGTTGCGCCACCCAGGGAGCCCCGAAGGAGTATGCGAACTCCAGACAGATCCGTCTCCACGCTGAATCCCAAGCCGCAGGATGACGAGCTCGACGTCTTCGGGCTCTCGCACGCGGGGAAGGTCCGCGCCGAGAATCAGGACCACTTCCTGTTGGCGACGATCCACAAGCGCGTGCACATCCACCTCACGAATCTCACGCAGCAGCAGCGGCTTCCCATGGAGGACGAACGCCTCGCGGTGTTCGCGATGGTCGCTGATGGCGTGGGCGGAGGCGAGAACGGGGACGAAGCCAGCGCCACGGCACTGGAAGTGGCCATGCACTACATGGCCGACAGTACGGATTGCTATTATCGCGCGGATGGCTCGGACGAGCAGTTCATCCAGCTGCTGCAGGACGCGGCCCTCAAGAGCCACGAGGCCGTGATCGCGCGGGCTCGGGAGGTCGTCGACGGCCGCACCATGGCCACCACTTTGACGCTCTGGATGGGCGTGTGGCCATACTGCTACCTGCTCCAGGTGGGGGACTCTCGTTACTACCTGTACCGGGAAGGTGAGCTCACGCAGGTGAGCCGTGACCAGACCATCGCGCAGGAGCTGCTCGATCAGGGCGTCTTCACGCGGGCGATGGCGGCGCGCTCGCAGTACGCCAACGTGCTGTCGAGCGCGATTGGCGGCGATGCCGCCACACCTGTGGTCACGCGCATGCGGTCGGACTGGCGCAATGTCCACCTGTTGTGCACGGACGGCCTCACGAAGCATGTGCCGGATGAGCTCATCCGGGATCGCCTGGCGAACATGACTTCTGCCAGGCAGGTGTGCGAGCAGTTACTGGACGATGCGCTTCAGGCTGGCGGAACCGACAATGTCAGCATTATCGTGGGCCGGTCCATTCAGAAGAAGTAGGATATCTGGCGCTTGCACAGGAGCCTTTCACAAGCAATTCGTGGCGAATTTCCTGGTTTCGGTATTAGACTGGTCTCCCGAGTATTTGACTCCTTCCTAGCGCAGCCAATGATCAATCCGATGCGCCTCCCATGTTTCGCCCTCGCCGCCGCAGCGCTGCTCGCTGGCTGCGGGGCTGACTCGAGCGTTTCCACCACGAGCACGCCGGCGGACTTGTCCGAGGTGTTCCGGGAGATGAGTCTTCCGGCCATTACGGGTGCCACGTCCGCCGCTGCCGGATACGAAGGCCCCACCGCATCGCTCGGCAGTGGCATCCCGTCCGGATGCACCTACGCGCTCACATCGCAGTCATTCGTGTGTGCGCCCATCACGGCCAGTGGCCTGACTATCACGCAGAGCTACCAGTTGCTGAATAGCAGCGGGTCAGCGCTGTCGTCGTTCGAGCCGACGTCGCTCTCCGCGGTTCGCATGCAGGGCACGATCGCCGGAAGCGACACCAGTGCCGGCGACACCTTCACCATTACCGGCTCGCAGGACCAGACGCTGAGCGGCCTGCAGACCAGCAAGCACACGCTGAATGGCACGTCCACCATGAACATCAGTGGCACCTTCGGCACGGGCACGGCGACCGCCGAGCCACTCACGCTCGAGACGAAGTCCACGACGAAGGATCTCGTGATACCGGCGCATGCCGCAGCCAACAGCTACCCCGTGTCGGGGACGATCACCATCGTCGAGACGATGCCGTTGCGCGGATTGCCGGCGTTCACCACGACGATGGTGCTCACGTTCAACGGCACGAGCAAGGTCAAGGTGACCGTTGACGGGATCGCGGTGCCTGGATGCAGCACGATCGATCTGGCGAGCACGAACCCAGGCTGCTCCTGAGGCGTCCACCGGCTACCGGAGATGCAACCGTTCTGAAACCCCAGACTGCGGAACGGCGACGACAGTTGGCGGACTAACGGAAAAAGGCAGACATCGGACCTGGATTTCGGATGTCCCTCCGACGTCCAGGTCCGATGTCCGTATCTTTCCGATCTCCGCCAACTGTCGTCGCAGTTAAAAGGAACAAGGCAGCCATCGGACCTGGATAGCAGATGTCTCTCCGACGTCCAGGTCAGATGTCCGTATCTTTCCGATCTCCGCCAACTGTCGTCGCCGTTGACCGGTGCAACCCAGCGTCACCTTCACGTGAGTCGTCAGCATGTCAGAGTTTTCGCGCGCTGTTCGTTACATGCTTTGTGCGGGGCTAGCCGTCGCGCCCATCGTCAACGCCCAGACCGTCGGCTCCGACGCCCGAGCCAGCGCTCGAGAATACCGGAAGCAGAACGAGTCCGAGATCCTCCAGGAGTTTTCGACCTTGCTCGCGCTCCCGAATCTCGCGAGCGATTCCGTCGGCATCCGCCGAAACGCCGATCATATCATCGCCATGCTCGGCGCGCGCGGCTTTACGAACACGCGATTGCTGACGGTTCCTGGCGGCCCACCAGCAGTGTACGGCGAGCTCCCGGCCGCGGGCGCGACAAGAACGCTGGTGCTTTACGCCCATTACGACGGCCAGCCCCTCGACCCGAAGCAGTGGACGTCGCCGCCGTGGTCGCCTGTGCTCCGCGACAAGGAGCCGAATCAGGGCGGGAAGGTGATTCCCCTGCCGGCGCACGGCGAGCGCGCCGATCCCGAGTCGCGTCTCTACGCTCGCTCGGCGGGCGACGACAAGGCGTCGATCATCGCGATCCTCGCGGCGGTCGACGCGATGCGTGCGTCGAAGACCGCACAGTCGGTGAACCTCAAGGTGTTCTTCGAGGGCGAGGAAGAGGCGAGTTCGCAGCACCTCCGCCAGATCCTCGAGCGCTATGCCCCGCAGCTCAAGGGAGACGCCTGGCTCTTCTGCGATGGTCCCGTGCACCAGAGCGGGCGGCAGCAGGTGCTCTTCGGCAATCGCGGTGTGACCGGCTTCGAGCTCACGGTCTACGGCGCGACCCGCGCGCTCCACAGCGGCCACTATGGCAACTGGGCACCGAACCCCGGCGTGATGCTCGCGAATCTCGTCGCCAGCATGCGCGACGACGACGGCCACATCAAGGTCGCTGGCTACTACGACGACATGCGCCCGGTCACCGCCGCCGAGCATCGAGCCGTCGCCGGGCTGCCGAAGTTCGATCCCGAGCTCCGCAAGGCGCTCGGACTGGCCCGCACCGAGGCCAACGATGCGCTGCTGGCCGAGCGCATCATGCTGCCGGCGTTCAACCTGCGCGGCATGCGCGTTGGCGGGGTTCGCGAGACTGGTTCGAACACCATCGCGAGCGAGGCGTATGCGTCGTTCGACCTCCGCCTGGTGCCGGGACAGACGCCGGCCCATGTGCAACAACTGGTGGAAGCACACATCCGGAAGCAGGGTTACTGGATCACGCACGACAGCGTCACCGTTGCCATGCGTCTCGCCCATCCAAAGGTGGCGCGCCTCGAGTGGACGGAGGGCTATCCGGCGTCGCGCGCGCCGATGGACGGTCCGTTCGGCAAGGCCGTGATCGCGGCGCTCCGCGACGGGGCGAAGGAATCGCCGCTGCTCATGCCCACCTCAGGCGCCACCGGGCCCACGTACCTGTTCGAGCAGGTGCTCAAGGTGCCGATGATCCACCTGCCCATCGCCAACTACGACGACAACCAGCACGCCGCGGACGAGAATCTGCGCTTGCAGAATCTGTGGGATGGGATCGAGACATACGCCGCACTACTGGCCGGCATTGGGCGGACATGGGGGGCGGCCACTGTTCCTTGACAGCTGGAAGGGCGTACCTGGTACATCGTACCCGGTACCTGGAATGGCATAACGCCCACGGGGAACAGTGGACACTGGTGCACTAAGAAAACTTTACTTCGGAGCGGTCGGCCTCTAGGAGCGGCCTACTGTTCCCCGTGGCTTGTGCCCGGTCATGATACCTGGTACACGAGTCCAGGTACGCTCTTCTGCTCGCCGCCAACAAACGCTCGGCGTGGCTGCGCCGTACAGGAAGTCATGCGACGTCTCGTCCTGCTGCTCCTTGCTCTCTTCCTTCCTGCCGCGACAGCCAGCGCCCAGGTCGGAGCGACAACCGATATCATCACCGGCACTGTAGTCGGGCCGGACAATAAGCCATTGACCGGCGCTACCGTCGAGGTCACTTCCGTCGAGACCGAAGTGACGCGACGGAAGACGACGAACGACCAGGGCAAGTACACGCTGCTCTTCCCCGACGGCGGCGGCCAGTACCGCATCACGGTGAAGCACCTTGGCATGATTCCGGTCTCGTTCGTCGTCGCCAAGCAGGCCGATGAGGACCGGCTCGTCGGCGATGCAAAGATGACAGCTGGCGTCGCGACCCTCGAAGCCAACCGCACCGTGGCGACGCGCGCACCAATCACCACCGATCGGCCCACGGCCGGCTCACTGGAAACCGCCCTCAGCGGCGCACAACTCCTTCGCCTCCCGATCGACCCCAGCGACCTCAATGCGATTGCCGCCCTCGCGCCTGGCGTCGTCGGTATCGCCGGCACGGACAGCACCGCGGCCGGTTTCTCCGTCGCCGGTCAGCGTCCCGACCAGAACCAGATCACGCTCGATGGCCTCTCCTTCGGCGGCGCTGGCGTGCCCGCCGAGGCGGTGCGAAGTACACGCGTCATCACGAATACGTATGACGTGAGCCGAGGGCAGTTCACCGGCGGCCAGGTGGCGACGACGACGAAGGGCGGCACGAACATCGTGAATGGCTCGTTCGGATACGGCATCCACGACCCCGCACTCGAGTTTACAGCGGCCGCGGATACGTCGAGCAACGGTGCATTCTCCGGTGCTTACACACGCAATCAGCTCAGCGGCGGCGTCGGCGGCGCCTTCGTGCGCGACAAGGCCTTCTGGTTCGTCTCCCTGCAGGTGAATCGACAGACGAGCGCCCTGCAGTCGCTGCTCAGTGCTGACCCGCTGGCGCTCCAACGGCTTGGCGTCCAATCCGACTCGGCCGCCCGCTTCCTCGGCTTGCTCACTGGTTACAACGTGCCGCTCAACCTCGCGGGTATTCCGTCGAGCCGCCTCACGGACAACGCGACGACCATCGCGCGCTTCGACTATCACATCAACGAGGATCATTCACTCACGGCGCGCCTCAACTGGGCCGGCTCACGCGCCGACAATTTCCGCAGCGACCAACTCGGCATTCCGCCACTCGGTGGCGACCGCGGAACCTCGTCGGGGGGAGTGATGGTGTCGCTTGCCTCGACGCTCTTCGACCAGTTCGTGAACGAGGGGCGCGCATACTACGAGCGCAGCCACCAGTCCGCGGTTCCGTACTACGAGGGACCCGAAGGCCGCGTGCGCGTGTCCTCGCTGCTCAGCGATGGAGTCGTCGGCGTGAGCTCGCTCAACTTCGGCGGCAATCCGGCGCTGCCTACGTCCAGCCTGAACGACCAGATCGAGCTCACCGATGAGCTCTCGTGGATCCGCGATGGTGGTCACCGCCTCAAGCTCGGCCTTCTCCTGAACGTTGCGGACATCTCGCAGTACTCGGCGACGAACCGCGACGGCACCTTCACCTTCAATTCGCTGGCGGACTTCGCCGCAAACCAGCCCGCGCAGTACACACGTCTCTTTTCACCGAATGCGCGATCGACGGGCGCGTTCAACAGCGCCATCTATCTTGGCGACAGCTGGCGGAAGAGCGCGGCGTGGCAATTCGTCTATGGTGCCCGCCTCGAGGCCTCCGCGTATCGCGGTGCGCCGGCGTCGAACCCTGTCGTGGAGACGCAGTTCGGACACAGCACATCCGACTTTCCCTCGGAGGTGCACGTGAGCCCGCGACTCGGCTTCACGTGGATCATCGGCGCGCGGAATCGCGTGAATGGCGTTGAGCAGGCGCCGGCACAGAAC
>JALYVY010000324.1 GCA_030852985.1 Gemmatimonadota bacterium | reverse complement strand
GTATTCGCTGTTGGCACCGAAAACGACCAGCCAAGGATTTCGGAGCCCACGGACGCGCTGACACTTCCGCCCAGTAACTCGGACTCTTCGGCTATCTGAAACGCGGTCCTGGTCGCGGTACCACGAGATGCGGTACGCGCCGCGAGTGCGCTGATCCCCGCTGACTCTCTCGCCTCGTTCGCGGAGCCGCGCGCTGCATACACGCCAAAATGCGTTATCGGTGATCCGGGACGGGATCGAATCAGCACCGGTATCCCTGACGCGAGGTCGTATATCCGCACGCCGGCTTCCTCGCGCGAAAATATCGCGTGCGCGGATGTACCCGGCTCGCGAATCAACGCGGTCTCGGAGCTTTCGAGCGGCGCGGCCACTCCAGCGGACAGTATCGATCGGAACTGCTCCGCATTTTCGGCGATTAGCTCTCCGCCAACCGGCCGATACGTCACAGCGGCGGCACGATCTTCAGAGAGATAGCGCTGTGCGACCATGGTCACCGCGGCGGCATCGCTCCGCATGAACGCGTCGTAGTACTCGGCTCCCTTCCGCCAGCCGCCAACGGATTCCCACTCGGCGAGATACGCAGCCTGGCCCTCGGTGGTCTCCAGGTGCCGCGCCCAGCGAGACATGAAGAGCTGCTTCGCGCGTACGATCTCATCTGACGACACCGCTCCTGCTCGGAGCGCCGCCACCTGGTTCCACATCGCTCGTGCCGCGTCACGCGCCGTTGCGGGGCTTCCTTCGGACGACACGACGAAGACTCCGACTTCTGCCGGCGAGTAGTTGTATGCGCCTACACTTCCCGCGAGCTGACGGTCACGCACAGCGCGGTACAGCCGCGACGCACGCCCGCTCCCGAGAACGGCAGCTGCGAGATCCAGCGCCGGAACGTCGCGGTGAAGGTTCGGTACCGTCCGCCAGCCGATCTCGACGTGCGACTGCTCCACGTCACCGCTGAGCTCCCTGTATCGGAATCCGGATTGCGCGCTCTCGCGCGGCCCGGCATTTCGCGCGGGCTCGCCGGCCTCGAGCGATCCGTACAGCCGCTTCACCACATCCAGAGTCGCCACGGGATCGACATCGCCGGCAATCGCGATAACGGCGTTCGAAGGCGTGTAGAAATTACGGTAGAATCGCACCACCTGGTCGCGCGAGAAGCCGCGGAGCTCTTCCGGGCGCCCAATGCGCCAGCGCCGAATGCGATGCGTGTCATGCAGTAATGCGTACAGGGTTTCGGTCGTCACGGCGCCGGCGTTGTCCTGCTTGCGCATCGCTTCCTGGATTATCACCTCCAGTTCCTTCGCCAGTGCATCCGCTTCGATCGCAGAATTGGCGAACGCGTCGGCCTGCACCGCGAGCCCTTCCTCGAAGCCGCGTGCGGGAAGTACCGCGTAGTAGCTGGTGTGATCGTAGATCGTGTGCGCGTTCAGGTAACCACCCGCAGCTTTTGTCGCCTTGGCGATTTCACCAACTCCGTAGTTCTCCGTACCCTTGAAGTACATGTGCTCTAGCACGTGCGCTATCCCCGCGACGTCGTCGGTCTCGTCGAAGTAGCCGGCCTTGACGTACGTGTTGACTGCCACAACCGGCGCCGCTGGATTGCGATATATCAGGACGGTCAGGCCGTTTGCGAGCACCGTTCGAGTCACGTGTGCTGGATCGATGAACTGCGTCATGTCTTGCTGGATTGGAGCGCGGAAAAAAACTCGGCCGCATGTCGTCTGCGGCCGAGTGTCCATGCTGAGTTGAAGGGAATGGTATCGCTCAAGGATGTGGCGGCGCCGGCGAGGCTGGAACCATCGTCGCGCACGACGTCCAGGTCCCGTGTCCCGCACGCGCCAGGAACTTCTGCGCGACATCCATCTGGTTCATGCCGACGAGTGCGCAGCCCAGGTATCCCTGCGCGGCGCCGTCCGCCGGGTCGAGCTGCACTGCGCGCAAAAGAAAGTTGCGCGCGAGTGGTGGATTGTGATCGGCGAGCTGGAAAATTCCCATCTCGCGCTGCGCCGGCTCGAATGCCGGCTCCAGCCGAATCGCGGTCACCAGCTCCTGACGCGCGGTATTCATGTCTGGCGGACTGTCGCTTCGAGCGAGTCGCGACAGGAACACGTGCGGCGCCGCCTTGTCCGGATACTGGTGCGCTATGGAGCCGAACGCCGCGCGAGCCGCTTCAGTACGCCCGGTCTGCATCAAGGTGATCGCGTTCGACATATCACTATCATAGTGCGAGCGGCCCATCGTGAAATACGCTACCGCGCCGAGGATCACGAGCAGTCCGACGACGCCGGCAATTATCATCGCCGCTGACGGCGACCTGCGGCTGACGGCCGTGGCAGGCGCAGGCTCGGTACCCAGCGGCGCAGTGGTTCCGGCCGTCCGAACTCCAGGGTTGCGCGCTCCTGTCGGAGTCTCCGCAGCCGCGGATACCCCGCCCGGCGCAAAAGTGGAAACCGGCGTCGCTGACGCGGCCGCTCCAGCTGCAGCCGGACTCGACGTGTCGTTGACGACGCGCGTCAGTTCGTTGTAGCCGGCTCGCGCGAAACCCACGTCCGTGAGCGTCGGCTTGTAACCGACGTCGTCAGAGCGGCTCCGCGCATCCCAGAAGCTGGCGATCGTATTCGCCTGCTCCAGATTGAGCACCCCACGCTGCCGCAGCTCGCGCACGAGTGCCTGACCAGAGAGCGTCGACCCTCCGAGCAGCGCGCGCATCGCCGACTCGGCGCTGGTCCACAGTTCCATGATGTCAGCGGCAGCATCCTCGGGCCCTCGAATCTGGTCAAGCCGCCCGTAAACCTGGCGGCCCTCGTTGAGAGCCGCCTGTGCCGTCACACGATCCGACGGGGTCACCTGTCTATTCGCAGAAGCCCTGCGGTCGCACTTCCCTTTATGAAGCTTTCTGGATCACGCCAGGGAATCTCAACGCCCGTCTTGCCGTAGCCGCGCCGCGCCTCGGTCGCCATATACTGGTCGATCGGCAAGCCCGCCGCCTTCTGATCTCGCATCTGCTGCACGATTTCCTCCCAGGTGCCCTGGTACGTGTGCCCGCCACTTTCGATCCTGTGGTGAGTCACTGGCAACTCCTGGACCTCGGCTGCTGTCTCCTCGCCTCTTGCTTCCACCTCGACCAGCGAGTTCAGCAGAGCTCCGAACATCTCCATCTGCCCGCGTGCCTCCTCCTGATCCCGCTCCATCGCCTTCGCCTCCAGCTCGGCGAGCATCTCGTCGATGTCGTCCGGCTCGCCGGCGAGCTCGCGAATGCGGTCCTCCCAGGGCTTCAGCTCCGGGTCACCGTCGGTCAGCTTGAAGATTGACTTCTTGAGCTCGATCAGCCGCCAGATACCCAGCTCGTCCCAGTGGTCGTCGGGATTGGACTTGTCCAGATGATAGAGCGCCGCTTCGTAGTCACCGCGATCGTAGAGAATGTTGCCCAGATAAACCCTGGCCTCCACGTGATCGGGGTCAAGTCGAAGCGCCGAGCGCAGCGTGGCGATCGCTTCCTCGTCCTCGCCCATTCGATGTTGGGCATACCCGACGCACGACACGGCTTCTGCGCTCTCCGCCGCGTTCTGCACCGCAATCTCGAAGAACTCGCGCGCAGGCTCTATCATCCCTTCGCGGAACAGGGCACGGCCAATCTGCAGCATCAGGTCCAGATCGTCAGCGTAGCCCAGCTCGAGCGCACGACGAAAGCAGTTGAGTGAAGCCTCTCGCTGCCCGAACTTCAGCAGCGTCTCGCCAATTCCGGCCAGCGCATCCTCATGGTCGGGGTCGAGGACCAGCGCCTCTTCGAAGGCGCGGCGCGCCCAGGCGAATTCCTCGCGAGCGTGATGGGCGTAGCCCACGCCGATGTGAAGCTCCACGGCACTGGGATACAGGGTGAGCCCTTCTCGAAGTACCGCTAAGGCTTGATCGTATTCTCCCTCATTGTAAAGTTGGTGCGCGCGTTCGTCATATTCTTCGGACGATAGGAATGGGCTGGGCATCCGGCACACCTCCATTCGATCGGATACAATGCTCTTGTCTATTCTACTCGGCCAAACATCCTTTGTTCAAGCACTTGCGCATCAAATATTGAGCTGGGACCGCAACCGCAACATCCACCAATTTAAGCAGAGCTTCCATTCCAGTTACACTGAAGCAACGGAGGCGCCGCGGTGTTATACTTGAAGTCTCGGCTCGGCCGCGCAGGTCATGACC
>JALYVY010000323.1 GCA_030852985.1 Gemmatimonadota bacterium | reverse complement strand
GCCACGGAGCCTCCGTGCAGGGTCACGATCTGGTGGACGATGGCGAGGCCGAGCCCGGTGCCGGGCAGGGCCCTGGCCGTTTCAGCCCGGTAGAACCGTTCGAACACGTGCGGCAGGTCGTCGGGCGCGATGCCGTCCCCCGTGTCGGTCACGACGAACAACACCTCGTCGCCGTCGAGATGCGCGCCCAGCGACACCGAGCCGCCGGGTGGCGTGAACTTGATCGCGTTGCCGATGAGGTTCGAGAGCAGCTGCGTCATGCGATCGGGATCCGCATACACATCGGGTAACGCAGCGGGGAGCTTTACGGAGAGCGTCACCCGCCCGGCGTCTGCGAGCGGGCGTAGTCCCTCAACACTTCGCTCGGAAATCGCCGTCGGATTCACCGCCTTCGGGTTGACGCTGAGACGACCGCCGCCGAGCCGGGTGGTATCGAGGAGGTCCTGAATGAGCGCGTCGATCTGCTCCGCCGCCTGCTGGATGACCTTCACACGCTCCACCACGTGTGGCGGCAGGTGATCGATGGCTTCGTCATCGATGATGCTCCGCGCCAGCATCTTGACCGCATTGGCCGGATTGCGCAGGTCGTGCGACACGATCCCCAGCATGTCCTCGCGCGCGGTGACAGCGTCGCGCAACGCGTCTTCGGCTCGTTGCCGCGCGCTGATGTCGCGCAACACCGCGGCGAAAATGTTCTTGCCGTCCACGAGGATGCGCTGAATGGCTGCCTCGCACGGGAATTCGTCTCCATTGCGTCGAAGGCCGCAGAGCTGCTGACGCTCGCCCATGACGCGCGCGCGACCGTGCGCCGCACCGAAGTCGTGCACGTAACCGTGGTGCGCGGCGCGGTAGCGTTCCGGCAGCAGGATCTCGAGTGGTCTTCCTCCCACGTCATCGGCATTCCATCCGAATATCCGCTCGGCGCCTTCGTTGAAGAACACGATGCGCTGCTCGTCATCAACGGCTATCACGGCGTCCGCGGAGATCGCCAGTAGCCCCGAGAAGAGGTCTGGTGGCAGCCGCTTGTGCATCGCAGCATGCTCGGCAGCGAGTATCGCGTCTTTCATTCGTGCGGACTCCGTGATCGGCCCGTGTGGGGATTTCTCCCGACACGCTCGTCAGGCACAGTGAGATCCAATGGGTTGTTCTCCCCGACAGTGCCGCGACAAGGATGCGCCGAGATTTGAGGGGTGACCCAACCCTCTCTCCTGCAGACATCCATGTCAACCGACACCGACAACAAAGACATCCGCGGGCTCGCAACGGGCATCACGTCGCGCCGCGCCTTTCTTCGTACCGCTTCCCTCACGGCCGTCGGCACCGCGGCGCTCGCCGCCTGTGGAAAGGGCGCCTCGGCACTGCCCGAGACGGCGGCTGCCGCAGTCGTTCCAAAGGCAACGCCCGTGAGCCCGCGCGCGGCGGCGGATGCCATGGACGCCATGCACGAAAAGGGGATCAAGGCGTTTCCCGCCAAGACCGCGGGCAAGGGCAACCAGCTCCTCGCACCGCGCATCGAGAAAGGCGTCAAGATATTCGACCTGACTGCTCGTGAGATAAAGTGGGAAGTGGCGCCGGGTCAGATGGTGAGCGCCATGGCGTACAACGATCAGGTCCCCGGACCACAAATTCGCGTCCGGGAAGGCGATCGCGTCCGCGTGAACCTGAAGAATGAGATGTCGCAGTCGACCTCGATCCATTTTCACGGCATGGAATTGCCCAACGACATGGACGGCGTGCCGTACATCACGCAGCCACCGGTGAAGCCGGGCGACAGCTTTACGTACGAGTTCACGATTCCCGAGGGAAACGTGGGAACCAACATGTACCATTCGCACCACAACTCCACGACGCAAGTCGGCACGGGCTTGCTCGGCGCCTTTATCGTCGAGCCACGGACGCCGCGGCCGATCGAGAAGGTCGCGCACGACTACCTGTTGGTGCTGAACGACGGCGCGCATGGGTTCACGCTGAACGGCAAGGGCTTTCCCGCCACGGAGCCGCTGACCGCGAAGCTCGGCGAGAAGATCCGCATCCGCTTCATGAATGAAGGCATGATGATCCATCCGATGCACCTGCATGGGATGCACATGACGATCATCGACAAGGATGGATGGGCCCTGCCCGCCCCGTGGCGCTGCGACACGCTCAACATCGCGCCAGGCGAGCGGTACGACGCCATCGTCAATTGCGTGAATCCCGGTACGTGGGCCTTCCATTGCCACATCCTGCCGCACGCCGAAAGCGAGAATGGCATGTTCGGGATGGTAACGGCCCTCGTGGTCAGCAAGTAGAATGCAAGAAGGGCCTATGACACCGGTGCAGTCGGAGGGCGTCGGTGCCCCGCGATCGAGCACTCCTTCTTCGCCACTCATGTCCACCGCAGCTGAATCGGGCATCATTCGCATCATACTGGCCGACGATCATCTCGTCGTGCGGGCCGGGCTGAAGGCGCTACTGGGCTCGACGAAGGACATCGAGGTCGTGGGCGAGGCGGCGAATGGGCGCGATGCCATCGCGCTGGTCGAGCGCCTCAAGCCGCACGTCGCGGTGATGGACCTCGACATGCCGCAGATGGACGGCATTGCCGCGACGAAGGAGCTCGTCGCCATGAAGTCGTCGACGCGCGTGCTGATCCTCACCATGCACACGGAAGACGACTACCTGGTCAACCTCCTTGCCGCGGGTGCTTCTGGCTATCTCGTGAAGAGCGCGGCGGATCGCGAGCTCGCGGATGCGGTGCGCGCCGTGGCCGCGGGCGACACGTACGTGCAGCCGTCCGCCGCACGGGCGCTCGCGCGCGAAGTCACCCGCCGCGCCGAACGCAGCGACGAACGGCAGCGCTACATGGCGCTGAGTGAGCGCGAGCGAGACGTGCTCGTGCTGGTCGCCGGCGGATACTCCGCTTCGGAGATCGGGGAGAAGCTGTTCATCAGCCCGAAAACCGTGGAAACGTACAAGCAACGAATTTCGGAGAAGCTCGGCATCAGCCACCGGTCGGACTACGTGCAGATCTGTCTGCAGCTTGGACTGCTGCAGGCCAAGTCATAGGAGGAGGGCATGTCGAAGGTCATCGCACCGACGATCCGGGATCTCACCGCCGACGAAGCGCATGCGTTTCTCCGGACCGCGACGGTCGGACGCGTTGCGTTCAGCCTGCATGATCGCGTCGACATCGCGCCGGTCAACTACGTGAGCGATGGCGAGTGGATCTTCGGCCGCACGAGCAACGGCGCCAAGCTCAGCAAGCTGTTGCACAATCCGTGGTGTGCGGTCGAGGCGGATGAGGTGCATGGCCTGTTCGAGTGGACGAGCGTCATCGTGAAGGGCACGTTCGCACTGCTCGACGCCAAGGGCGGGTCACCCGACACGTACCAGCGTGCCGAGCGACTCCTCGTAGCGCTTGTACCGGGCACCTTTTCGGTGCGTGATCCGGCGCCGCAGCGCAGCCTCGTCTTTGGAATTTTCATTCGCGAGATATCAGGACGATCTTCCCGCCCCTGATGATTGCCCGCAGCCCACGTTCCTGAGGCGCGCTTGCTGCCGCTCCTAGTGCGCGTCCACGGGTGCCGGACTACCCTTGGGCTTCCGCAGAAACAGGATGGCGGGAGAAACGCCCAGAAAGGCGATCAGGATAAAGAGCCAGGCATCGTTGAAGCTCAGCATGGATGCCTGCTGCATGACCTGCCCGTTAAGTGCGGTCAGTGCCGCCATCTTCGCGTCGACGAGGGCAAAACCACGAGCCAGGAAACCGGCGGTAAGCTGTTGCACCCGCGTGTCCGTCAACGTGCTGCCCGTCACAATATTCTGCACGAGGTCCGCACGATGGTACTGGGTGTGCTTGGTGACATAGTTCACCAGCAGGGCAATGCCGAATGAGCCGCCGAGTTGCCGCGAAAGGTTGATCAGCCCCGCCGCTTGTTGCGCCTCGCTGGGCTCCAGGCTGCCATACGCCGCATTGTTGATCGGCACAAACAGAAGTCCTAGTCCAAAGCCGCGCACGATCAATGCGGCGCGCACATCGCCTTCGCCGGCGCCAGTGGTGAGGTGCCCCATCTTCCACATGGAAACCGCGAACAGCGCCACCCCCAGAAAAATGAGGATGCGGGGATCGACCAGCGGTTCGCGCCCACTCAACAGCCGCCCGCAGATCAACGCGCTCGCCATGGTCGCGAGACCACCCGGCAACATCGCGAGTCCCGTCTCCGTCGGCGTGAAGTGGAGGATGC
>JALYVY010000127.1:7968-12666 GCA_030852985.1 Gemmatimonadota bacterium | reverse complement strand
TCTCATCCTGTTCGGTTCGCCCACCGGCACCGGCGGCACGAGCCAACGCACAAATAACCTCGTACTTCAAGGCGGCCTCGGCTTCACCTTCTAGGAACATCACGCAGCATCCGGCAGCGGCGGACCAGAGGAACGGTCCGCCGCTGCTGTTTTCGCTTCACCCAGCTTCTGTTCGCCAGCCACTTGTGGGTCTCGCCTGAGTGCGTCGCAACGAGGTGCCAGTCGGTGTCTGAGGCACGATTATGGTGTTATACGCGTAGGACGCGGACATCTGTTCCAAATTATTGAACAGACTGGCGTAAGCCTTGCAAGGGTGCGGTGGTGTCTCTGACCGGGCACGTCCTCGCGCCGCGCATTGGCCGGCGTCCAGACAAGCGAGCCCTTCGCCATACCGCGCATGAGCCATCCGCTGGGTTCCCCGTACGTCACCGAACAACTGTCCATGCGCGCGCAGCCACGGAATGATCGTCCGCTGGTGGCGACCAAGTCGTATGTCCTGTACTGGATGCAGAGTACGCAGCGCTTCGAGGACAACTGGGCGCTTCGTCTGGCCATCCGCGAAGCCGATCGGATCAATAAGCCGCTGCTCGTCGTCCAAACGATCGATTGCGGCGGCGATCCGCACACGTCCTCCCGCTTTCACACGTTCGTGCTTCAGGGCGCGCAGGAACTCGCCGCAAGGGCCGCACTGGTCGGGCTGACCTATCGGCTGTTACTGATCGGCGCTGAGCGCGAGGGCGACCGTCACCTTCGGCGCGTGGCGGAATCGGCCGCGCTCATTGTCACCGACGATTTCCCGACGGAAGGCGTGTCGTCTCGCATCGCGCGCCTGGCAACGTACGCCGCTTGTCGCGTCATCTCTGTAGACTCGGTCGGCGTCGTTGCAGCCGGCTGTTTCGAGCGCGAAGAGTATTCGGCACGCACGCTCCGTCCCAAACTGGATCGCGCGCTCGCGATCGCGAGCGAGCCCGTCGAGGATCGCGCGCCGAAGCGTGGCTTCCTCGTCTCGCTCCTGCCTGATGTCCCCTTCACTTCGCTCGACGCGTCGGATGCCGAGCTGGCGAGGATTGTCGAGCGTTGCGGCGTCGCCACTTATCCTGGTCCGGTGGCATTGCGAGGAGGCCTCACGCCGGCGCGCGCGCGACTCCTCAGCTTCGTCACGCAAGCGCTGCCCGACTATTCGCGGCGCCGCACCAATCCCTCCGACGCAGAAGGCACCAGCCGACTCTCGCCGTATTTGCATTACGGCATGATCTCGCCGCTCGAGGTCATGCGGACGGCGCGCGATTCGGGTGCGGGTCTCGAGTATGACGCGTTCGCCGAGGAGATGCTCACATGGCGGGCGTTGTCGCAGAATCTCTGCGTGCGGAATCCCGCCTTCGCGTCGCTGGCATCGGCGCCGGCTTGGGCGCACCGATCGATGGAGGAACACGCGAACGATCCGCGTCCAGAGGGCTACACGCTCGAGACACTCGAGCTGGCGAAGAGTGACGATCCGGTGTGGAACGCCGGTCAGCGCGAACTGATGGCGACCGGCACGATGCATCCGCTGGTGCGCATGCTGTGGGGGAAAGCGGTGGTGGCATGGGCACCCACCTATCAGCACGCGTTCGATTGGCTCGTCCATCTCAACAACAAGTACAGCCTCGATGGCCGCGATCCAGCCAGCTACGCGGGTGTGCTGTGGTGTTTCGGCAAGTTCGACCGCCCGTTCGTCACGCGTCCGGGGTGGGGCAGCATTCGCCCAATGTCGTTGGCGCGCGCGCGGGCCAGGCATGACGTCGAGGAGTACATCGAACGGTGGAGTGGTGGGAGTGTGGCGATGGTGGCGTAGAAGTATTGGAGACGCTTGGGAACGAACCTAGCCTGACGCCGGGCGGACACTCACCTTCCACAGTCGATCTCGCCCCACGAACCAAAACGCTCATCCCCGCTCATGACTGACGTCCCCGTGCCCCGCCTGAACACGCCCGCCAGTCGTTTCGAGATTGCAACGCCACACGGCAAGGCGGTCCTGAAGTTCGCGGAGCGTAACGGTACGATCGACCTGCAGCACACCAGCGTTCCAGCCGCACTGGAAGGTGGCGGATATGGCTCCGCGCTCGCGCGTGCCGCGCTCGATCATGCACGACAGAACGCGTTGAAGGTGATTCCCACGTGCAGATTCGTCCGCACGTTCATGAAGCGCCATCACGAATACGACGACCTGCTCGCGTCACCGGCCTGATCCCAAACGCTCGCCTCGGCCACCATCGCGTCGTAAGCTGTAGCAATGACAGGTCTCGCTGACATCGATCGTCCCGAACCGCGCTGGCCCGTTGTCATCGCTGCGTTCTCCGCCGTTGCCCTGCACTACGCGCTCCCTGACCAGTTGCGCCTCGGCCCGCATTGGGGACTCGCGGTCATAGTCGCGTTACTCAGCTTCGCAGCCCACATCACTCGCTACCGCGGGAAGCACGGGCTGAACAACCTGTTTGGCTATTCGGTGCTGCTGGTGCTGACCGGCGGTCTCGCCTTCGGTGTCATTGCGCTGCTGTTTGCGTTGCTGCACGGAACGGAAAAAGCCCCGTCGCTGCTAAGATCCGCAGCAGTGCTCTGGGCGACGAACGTGATCGTGTTCGCGTCGTGGTACTGGCGGCTCGACGCCGGTGGCCCGAACGCACGCGAACGTCGCGATGTGCACATGGAAGGCGCATTCCTGTTCCCGCAGATGACCTTTCCCGCGCCGAACGGGGAGGACATGACCATCGCGGAGCATGAGCGGTGGCGACCGCATTTCGTGGACTACCTGTTCGTGGCCTTCAACACGAGCACGGCCTTTTCGCCGACAGACGCGCCCGTGCTGTCCAAGTGGGCGAAGATCGCGATGATGATGCAGGCGATCATCTCGTTCACGACCGTGGTCCTCATCGCCGCACGCGCCGTCAACATCCTCTAACCGCGATACCGCCGGGTCAGTCCTCGGCGCGCCGCGCGGGAGCCGGCGGCACGTGCGTGGCCTTCATGCACCAGCGCCCGATCTCGAAGTCGGACATCGTCCGCCAGTCGGGTGGATAGGGCGCCAAGCGCCGCTTCTCGCGTTCACTCGACTCGAATACCAGCCAGCCCCCGGTCCGCCGGTCGCGCCCGAGGACCCGCGCAAGGGTGCCCGCGAGCACCGGGCTGGCGATCTCGCGCACTGTCCAGGCGACGCCAACGTTATCGACGAAATCGCGCGACATGATGATCATCGCGTCATTGGGAGAGAGTAATCCCGCGGCGGCCTATTGATACTGAATGTACAGAGGTCTCGGCGTCAAGCGTAATACCTCGGCGGGCGTCAGCATGGGATCACCCGTCTTCGTGTCATTGTGGAAGAAAAGCTTGAAGCCGGTGAACTGCACGGGCTCGGCCTTCACGTAATCGTGGTACGAATCGAACTTCAGCCAGGGCGGTCCCCACCCGTCCATATCCATTACCACCTGCACGTTGGGCGTCGGATGAATGTTGCGCGCGTTCGTCACCATCTTCCGCGTGAACCGGTGGATGATGAGCACCTTCGGCGGCAGGTGCTTCGCTCGCGCGATCTCATCAAGGAAGTTCACGGCCCAGTTGATATCCTTCGCATCGAGTGTCCCGATCTTCGTGCCTGGCACCGCGCCCGACGTCGCCATTGCAAACTCCGGATCGATACCGAGGTGCACGTCCGGATTCTCGAGGAACGCGCGGAGTCTCGGCAGCTCCGCCTGTACGGTGCTTTTGCCCACCTGCACGTCGATGAACAGGAGGCCCTTCTTCTCCTTGGCCCACGTGTAGACCGAGTTGGTGAGTGAATCGAACATCTGCGTGCGATAGAGTCCGTTCTTCCCAGGTGTGCCGGACGCCACGGTGACGATGAGGTGCAGCGCGGGGATCACCGGATGTGACGGATCCGCCTTCGCCCACCGGGCAACCTCCTTGTCGAGCATGCCCAGCATCTCGTCTTTCGGATACTCCCCAAGGACGCCCATCTTCTTCACGAGCGGGTTGCCATAGAACGCGACGACGCGATTGGCGGGGAAGATCGCGCCAGCCAATGGCGCCGGCATCTTGACAGGCCACTTGCTGTCGAGCGCCGAGTCGGGCTTCGTCATGCTCGCCAGCGCCACGCTGTCACGATGCGATCGCTTCGGAAGCCCACCAGCCGGAAGTGCCGCATCGGCCTGGGTGGGTGCCTTGGCCTGCCCTGGAGCAGCTGCAGGTGCACCAGCTGCGGTGGCCTTTGCTGCATCCGTGGCGCGGCCGCCGGTGGTGTCGCCTGCGATACTGGCGGCGGTCGCGCCGCCCTTTGACGCAGAGGACGCCGGGGGTGCGGCCCGGTCGGCGCACCCACTCAGCAGGCCCGCCGAAAGCGCGACGGTGGCGACGATCGCGGGCGGGCAGGCAAACAGACGGAACATGTGCAGCACGGTGGGTAGACTGTACGGACGGATGAACGCGCAAGAATAGCACGCGATCGAGCGGTCACGACCACAATGCAAGCAGCAAGCCTCCGGTTGGCCGATTGCACGTCGCTGGTCGCAGGAGTGATGTTCCAGCCGCGAAACGTACCGATACTCGACGTCAAACCCGCGATGGCGCGGCATATCCCGAATCATGTCTGACGGCAGCGGTTCCCGCTCCACACCCGGATGCGCCCTCACCTTCCTGCTCCTCGATGCGGCGCGCGCCGTGGAGGCG
>JALYVY010000127.1:0-7958 GCA_030852985.1 Gemmatimonadota bacterium | reverse complement strand
CGCCGAAGGCGCCCTCTCCGAGGTGGGGCTTTCCCTCGCCAAGCTGGGCGCTTTGCGCCATCTCGTGCTGGCAACGGAACCGCTCTCCCTGTCGCACCTGGCCGAGCGCCACTGCTGTGGAAAATCGAACGTCACGCAGCTGGTGGACCGGCTCGAGGCCGACGGCTTCGTCTCGCGCGTGGCGGATCCGGACGACCGGCGCACCATTCGAGCGGCAGTCACGGACAGCGGTCGCGCGGCCTACGAGCGCGCCAGCGTCCTGCTCGCCGAGGTCGAGAGCAACCTCGACGCGCGGCTTGGTGTAGTGCCGCGCGCGGAGCTCGCACGCCAGCTCAAGGCCCTCCGCGAAGGCTGAACGGAGGCAGGGCCTGCTGCGGGCGTCCGTGCTAGGTTCAGCACATGGGTCACCATCATCATGGCCACCACCACGGGCCCGGTCACGCGCATCACGATCACGCCGACGATGGCCGCAATGGCCGGCGGCTGATCGTCGTCCTGCTGTTGACTGCCGCGTACATGCTCGCGGAAGCCGTTGGTGGCTGGTACTCGCATTCGCTCGCGCTCATCGCGGACGCTGGGCACATGTTGTCCGACGTTGCCGCCCTCGCGCTGAGCCTCTTCGCTGTCTGGATCTCGCGCAAGCCTCCCACGGCCGCACGGTCGTACGGCTACTACCGGACGGAGATCCTGGCGGCACTCGCGAATGCCGCCACCCTCATCGCGATCTCGGTGTGGGTCTGCGTCGAGGCCTATCGGCGACTCCAATCGCCGGGCGAAGTGGCGGGCCGACTGGTGATGGCCATAGCCGCGGGCGGATTCCTGATCAACCTCGCAGGCATGTGGGTCCTGAGCGGCGGTCGCCACGCCAACCTCAACATCCGCGGCGCATGGCTCCACGTCGCGACCGACGCGTTGGGGAACATCGGCACCGTCGCCGCGGGCGCGGCCGTCGCCTACCTCGCGTGGGCGTGGGCCGATCCCGTGGCGTCCGTCGTGATCGCGCTGCTTGTCTGCTGGTCCGCCTGGGCGCTCCTGCGCGAGAGCGTGGATGTCCTCATGGAGGGAACGCCAAGCGGCATCGAGCCCGATCGGGTGCGCGATTCATTGGCGGCCGTCGGCGGAGTCGCTGCCGTCCACGATCTGCACATCTGGTCCATCACCAGCGGTCGCGTCTCACTCTCCGCGCACATTGCGGTGGACGGCTCGCGTCCCGACCGCGACGTGCTCCCCGATCTCTGCCAGCAACTCCGCGAGCTGTTCGGCATCACGCACGTCACGTTGCAGCTCGAGAGCGAATGTGCGGCGAGTGAGGTGCTCCATGCCTGACGCCACTAGCCAGCGTTAGACGGGGCCGGGCCAATCGGCCTACGGCAAACGGACGTGCAGATTGATCCGCCCCGGCGGCGGCGGGATCTTTTTTCCCGTTGATGCTTTGTGGCTTGTCTTGGCTTTCTTTCGGCTGCTCGTCGACGCAGCCTTGTGCGTCGCCCGCTTGGTGGCTGCATTCTTCGCGGACGTCCTGCTGGAACTCTTGGGTGTCTTCGCCGGCGTGGTTTTTTTCGCAACAGGAACGGGTATCGCGACGGCCGCCGGAGCGGGGGCCGCCGGTGACGGCGTGGAATCAACGGCCGGCCCGCTCACGGGCGCGACGTTTCCTGTCGACACCGACGTGGTGGTCTTGCTCGCCTGCTGCGTCCCGTTCGTCTTGCCAAACAGGCCGGTGATGAAGGGCTTCGCGATGCAGTCGTAGAATCCGCGACCGTCGCAGATCGACTTCGCCGAGCCCTCCACGAATTTCTGCACCTTGTCGGGGTAGGTGTGACACCGCGGTGTGTTGGTGCCGTGCACGCAGCCATTGTAACGGAGGAGCGCCGTCTGCCAATCGCGCTCCTTCGTCTGCCCGCTCTTGTCGCGGGGACGAAAGTACTGGCTCAGGATGAACACGCCGTACTTCACATTCGTCGAATCACTCGCGAGGTCCCGCCCGAAGAGTGTGCCCAGTTCCTTCGTGAGCCAGATCTTCGGATACACCTGCATCAGCCCCACGGCGCCGACGTTCGACTTCGCGTTTGAAATGAAGTGCGAATTTTCCGTCAGCATCACGCCGAAAATGATCGCCGGCGAGATCCCTCGGACGTAAGCCTCGCGCACCGCGAACTGCGCGATCGAGTCCGCGCGCGCGGAGTCGACCTGCTTCAGCCGCATGACGTCCTCGTAGAAGTTGCGCTTCTCTTCCTGAAACTTCGGCGACGCCATCAGTTGTGCGATGTGCGACGTGTCGTTCCCGTTGATGGCGGTCGCAACTCCAGGAGCGTGCTTCCGCAGCTCATCCCCCAGCGTACCGCCCGTGGAGTAGATGGGGCGCGTGTTCATGACGGTGTAAATGATCACCAGCAGGAGCACGACAATCAGGCCGATGGAGCGCAGTATATAGGCCAACGGCGTCGGCTTCTTGCCGCCTCCGCGTCGCCCGCCTTCACCACCGTCTTCTCGACGATCGCCCCGCGCGCGGCGCTCCGCCGAGAGGTCCTGCTGCGGATCCACCAGCTTACCGGAAGATGCCGAAATGACCGAGCAGCCACCAAAGAACGAGGAAAATGAGCACTGTGCTGAAGCAGCCACCACCCAACTTCCTTGCCCCGTACCCGGCGGCCATGCCGCGCAACAACTTGCTCATGCTTTGTCGCTCCGATGACGATACTGGCAGGAATGCAGAAGCCGTACCCGCAAGCGGCCGAGCCCGCCGACGATAAATGTGCGGATGACTTCGGTAGATGGCACACACCCTGCCTTACAGTGTACGACTACCCTCGGCAACCCGCCGATCACACATGGAGGTTCAATGCGCTCGTCCGTCAAGACGCTCTTCATCGCACCCGCGTTCATTTTCGTCGCAGCATGCAGCAAGGACAAGCCAGCTGACGCCACGCTCAGCAACGACCTCACCTTGGCCGCGCAGGCCAAGCAAACCGCGACCCTCGATTCCATCACGGCGGCGGAGCGTACGAAGGCCGCAGCGGTGGCTGCCGCTCCAGTGGCAGCGCCTGCCCTTCGGGCAAGTGCGCCCGTTCACCACACCAGCACCGTACGTCACAGAACGGCCTCCAGCGGATCGAGCAGCGGATCGAGTGGGTCCAGCGGCACCGTCTACTCGGAGCCGAGAACGGTGACGGAGAAGAACACGAAGCGTGACGCCGCAGTCGGCGCCGCGGCAGGAGCCGTCATCGGCGGCGTAACGCACGGCGTAAAGGGCGGCATCATCGGCGCAGCGGCTGGCGGCATCCTGGGGGGCATCATCGGCAACAACGTCGACGTCCATAAGAAGCCCGTCCCGTGAGTTTCTGAAGTTCCTTGCGGTAGACGGCAAGCTGCGGGCGTCGTTCGCCCGCAGCTTGTTGTTTTTTGCCATTGATCGAGCACATTGCCACACCGTGCGCCTGTCAGACTGTCCAAGCCGTTATTGACACTCTCGCAGCGCGCGCCTAATATTCAGGGCTGCGACCGCCATACGGCGGCTCTTGCACACATTACCCAGGGAAGGACGTACTGATGGTCGAGATCCACCTCGAAGAAAGCGATCGCCTGGATTGGGCCCTCAAGGCCTTCAAGCGCAAGATCGCCAAGGCAGGCATCCTCAAGGATTTGCGGAAAAAGCGCTACTACGTGAAGCCGAGTGAGGCTCGGCAGCTCAAGGCCGCCGCGGCTCGTCGCCGCAGCCGCACCGAGCGCTCGCGCTAGCCTTCGGGCACCAGCGCAGTTTACGGATGGCCAAAGAAGACGCGATTCAGCTCGAGGGCGCAGTCACGGAAGTGCTCCCGAATGCCACCTTCCGGGTGCAGTTGACCAACGGGCACAACGTGCTGGCAACACTCGGCGGTAACATGCGCCGGTTCAGGATCAGGGTGCTTGCCGGTGATAGGGTCACCATCGAAGTGTCCCCCTATGACCTCACCAGGGGCCGCATCACCTTCCGCCACAAGAACTGAGTCGTTACTCCCGAGTCGTGCAGCAGGAGCCCCGGAAACGGGGTTCTTTTGCGTCTGGAATGCGACTAGGGGTCGGCGTCTGTGGCAAGGTGGAGCATCGTAGTCTCCACATCGTGGCGCCGGATCGGCCCCCGTAGCTTTACCCGCACACGCGCCAGCAACAACAGGGACACCACGCCCAACGCAGCGACAAAGCCCCACCACAGTCCAATCGCGCCCAGGTGTGTGTGGAAGCCGAGCAGCACGCTGATCGGAAAGCCGACGAGCCAGAATCCCGCCAGGTTGATCACGAACGGCACCCGCGTGTCACCCAACCCGCGTAATACGCCGGCACACACGGCCTGTACGCCGTCGAACACCTGAAAGACACCGGCGACAGGGAGCAGCGCGGCCGCGAGTGCCAGAACCGACCGCTCCGGCGCGTAAAGGCCCGCGATGGCACCCGGAGCGATCAGCAGCAGCACGGCGGTCACACTCATGAACCCGGCGCCGCACAGGATCGCCGCACGCGCGCTCTCGCGCGCCGCGTCTGCGTCCGCCGCGCCGGCGGCATGGCCAACGCGCACGGCCGCCGCGGCCCCAATGCCGAGCGGCACCATGAACGTGAGGCTGGCAAGATTGATCGCGATCTGGTGCGCCGCCATCTCGGTGGTGCCGAGTACCCCCATCAGGACGCCGATCGCCGCGAACGCCCCGTACTCGAGCGCCTGCATGAACGCGATCGGGAGCCCGAGCCGCAGCATCGCCCGCAGCGGCGCGGCATGGAGCGTCTCCCGGTGCCACGGCACAAGTGTGGAACGCATGGCACTCCAACCAAATACCAGCA
This sequence comes from Gemmatimonadota bacterium, assembly GCA_030852985.1. Classification (GTDB taxonomy): domain Bacteria; phylum Gemmatimonadota; class Gemmatimonadetes; order Gemmatimonadales; family Gemmatimonadaceae; genus AG11. The sequence goes on along the minus strand of JALYVY010000127.1, from coordinate 3,146 downwards.
GCAGAAGCGTCATCATCCACCGGCTCGCTACCGTCGCCCACGCCGACCCGGGAGCGCCCATCGCCGGACTTCCGAGATGGCCGTAAATGAACACCCAGTTCAGCGCGGCGTTGGAAATGTTCGCGAGGATGATGACCACCAGCATCACTCGCATGCGCTTCATCGCCTGCAGGCTTTGACGGAGGACGACGAATGCGAGGAAGGGAAGGGCGCCAAGGATCGAGATGCGCACGTACGATGACGCGATCGGTACGAGCGCCGGCGGTTGATGCAGCAGCGTCATCGCCGCGTTGGCGGGGTACAGCACCACGCTCATGATGATCGCGATGCCAGCGGCCATGATGAATCCGCGCTGCACGCCGCGCGCGGCGGCTTCCCGGTCGGCGGCGCCGAGCGCCTGCGAAACTACCGCGTCAAGCACCATCAATGTCCCGGCCGCCGGCAGCATCAGCGAGGTGAAGTACAGGTTTCCCAGCGCGACCGCCGCGAGCACGTCAGCGGATACGCGACTGACCATCAGCGTGTCCACGACGCCCATGAGCATGAGGCCCACCTGCGCCAGCACCACTGGCACGGCCAGCCGCGACATTGCTGAGATTTCCTCAAGGCGTGGCAAGCGAGCCAGCACAGAGCGCTCCTTCGGGGTAAGAGAATGACAGTCGACCAAGATATGCGCATGCGAGTCCTGCGGGCCGTTTCCATCGGCAACGCACTGCTGTTAGCGTGCAGCGCGGCGTCCGCTCACGCGCAGCACGCCGGACACGACATGGCGGGCATGGGAGCGGATTCCTCACGCGTCGCTCCGCACACACACCTCATGGTGCAGGCAATTCCCCTGGTTACCCGAGCAGATCCATCAGCAGGCGGCGCGCCCGTTTCGCAGGCGGCGGTATCGCAAGTCGTGGCGATGCTCAGCGAACGGTTTGCGGGGGGACACGGTGCATTCGCCGCGGCGCTCGATGCGGAGGGCATCACGATGCCCAATGGTGAGCTCAACACCGGTGGCTATGGGGAAGGCTTCGTCGACCGCCGTCATCCACACACCTACCTGCACGAGCTCATGGTGTCCGGGCTCGGGAAGGCGGGCGGCATCGATTGGTCGGTCACCGCGGGTCGCGGATTCGCCCCGTTCGGCACGGACGATCCCATGATGCGGCCGATCGTCAAGTTTCCCATCAACCACCACCTCGCGCAGATCCTCGAGCGCGCCGCGATCATCGGCGCGGCGCGCGCAGGTGCCGTCATCGTCGAGGGCGCAACGTTTGGGGGAGATGAGCCTTCCTCGCCATCGTCGCTGCCCCGGGCGCGTCGCCTCGGCGACTCGTGGTCGGCGCGTGCGACCCTCGTGCCCCTCATGGGACTCGAGTTTCAGGTGAGCCATGCTCGCGTCGCATCACCGGAGGAAGTCACGGGCATCGGGTTGGATCAGCGGAAGCAAAGCGTGTCCGCTCGGGCGATTGCGCCGCACGGCGCGCGTTACGTGCTCGTCGAATGGGAAAGAACAACGGAACGCGATGCGGTTCGCTCGCGCGATGTGTTCGACTACGGCTCCGTACTGGTTGAAGGAGCGGTGCGTATCAGCGCATTCGGAGTGGCGCTCCGGGTGGAGCAGGCGGATCGGCCCGAGGAAGACCGACTCGCCGAACCCTTTCGAACCCCCCGGCCCGCCCCGGATCTCAGCGTCAACGGGATAACACGGTGGCGATCGGTGACGCTGCACGTAGCTGGCCCAGCGCAGCTGCGCGGCGTCCTGAGTGGGATTCCATTTGTCGAGCTCGCGCGCCTTTTCGCTGACGCGCGCAATCCGCAATCACTCGCGACGCCAGCGCGCCTTTACGGCACATCTCGCTTCACCATGCTGACGGCCGGCATTCGCATGCGCCTTGGCGGACCGCACGCGCGGATGGGGCGGTATGGAGTGGCGGACTTAAGCGGTCCGTGAATCGGCAGCATGTCCGGCAGTGTCACCGAGCACCAGCACTGAGGGTCCTATGCAGCGCAGTGTGTCGTATCAACAACCCTTTTCTCCAGGATCATGTCTGCGTTGAATAACGCCCGTGCACTCGCCGGGCTTTGCCTTCTGGTCGCAGGATGTTCGGGCGATCCCGCCTCCCCCGACCCACTGCTCATCACGACATCGTTTCCCGTCACGATGACCGTGCTCGGCCGGGGCGACTTCAAGCCGGTGCGCACGTCCGCTGAGCTGTATGTTCGCGGCACTACGGCCTACACCACCACATGGGGCAATGGCGGAACGACGAGCGCGTTCTACATCTGGAACGTTGCGGGTAATACGCCTGCGCTCGTGGACTCGGTCATCGTCCCGGGTGCCCGCACCCTCGGTGACGTCGCGGTGAATGACGATGGTTCCCTGCTCATCGTCGCCACGGAGGGGAGCGGGTCGCTTGCGGTCTACGGACTCGCAGATCCCCGCAAGCCGGTACTGCTGTCGCACATGACGTCGGGCGTCGCACTCGGCGTTCATACGGCCGAGATCGCGCGTGTCAATGGAACGCTTTACGGATTTCTTTCGATCGACCCTGGCAGTGGTGTCGCGGCGCAACTCGTCGTCGTCGACCTGAGCGATCCCACCGCGCCGAAAAACATCCTCACGCGCACGATCGGCCGCCCGTACGTGCACGACACCTTCGTGCGCGACGGCCTGCTCTATCTCGCGCTGTGGAACGACGGCGTCGCGATTTGGGACATCGGAGGGGGAAGCAAGGGAGGCACGGTCGCCAATCCGGTCGAGCTTGGGCGCGTCGTCACCGCGAACGGGGAGGTGCACAACATCTGGTGGCTGAAGGACCCTGTCACGAACATCACGCGCTACGCCTTCATCGGCGAAGAAGGACCGGGGCAGGTCGGAGGTTCGTCGATCGGTGATATCCACGTGGTGGACGTGAGCACGCCGTCGGCACCGCGCGAAGTGGCGTTCTTCACGGTCCCCGGAGCCGGCACGCACAATTTCTCGGTGGATGAGCAGAATGGCATCCTCTACGCGGCCTATTACAACGGCGGCGTTCGCGCCATCGACGTCCGCGGCGAGCTCGGCACATGCACCGCGGCGCAGAGATCCACTCCCATCAACACCACGTCTTCCCTGTGCGACCTGCGGAAGATGGGTCGCGAGCTCGGTATCGGCC
>JALYVY010000023.1:12527-32552 GCA_030852985.1 Gemmatimonadota bacterium | reverse complement strand
CGCAGCTCACCGGGGAGATGCTGTGCCTCGGGGATCGCGGCCTCCTCGGCTTTGATCTCTGGCGCCAGGCCGCCGCGACGGGCGCAGCGCTGCTGTGGCGCGCCGGGGCCACGTTCACGCTGCCCCTCCTGGAGCGGTTCGCCGATGGCTCGTATCGCAGTGAGCTGCGGTGGAATTCCTTCTGCACGAGCGCGGACCGCACCGCCATCCCGGTGCGCGTGATTGAATACACGCTGCCGGGAGTGCCCGCCGCCGCGGCGACGTATCGTCTCGTCACCACCGTGCTGGAGCCCGGTCGCGCCCCGGCCGAAGAACTCGCCGCGCTCTACCATGAGCGGTGGGAGATGGAGACGGCGTTCGACGAATTCAAGACGCACCTCCGCGGCGGCCAGCGCGTGCTGCGGAGCAAGACGCCAGAGCTGGTGCGGCAAGAAGCCTGGGGCTTTCTGCTCGCGCACTTTGCGATCCGCGCGTTGATGCACGAGGCGGCGCTCGGGGCCCTCCCTCGGGCGCGCGATCCGGACACGCTGTCCTTCACGCACACGCTCCGCGTCACCCGCCGCACGCTGCCCCATGTGGCAGCCATTTCCCCCTCAGGACCAGCCGCGCCAGCAGCGGGCACGGCAACTCGTCCTCGACGAACTGCGCGCCGAGCAGGTGAGCTCCAGCCGCGGACGCGTCGTCCCCCGGGGGGTCAAGCGCAAGATGAGTAACTTTCCCCTCCGTCCCCGCCGGCGACTCCCTACCCGCCGGCGCACGTTCCGGGTCCACATCGTGCGGCGGCGCCGTCACACGCCCGCATGGGATGATCCCCGTAAATCCACAAACTGAACAGTATTGGCTCTAGGCAAGCTCTAGGCACGCGTTGTCGCCGGTCGTACAATAGGCCCGACGTTGCGTTTGAAGCCTGGCGTTGATCGTTGGCATCGCGATCTCGGGAATCTCAGCTGAATCTTCGCGAATTACTCCGAGCGGCGGCACAGCGGCCTCTGTCCTTGGACCGAGTTGTTCGTTGTCAACGCGGATCAGCGCGGAGACGGCGGATCGTCGCTGATAGCCCGCTTTGGTGATCTCCAGTCGGCTCGGCGGACGCTCGGCAACTGCGTAACGTTGGAAAGTTGCAATCCGGTGCACCGACAAGAAGAAGTCAGCGCCAACGCTCCAACATGATGCGTCCCGACAGAGATCTCGACCAGTAAAGGATGGATGCGTGGATGCCGTATGCGGCCTGGCGGGGCGCTGGGAGGGTGGCGTCCACACGGAGTGATTCGCTGGATGTTGCAGCAGTTGGCAGTTGTGTTCTTGCCGTAGTGTCTTGCCGTGGTGTTCTTGCCGTGGTGTTCTTGCCGTGGTATTCTTGCCGTCGTGTGCGTGCAATTGTGCTCACGCAACTCGTGTTCGCGAAGTTGGGTTGTTGCAACTGTCGGCCTTGTAGTACTTCGGCACCGAGCGTTGCTTCTGGCGATGCTAAAATTCGAAGACTCATTGTCTATTTCGTTGAATCGCCGGTCCGCTCGCGCGTCAGTCGCCGTCGCGCTTTGCCTCGTGGCTGTCACGCGCGCAGGCGCGCAGAAGTCGCCAGCCGATCGCAAGCCCGATGACGCCATGGCGTCAGTCCCGAAGCTTGCGCCCCTGATCGGCCGGCCGACGAGCGACCTCGTGGCAGTGGTCGAGCGATTCACCGCCGACCAGCAGTCGCTCACGCGGCGCTATGACGCCAACGATTCACCCGAACAGCGCCACCGCATGCGCAGCTTCGCGGGCGCGTGGCGCGCGCGCCTCCGTGAGATCGACTTCGACCGCCTCAACCAGGAAGGGCGCGCCGACTACGTGCTGCTCGACAACCAGTTGAAGCACCAGATCGCCGTCCTCGACCGCGACGATCGCAAGCGCAGCGAGACGGCACCCCTGCTTCCGTTCAGCGACCGGCTCCTCGCGCTACAGGACGCGCGTCGCGATCTCGTCCCCGTTGACCCAGCGGCCGCTGCGCGCACGATCGCGCAGGTCGCGCACGCTGTGGACAGCATGCGCGTGCTGTTCGAGCCTGCGCCCAACGCACGAGGCGCCGCTACCGACAGCGCCGCCAAGCCGCGGGCGGCAGCGCCGAAAGTCTCGCGCACCGTCGCCAATCGCGCCGCTGACAACATCGACCAGGTGCGCGGCATCGTGGCGGGCTGGTACCGTTACTACGATGGCTACGATCCGCAATTCACGTGGTGGGTAAAGTCGCCGCATGCGCGACTCGATTCCGCACTCACGCGTTACGCACGGACGCTTCGCGAGCGCGTCGTCGGCATTCCCGCGGCTGTACTCGCCGCGAACACGGGTCGTGGTGGCGGCGCGGCTGCTTCGTCCCGCGCTGGTGCGGGCCCTTCCAATGATGGTCCGATCATCGGCGATCCCATTGGCGCCGAGGGGCTGAAGGAAGACCTCGAGCACGAGATGATTCCCTACACGCCCGAGGAGCTCATCGCGATCGCCGAACGCGAGTACGCCTTCTCGCTCAGCGAAGTGAAGAAAGCCGCGCGCGACATGGGACTCGGCGACGACTGGAAAGCCGCGATGGAGAAGGTGAAGGACACGTATGTCGAGCCGGGCAAGCAACCCGAAATGATTCGCGCATTGGCACGACAGGCCGAGGACTACTTCGACGCGCACGATTGGGTTACGATTCCTCCCCTCGCGCGCGAGGACTGGCGCATGGAGATGCTCAGCCCCGAGCGCCAGAAGGTGAGCCCCTTCTTCCTCGGCGGCGAATCCATTCTCGTCTCATATCCGACCGCGGACATGACCGACGAGGACAAGCTGATGAGCCTTCGCGGCAACAACCCGCACTTCTCGCACGCCACGGTGTTTCACGAGCTCAATCCGGGACACCACCTGCAGGGCTTCATGCAGGCCCGATACAACGCCCATCGCCGGATCTTCAGCACGCCGTTCTGGAGTGAGGGACAGTCACTCTACTGGGAGATGTTTCTCTGGGACCACGGCTTTCACGCCACCCCCGAGGATCGCGTTGGCGCATTGTTCTGGCGCATGCACCGCAGCGCGCGAATCATCTTCTCACTGAACTTCCACCTCGGAAAAATGACGCCCGACCAGGCGGTGCAGTTCCTCGTCGATACGGTGGGATTCGAGCGGGCGAACGCGGAGGGCGAGGTGCGCCGGTCATTCAACGGGACGTACTCGCCGCTGTACCAGGCGGGCTACATGCTCGGTGGACTGCAGCTCCGCGCGCTGCATCACGAGCTCGTCGACAGTGGCAAGATGACGGATCGTGCCTTTCACGACGCGGTGCTCGAAGGCGGCGCGATGCCGATCGCAATGGTGCGGGCGCGACTCGAAAAGCTGCCGATCACGCGCGACGGGATAGCGCCGTGGCGATTTGCGGAGCAACTGCCGCCGCCAAAGCCCTGGGCGAGATAGGATGATGCGAAAAAGCGGCTTTGAACCCGCACAAGACCACAACTGACATTTGAATCCGTCAACCACGGGCGCGAGACCGTCACAAAATCCTCCACCGGTGAACGTCCGCCACCACCAACTGATCAAAACGGATCAGGCGGATGACTGCGTGAACGAATGTCAAACGGAGAGCTGTGAAGAAAATCCTTAACGCTTATCCGCGACTTCCGTGGTCAATCCGGTTGCGGGTCGCGTTGCGACAGTAGTCGAGGATTCTGACGCCGGCTCGCTCGCGTGAGGAAGCGTCCAACATTCAGTTGCGGTTCCAGAAGCATCCCGTTGTCATCATCATGCCGCGAAACTACGCGCCACGCGAGCGGTGTTCACGTGCACCTGAACCGTATCCTCGATGTTACGACCATAGCCACCACCGATGACGACGGCCACCGGAATTCCCACCTCGCGGCACTGCGCCAGCACGTAACGATCGCGGTGAAGCAGCCCATCGAACGTCAACGCGAGGCGACCGAGCGCGTCACCCTCATGCGGATCCGCGCCAGCGATGTAAAACACAATATCCGGGGCCGCGTCGGTGAGCACGCGCGGCAGTGCCAACGTCAGCGCATCGAGATAGTCGTCGTCGCCCGTGCCATCAGCGAGCTCGATGTCGAGCGTCCCTTGCACCTTGTGAAAGGGATAGTTCTTCCCACCGTGCATGCTGAACGTGTAGACACTGGGGTCGGCGCCGAGTATCGCGTGCGTGCCGTTGCCCTGGTGGACGTCGAGATCAACGACGGCCGCCCGCGCGATCAATCCACTCCGCTGCAGTGACCGAATGGCGATCGCGACGTCGTTGAACACGCAGAAGCCCTCTCCATGATCCGCGAAGGCGTGGTGCGTTCCGCCAGCAAGATTCATCGCCACGCCATGACCTAACGCATGTCGAGACGCCTGCAACGTTCCGCCAACCGCCCTCCGTGATCGCTCCACCAACTCCACCGACCACGGGAAACCAATACGCCGCACCTCGGCGGCATCGAGCCACCCCGCATTGAACCGATCGACGTAGTCCGCCGTGTGCACAAGGCGCAGGTCCTCGTCGGTCGCCGCCATGGGATCGAACACATGATCGGCCGTGACGATGTTCTCGGCCACCACGCGATCACGCAGCATCGCGTACTTCGCGACCGGGAATCGATGTCCCTCAGGCAACGGAAACGTGTACCGCGCCGACGACCAGACGCTGAAGGGCAAAGGAAGGAGGAATAGGATGATGGGACGATAGGATGATAGGACATCCGTAGGAAGCAGTCGTATCATCCTATCATCCTATCATCCTATCCTCCTATCCTCCTATCCTCCCACGTCAGCCCCGCTTGCCGAGCGTAACCGACGTCGTCCGTCGCTGTCCAGCGCGCAGGTACACGACCGACACCACATCGCCCGGCTTGTGCACGTACAGCGCGGCCGAGTAGCTGTTGAGGTCCGTCACCGTGGCGCCGCCGAATTCCACGATGATGTCGCCCGCGGCAAGACCACCCAGTTCGGCCGGACTGCCCGCGCGCACGCCGGTCAGCTTCAGACCGGGAACGTCGCCGCCACCCATGTCGGGGATGGAGCCGAGGTACGTGTTCGAGCCCTGCCCGCCGGATGACGGTGGCGGGGCGGCGACACGCACTGCCGTCAAGCGCGACGGCCGATTCGCGATCGCGCGCACCGTCCGCTCGGCAAGTGCGACAACGCGCGCTTCTCCCGGTGCGTTGATACGCTCGATGTCGTCCGTGGCGCGGTGGTAGTCGTCGTGCAGGTCGGTAAAGAAATGCAGGACGGGAATTCCCTTCGCATAGAACGAGCTGTGATCGCTCGGCCCAAATCCATCGCCAACGGCGCTGAGGCGCAGCTTGGGCGCGACATTGGCCGCGTCGAGCACCTCGGGCATCTCCTTCGCCGTAGCGACGCCGTACACGATGAGCTTGTCGTTCCGCAGGCGGCCAACCATGTCGAAGTTCACCATGGCCACGATGCTGTCGAGCGGCACGGGCGGGTGGTCCACGAACCACTGCGAGCCGAGCAGGCCGAGCTCCTCGCCGGTGAAACTGGCGACGATGATGGAGCGGCGCGTCGGATGCGCCGAGAACAAGCGGGCGAGCTCCATGACCGCGGCGGTGCCGGAGGCGTTGTCGTCCGCACCGTTGCGGATGGCATCGCCGGCCTGGGGGTCGAGCGCGCCGAATGACGAGCGTCCGAGGTGATCGAAGTGGGCACCAATGACGACGTACTCGTTCCGCAGCACTGCATCACTGCCGGGCACCATGGCGATGACGTTCTCCGTGCGCAGTCCCTCGGGATGGCCGGTGTGAGCGACTTCCGGCCCGCGCGCGTTGAACTGCTGCAGGAAGCCCATGCACGCCGAGGGCGTGCGTTCGGCGCGGCACTCGCTGCGACTGGTGTCAGGCATGAGTGGGCGGAGGCCCACGAGTGCGTGGTTGCGGGCGATGTACGCCGCGGCGCTGTCATTTCCCACCGTGCCGGTGCCGCGCCCCTCCAGCCGATCGTCCGAGAGGTAGGCGATGTCGCGATAGATGCGGTCCGCGTTGACTACCGGTTCCTGCGCGGATGTGCTTTCCGCGGTCCTGCAGGCTGAAACGAGCAGGAGGATCGCGACGGCGGTTGGCATGGCGTGTCGCGCGCGGTCGCGGAAGGACTGACTGAAGGATGTTCTGAGAGGCACTTTTGTATGTGGTGCGATTGTGGGGATGGTTCGAACAGGTCGATCCACGGCTGGTTACTATCCGCGTGCTTCAGTCTATACCCGATTCATGGATCATACGGTCGTTCTCGCGCGACAGTTCGCGCAACTAACCTGGCTTCTGCTGCACGAGCCCGCCAACACCGAGGAGCAGAAGAGTGCTCTCCGGGCGCTGCACAACACGGCCAAGCTTGGCGCGGTGAGCCTTGCGGTTCATGGCGCTGATCTCGAGGCCAACGGCGAGCCCGTGCCGCGCGTGCTCACGGGCGTCGAGGACCTGCTGACGCAGCTCTCCCAACACGGACTCGCCATGCTCACGGTCGACGCGCAAGCGAAGCCTGGAGACCTGCTGAGTGCCGCGCGCATTCTCGCGAGCATGCCCGTGATCGACGATGGCGGCGCCGCGGCGGAGTCGCAGCGCATCGCCGCCGGGGCAATGACCGTCCGCTTCGTTGCGCGCCCACGCTTCGTGCGGGAGCGAGCGCATCGCGAGACGACGTCCACAGAGGTTCGCGGCGTGGAAGGAATGGAGTTCGGCGAGGTGTTCGACGATCCGCTCGCCGTCGCGAAGGCGCGTTCCACCCCCCGCGCGACGCAGGCCATCAGCGCCCCCGCTGACTCGCGCGGTGGCGGCGGGCTGTTCGAGCAGTTTGCGGCCTCGCGCGCCCCGACGGAGAGCTACGACGTAGTGCTTTCGCGCGTAGAAACCACGAACGACTCGGGCGTGATCGCGCGCAGCCTCGAAGATCTCGTGGTGTTGACGGAAGCCGCCGCGCGCGAAGGCAAGCCAGCGGTCGTTGCCGAGATCATGTTCCGTCTGGGGCGACGTGAGCCGCAGCTCGAGCACTTCGAGGCGAAGCGCGCGTTCGTAATGGTGCTGTGGAGGCTTGCCAGGCCGGAGTTGTTGCACTTGGTCGCGACGCAGCTCACGCACGACGACGCGAAGCGCGATGACAACGTCGCGGTGCTGGTGCGCGCGGGAGAAAATGGCGCCGTTGCGCTGATCGAGCGGCTCTCCTCGACCACGCACCTGGACGACCGGCGCATTTACGTGAAAGCGCTGGGCCGAATGGACTCGTGTGTCGCGGCACTCCTGCGGATGCTGAGCGACACGCGGTGGATTGCCGTGCGCAATGCCGCCGAGTTGCTTGGTGAGCTGCAGGTCGCGGAAGCGGAGCAGCCGTTGAGTGCGCTGTTGCAGGACGGGGACGAACGCATTCGAAAGTCAGCGACGGCGACCCTCATGAAGCTGGGCACTCCGCGCGCGCTCGAGTTGATCCAGCGGGCGCTTGCGGACCCGGCGCCCCAGGCGCGCATACACGCGGTGGCGGCGCTGGCGGCGCGGAAGGATGTTCGAGCGAGCGTGCCGCAGCTGCTTCGCGCGCTGGAGGTCGAGAAGGACGAAGAGGTACAGAGCGCTTTCTTCATGGCGCTAGGCCGCGTCGGCACCCCAGACGCCGTTCAGCGACTCGCGGTCGCCGCCGCGCCGAGGAAGGGGATCTTCGATCGAAAGACGACTGGCCATCGCGTTGCCGCCGTGAGCGCATTGGGCGAGGCTCGGGCGGCGGAAGCGCTATCGATGCTCAGGTCGCTGATGCAGGACAAGGACATGGACGTCCGCAATGCTGCGACATTCGCTATTGGCCGCCACGACCGGTTGCAGCGGCAGGTGGCGGCGGGCGTCTCGGAATGGGACCGCGAGACCTGAGTCGAAGCGTGCCCGGCGGCAAGAGAAAGGCACCCAGACGATGACTCAGTCAGGGTGCCTTTGTTCGTTCAGGTAGCGCCACGCGCCCCGTCCGAACGAAACGTTTGGATCGCAAGCAGCGGGCCCTTACAGTCGCGACCATAGCAAGGATAGCATAACTGTCTGGCGAATAACTACTTAGATGTGCAGCGCCGCAAAGGAATCAGCAGACGGGACAGTAGTAAATTCGTGGCGCGGCGGCCACACCGTTGGGGCAGCCGTGCCACAATTCGCGGGCACCTGGTCAGCGCGCGGTGAAGTCGGTGTCGTCCGTCACCGTCCGACAAAACTCCGCGAGGAGCGTCGCCGCGTTGTCGACGTCGACGAGTGAGACCATTTCGTTCGGCGAGTGCATGTAGCGGTTTGGGATGGACACCAGGCCCGTTGCCACACCCTCGTGAGCGATGTGGATGGCGTCGGCATTGGTCGACGTATCGCGCCCCACGGCGTGCACCGCGTGCGCAATGTCGTGCGCCTTGGCCGTTTCGCGAAGGATGCGGTGGACGACTGGCGACAGCAGCGCGCCCCGGCTGATGATGGGGCCAGCACCCATCTTGTGCTCGCCGATCTCCTTCTTGTCGATGTTCGGGTGATCGGTGGCGAAGGTGACGTCGACGACGAGCGCGACGCGCGGCTTGATGGCGTGCGCGCAGACGAGGGCACCGCCGCCATGCCAGGCGATCTCCTCCTGCGTGGTCGCCGCCGCCACCACCCGCGCCGCGCCAGGTTTCTCGGCATAACGCCTCAACGCTTCCAGCACGATGAACGCACCGATGCGGTCGTCGATGGAGCGGGACACGATGCGGTCGTTCGGGAAGTCGAGCGTTTTGGAATCGATGACACCAGGATCACCGACGCTCAGGCGCGCCTCCGCTTCATCGCGCTTGGCGGCGCCGATGTCGACCCAGAGGTCGGCGAACTTGCTGGCGTGCTCGCGGTCTTCCGACTTCATCAAATGGATCGGCTTCTTGCCCACGACACCGAGGACGTCGCCGTCGTTGCCCAGGAAGCGGATGCGCTGCCCGACGAGCACCTGTGGGTCCCAGCCGCCGATTGGCGCGATGTAGACATAGCCGTCATCATCGATGTACTGGACGATGACGCCGATCTCGTCGATGTGGCCGTCGAGCATGATGGTTGGGGAACCGCCCGGGTTCACTTCGGCCATGCTGTTGCCGGCGACGTCGATGGTGATCGTCGAGAAAGTCGCTGCCTCCTTGCGCCAGGCACGCGCCGCGGCCGTCTCGAACCCCGACGGTGCGGGGGTATCGAGCAGCAACTTGAGGAAGGCAAGAGAGGACGGGCTGATCATCGTTCAGGCGGGATCGGGGTTCGCTGGAATCCTAGTCCACGCCCGTAGGTCAAGGAAGGTGCAAAAACCCGCGATGCGGACCAAATCAATGGCAAGGTTCTCTCGGGCGCGTACCTTTCGCGAGTCAAGCGCTCAGCGATGTTGCAACCTCCACACGCGCTGGCAGAATGGCGCGGGTTTCCTCCAGCCTCACAGTCGATGCAACTGATCTTCGTAGCGATTGGCCTCGCGGCCGGCCTCCTGTCGGGCCTGTTCGGGATTGGCGGCGGCATCATCATCGTGCCGCTCCTTGTGCTCTTGATGAAAATGGAGCCGCATACGGCGACGGGAACGTCGCTGATGGCGTTGCTGCTGCCGGTGGGGGCGCTCGCTGTGTGGGAATACCACAAGGTTGGCCATGTGAACGTTGCTGGCGGGCTACTGATTGCGCTGGGGTTGTTTGTCGGCGCGTATTTCGGGGCGAAGGTGGGGCTCTCGTTGAATCCCTTTGTCACCAAACGGGTGTTCGCGGTCTTTCTCCTGCTCATTTCGGCGCGGATCTGGTTTACCGCGTAAGGGCCAACCCACACCGGTTGACGCCCACACGACAGCACTGAGTAGGCGGTACCGAAGTACTCCTGTACGAAGCGCACCATTCTGGAATGGGCGGATACAGGGCGGCAATCGCCCCCCAGGAGTCGTACTCGGTACACGAGTACCGAATACCCAGTAGCCAGTCCTGGAGCGTGGAGTTTCACGCTCGGTTCAACCGTATTCCGAGTGCGGTTGTCCACAGGATGCAATGCAAATGGCCACTTCCCCCCACCTGGCTGCACCCAGCGGACCCGATGGGGAGCGCACGCTCGTCGAGCGTGCGCAAAGGGGAGACGCATCCGCTCAACGTGCGCTATACAACGCACACGTCGACCGGGTGTACAGGCTCACGTACCGCATGACCGGGCTCGAGCACCTCGCACGCGAGCTCACGCAGGACACCTTCGTCCGCGGCTTCGCCGGGCTGGATGGATTTCGGGGAGGCGCTGCATTCGGCACCTGGCTGCACTCGATCGCCGTCTCGGTCACGCTGAACGAGCTCAAACGACGAAAGCGGGCGACGGCGCGCGAAGCACCACTCGAGGAGGCGCTCACCATGAGCAACTCGGCTCCGATGTCCGATCCGATTCTCCGCGCAAGGCTGATGCAGGCGGTCGATGCACTCCCCGAAGGCTGTCGCACGGTGTTCATGATGCACGACGCCGAAGGATTCACGCACGAAGAGATCGCGTCCGCATTGGGCGTGACCGCCGGTACCTCGAAGGCACAGCTCTCCCGCGGGCGCGCGAAGTTGCGCATCGCGCTGGCAGAATTTGCCGAGGAATGGAAATCATGAGTGACATCAGGAAGCACGATCCAGAGGGCGGTGACTACGACTTCGGCGACGACGACGCGATGCCACCGGTGACCGATCCCGCGTTCGATGCGTGGGTCGAACGCATGGCGCCAACGCTCAACGCACCGCCCGCCACGCCGCGCATGGCAATGTGGGACGCCATCCAGGCCGCGCAGGAGGCGACACCAGCATCGGCATCAGCGCCCGTCGTGAACACTGCATCACGTCGTCGCACGACGTGGATCTGGCCGGCGGCCATCGCCGCTGCGCTCGTACTTGGCGTGGGCATCGATCGCTACATGCTGACGTCGCCGCCGCGCACCACGCAGGTCGCGTCAGCCCCAGCACGCACTCTTCCGACGACGAATGGCAACGATACCGCGCTGACGTCTCCATCGCGGCTCTATCGCATTGCCGCAGTGCAGACCCTCACGCAGGCCGAGGCGCTACTCACGGCGTACCGCTCCACGGACCTGGCCACGCGCAACCCCGCCGCCGCGAAGCAGCTCGGCGCATGGGGACGCGAGGTACTCAGCAGCACACGACTCCTGCTCGATTCGCCGGCGGGAGACGATCCGCAGCTCCGCTCCCTGCTCGACGACATCGAGCTCGTGCTCGTGCAGGTCATCAGGCTCTCCGGCTCGCCACCCGATTCGATCGAGCGCGCGCTCATCGACGGTGCCATGCGCGACCACGAGCTCCTGCCTCGCATCCGAACCGCTGTTCCCGCCGGCATCGTCGGCGCCACTGACTGACTAGAGGAATACCTGAATGTCGATCCACCAACTGTCGGGCGCTCGCGCGCTCTCCCTGTCAGGCCTGTTGGCGCTGCTGTGCCTCACGGCCGCGGCGCGGCAAGGCGCAACCGCCGAAACGCGCAGCGTCGCGAACCAGGACATCTCAACGGCTGCACCGGCACCGTGGGCCGAGGCGGATCCCGCGGACTCGCTGTACAAGGCGGCCCGTGAAGCGCTCAACCGCAGTGACTACAGCCGCGCGGCCACGCTGTTCGACCAGATCACGTCGCGATATCCAAAGTCCGCCTATTCGGGCGACGCGTACTACTATCGCGCATTCGCACTGTACCGGGCGGGCGGTGGGCCCAACCTTCGCACGGCGCTCGCCGCGCTTTCGCAACAGCAAAGCCGCTTTCCAAAGGCGAAGACGGTCGCCGATGCCAATGAGCTCCGCGTCCGTATTCGCGGTGAGCTCGCGAAGCGTGGTGACTTACCGTCCGCCGAGTCTGTGACGACGACCGCGGCCGAGGCCCCGTCGTGTCCGAAGGGAAGCAGCGAGCGTGAGGACAGCGAGAGCGACATCCGCACGGCGGCGCTCAACGCACTGCTGCAGATGGACTCCGAGAGCGCGCTGCCAATCATCAAGCAGGTCCTCCAGAAGCGCGACGCATGTTCGGCCGCCATGCGCAAGAAGGCGGTGTTCCTGCTGTCGCAGAAGCAATCGTCGGAAACGGAAGCCACGTTGATCGACGTCGTGCGGAATGATCCGAGTCGCGAGGTGCGCGAGACAGCCGTCTTCTGGCTGGGCCAGGTGCAGACGGACAAGGCGGCGAGCATGCTCGAGGAGATCGCGACGTCGTCCGCCGACATCGGCATCCGCGACAGGGCCATCTTCGCGCTGAGCCAGAGCAACTCGCCGCGTGCAACCGCCTTCGTGCGCCGGATCGCCGAGAATGCGGATACACCAACCTCGTTGCGGGAGAAGGCAATCTTCCAGCTCGGCCAGCATCCGTCGGCGGACAATGCAGAGTATCTCCGCTCGTTGTTCGGGAAGCTCGGCAAGGACGGACGCGGTGACGACCTGCGCAAGAACCTCCTCTTCTCGCTGTCGCAGATGCGCGGCTACGGCAACGACAAGTGGCTGCTCAACGTCGCGAGCGACGGATCGCAGAGCGAGCAGGTGCGCAAGCAGGCGCTCTTCGCGGCGGGTCAGGCGGGAGTGACTGGCAGCGACATGGCGTCGCTCTACGACAGGATGACGGACCGCGAGCTAAAGTATCAGCTCATCTGGGTGCTGTCCGACACGCACGATCGTGCGGGGGCCGACAAGCTCGTGGAGATCGCGCAGAAGGACCGCGACCCGGAGATGCGCAAGAAGGCCATCTTCTGGCTCGGGCAGAAGAACGACCCGCGCATTCGCCAGATCCTGCTCGACATCATCACCAAGCCGTGATCATGATGCGCAAAGTCACTCTGATCGCAACGACGCTTGCTGCGCTGGCACTTGGTACTGCGACGCATGCGAACGCACAGGTCTCCTTACCGGACCGCATCGCCCGAATCCGGGACGGCGTCGTTCGGATGGAGTACGAGAGCCGCCCGGGCGTGTGTGGCGACGGCAAGACCATGGTGAGCTACCGCAGTGCGATGTTCGCACGGGACTTCTCCGGCTTCGGCCGGATGAACGACACGCGCTGCATCACTGGACCAGTGCGCGTCTCGCTCCTCATGGCGGACGGACGCGTGACCCAGGCGCAGACGCAGATTGGCGGTGCGTGGCCGACGCTTGGCTCGCCGGTCACTGATGTCGGCATCGTGCCGGCGAGTGAAGCGGCCTCGTACTTCCTCGCGCATGTCGGCGAGATGGAGGCGACCAACTCCCGCGACCGGCTGCTGCTGCCGGCGGTGGTGGCCGACGCCAACGTCATCACTCCGCTGCTGTCCCTGGCACGCGACGACAAGCGGAACATCCGGACGCGACGCCAGGCGGTGCAGTGGATCGGACTGGTCGGCGATGCCAACGTGGTGCCCGAGCTCGTGCGCTTCACACAGGGCGGCGCGAACGACGTGGATGACTCGCGGGACGGAGAAAGTCTTGCCGGCACCGCGGCGAGCGCACTCGCGATGGTTGACGGGGGCGTGGGGATACCTGCGCTGCTGCAGCTCGCGCGCAACGGATCCATTCCCGTTCGGCGCAACGCGGTGTTCTGGCTCGCACAGAATGGTGATCCGCGCGGGCTGCCCGTGCTGCACGCCGTGATCGAGGACTCGAAGGAAGACATCCGGGTTCGCAAGCACGCCATCTTCTCGCTCGGAAACAGCGACGAAGTCCCGGCGTCCGAGCAGGCGTACCTCCGCACGATGTTCACCCGCCTCGATGACGATGGCCTGAAGGAGTCAGTGCTCCAGGCGGTGTCGAACAACCATGCCGACGGCGGTGCATGGCTTCTGTCTCGGGCCAGGGACACGCGCGAGTCGATCAAGGTGAGAAAGAGTGCGCTCTTCTGGGCCGGTCAACGCGACGCGACGTCGACAGCGGACCTCGTTGCCGCGTATCACGCGATCGACGACCGAAGTCTCCAGGAGCATGCGATCCTCGTCATCTCGCAGCGCGATGACAACGCAGCGACGGATGCGCTGATGAAGATCGCGCGCGACGACCCGGACACGAAGCTGCGCACCAAGGCGCTCTTCTGGCTGGCGCAGAAGCATGACCCGCGCGTGGCGAAGCTCATCGGTGATCTGGTGCTCAAGTGAGTGCCGCCCGTTTTGTGGTGTTGTGCAGCGCCACCTGCGTGTCCGTCGCATGGTCGGCGCTGGGCGCGCAGTCGCTGCAAGCGCGCGTCAACTCGGCGGGTGATGGACAGGTGAACTTCCACTTTACAGGCCGTCCCGGCATCTGTGGGGACGGCATGCGCTTCATGCGGATCGGCACGTCGTATCAGGGTAGCTACTCCAGCGATATGCGCTCGGAACCATGCGTCACCGGCCCGGTGCAGGTGCGGCTGACCGTCGACGCCGGTGCCGTTTCGCGCGTGGAAACGTGGGTCGGAACGTTGCGCGTTCGCGGCGGGCGGGACCTCGGAGAAACACCGGCGCCGGAATCAGCGGAGTACCTGCTGGCGCTTGCATCGCATGGGCCGTCGTCGGCGAGCAAGGCGATACTGCCGGCGGTGCTGGCGGAGAGCACGGTCGTATGGCCAACGCTTCTGAACATCGCTCGCGATTCGGCCACGTCACGGTCTACGCGGCAGGAGGCGTCGTTCTGGTTGTCGCGCTTCGCCGCTGGCGCGCTCGCGGGGAGAAAGAACGATCCGCTCAACGAGAACGATCGGGATGACGGCGACATCGGGCTCAAGAAGCATGCGGTGTTCGTCCTGTCGCAGTTGCCGCACGACGAGGGCGTTCCAGCCTTGATCAACGTGGCGCGGTCGAACGTTGACCAGCGCGTGCGTGGGCAGGCGCTGTTCTGGCTGGGACAGACGGGTGACGCGCGGGCCCTGGCGGTATTTGAATCCATACTGCGGACTTGAACTGCTGGAAGCCCATACTACAGGACATGATGGAGTATGGGCCTCGAGTGTTATGCGAGCGCTGGTCGAATCTGGGACCAGCCACTATTGCATCATCATGATCATGCCGCCCCCGCCCCCACCGAATCGCGGATTGACGACGTTGTTGAACACGGAACCGAAGGAATAGGTCAGCCCGACGAAGAAGAACTGGCTGAACCGCGTGCTCTGCTGTGACTGGCGCAGCAACGCGTCGTCGCGCGTGATGCCCTCCTTCGGGATGTAGAACTGGTCGTGGATCGACTCGTAGTCGCCGAAGAAATTCACGCTCAGCCCTTTCACGATGCGGACATTGGCGCCGAGCGAATAGGTCAGGCGCCGACGGGCGAGGTCGCTGAGGTAACTCACGGCGTCCACACCGGCGTTCACCGAGCCCCACGTCTGGTTCTGGCTGAATGCGGTGGAGAACACCTGGATGGGCAGCGTCTCGCGCAACCGGTTGAAGATCGTGGTGTCGTAGTAGCTGAATGCACTGGCCCCGATGCCGTACTGAAAGCGCAACTGTCTGCGCGTCGCTTCCGCATAGGGGAAGAGGTCGTACTCCACCACGGGGGTCACGCGGCCGGACGCGCGCTGGTTCAGGTAGGTGGATGACGTAAACCCTCCCTTGACGCCCGCGGACCAGTGCGGGCCAAGGCTCCGCACTTGCAGGAGATCGGCGGAGTAGCTGCGCTGGATGAACACCGACTGGCTGCCGTCAAAGCTGAAGCGGCTCTCGTTGTAGTTCTCTCCGCCGGACAGGAGCGTCTTCCATCCTTCCGTGACCCGGCTTGCCGACACGCGACCACTGGCGTACAGGCTCGAGTAGCTCTCCTCGCGGGAATCGTTCCCGTTCGCGCTAAGGCTGAACACCCACGCGTTCCATGGGTCCTTCGTCTGGGCCACTGACGTATCGGTGGTTTTCGCCGGTGTATACGACACCACCAAGCGGTCGATCGCGGCGGTTCGCGCGAGATAGCGAACGAGACCTGCCTGAAACACGCGCGTCAGGCTGCGCCGCGTTTCGTCGCCCGTGCTCGACTGCGGCGCGTCGTAGGTCAACGTGTCGATGATGCCCTCGAAGCGATGCTGCCCGATGAATGCCACCGAGTAACGCGTACCTCCACCGCCCGTGGGCTGAGTCGTGGCAAGAATGTGGACGTCGGCTACGGTTCGCTCGCGCACCCAGTTGACGCTGACGATCTCCGTCCGGATGAAGGTTTCGTCGCAGAAGAAACCGCTGCAGTCGAGGAAGACGTTGAATGCCCGCGCGCTTTCCTGGGCGGCAATTGGCACCCATGCGGTTAACAGGCACGCCACGACGACGAAAAGGCGCGCGGCGGTGCGGCTTCGGAAATCACGTCGAATAGTCATGATGGATTGCGGAGGAGTAGGCCTAACGCATGACGGGCAAGATACGGCGTGCCAGGTGGTTTGGGGATGCGCCGAAGAGTGCCGGCGCGAAGATCGACGCCATCACCTCCAGCGCATCCACCAGCCGCGGCCCCGGGCGCGAAGTCAGCGCGTTGCCATCGATCGCCCATACGTCTCGCTCGCGCGCCCACTGCCACGGCTCGCTCGCGAGCAGGGCGCGGCCCTCGCGCTTGGAGCGCTCGACATCGAAGCCACACGGCGCGAAGAGTACGATCTCCGGATCTGCATCACGCACCTGATCCACCGTCGCCTGCACCGAGTGCGCGCCGGGCGCCGCGACCACGTCGACGCCGCCTGCGCGGCGCACCAGCTCGGGTGTCCAATGCCCCGCGACGAACAACGGATCAAGCCATTCGATGACGGCGACCCGCGGCCGAGGGGCGCGGGCGGCCTTCAATGTCTCGTGCACGACGCGCATGCGCTCCGCGAGCCGTGCGAGCAACTCGGCAGCTTCAGCGGCGCGACCGAGCGCGTCGCCAATGGCCGCGATGTCGGCCCACGCTCCATCGAGTGTGGTGCCAGTCATTGGAACGATGGTTGGCGCCGGCGACACCAGATGCGCAATGTCGCGGACGTCGCCGTCGCTGACCGCGCACACCTCGCAGAGCGACTGCGTGATGATGAGCGTCGGCGCGAGACGCACGATGTCATCCGCGGGCAGCGCGAACAGCGGAAGCCCACTCTCGGCGACGCGCCGCACCGAGGCGTCGATGTCGCGCGACGACGCAGTCGAGTCAACCGCACTCGTGCTGACGCGCGGCAAATGCGTAATCGCGAGCGGGTAGTCGCACTCGTGCGAAATGGCGACGAGCGAATCCGCGGCGCCGAGGGCGCAGACGATCTCCGTGGCGCCCGGCAGAAGGGAGATAACGCGATGCATGGTGGTGGGGCCGAGCGAGGCCGAAAGCGTCAGGATCGTTCGCTGCGTACCGGGAACACCACGAACGTCACCACGAGCACCACGAGTCCCGCCAGGAACCAGCGGACGTCTTCCGTGAAGGCGTAGTAGATGATCCCGAACCACGCGAGCATCTGCCCGAAGAGCCACGCGATGAGGCTGTCCGGAATGCCCATCGACTCGCGACGCTTCCGCGCCGTGGCGCTGCGCCAGAAGCGGATGTCGAGCAATTGCACGAGCGCGTAAAGCCACGTCATGATGCCGACGACGCGCAGCTTGCGGATGAAGGGCGCGGGATTCGGTGAGGCGGCACCGAAGGAATGCCAGATCCAGACAGTGAGCCCGAAGAACAGCGTAAGGCCGAGCAGAACACCGCGCACCTGCGTCTGGCGGTCGGGGGTCAGCCAGCCGTAGCGCTCCGACGTGGTCGCGGAGCGCGTATCACTATCAGCCGGACGATCGAACAGCATGCGCACCTCGCCACAGACGAAGGGCAGGTGCACGCAGGCTACGGCAGCGCCGCCCGCTCGTACACCGGCTTCCCCCCAATATACGTCGCGATGACGGAAGTGCCGAGGATGTCGCGCTCGGCCACCGTCATGATGTCGCGATCGAGGATGACGAAATCCGCCAGCTTGCCGGGAGTGAGCGAGCCCATCGTGGACTCCTGGAACGCCGCGAAAGCGGGCCAGATGGTCATGCTCTTGAGCGCTTCCTCGCGCGTCATCCGCTGCTCCGACATCCACCCGCCCGCCGGCCAATTCTCGGCGTCCTGACGCGCGACGGCACTGTGAAAGCTCAGCAATGGGTTAATGGCTTCGACGGGTGCATCGCTGCCGTTGGGAATGACAATCCCGGTGTTGAGGAGGGAGCGCCACGCATAGGCGCCGAGCAGGCGGCCCTGGCCGAGCCGGCTGCCGGCCCAGTACATGTCGCTCGTCTGGTGGACGGCCTGCATCGAAGGAATGACGCCGAGCTCGGCGAATCGCGGAATGTCGTCGTGGTTGAGGATCTGCGCGTGCTCGATGCGGAAGCGATGATCCGCGGTGGGCACTTTGGCGAGTGCCGCAGCGTATGCGTCGAGCACGAGGCGGTTGCCGCGATCGCCGATCGCGTGCGTGGCCACCTGGAAGCCCGTGCGCAGCGCGCGTGTGGCGACGTCCTGGATGTGCGCCGGAGCGGTGATCAGCAGGCCGTTGTTCTTCGGGTCATCGCTGTACGGCTCGAGCAGCGCCGCGCCGCGGGAGCCGAGTGCGCCGTCCGCGTAAAGCTTGATGGAGGCGATCCAGAGGTGGTTGTCGTAGAGCCCACGCTGAGGTCCGCGCGCGAAGTAGTGGAGGAGCGCAGCGGAATCATCGCTGATCATGACATTGAGGCGGACGGGAATTTCGCCCGCTTTCGCCATCTCTTCCATGAGGTCGATGACCGCCCGCGATTCGCCGGCATCGTGCAGCCCGACGAGGCCGAATCGATGGGACTCGGTGATCGCTGCGCGAATCTCACCGCGCAGCTCCTCGCGCGTTTCGCGCGGGATGGCGCGTTCGACGAGCCCCTGCGCGTTGTCGACGAAGACGCCGGTGGGCTCACCGGATGGAATGCGCTCGACGCGTCCGCCGCTGGGATCCTTCGATGCGGCGGTGACGCCCGCCGCACGCATGGCGGCGGCGTTGGCGAGACCGGCGTGTCCGTCGATACGCGTGAGGTAGACGGGATTGTTGGGCAGCGCGCGCGAGAGGGCGTCGTGCGTAGGGAAGCGGGTGTCGCCCCATTGATTCTGGTCCCACCCGCGGCCGATGATCCACTGTCCGGCGGGAACACCTTTCGCGCGCGCGACGACGCGCGCGATCACTTCGTCGTACGATTTCGCGCCGTAGAGCGCGACGGAGCGGAGGGACTGGCCAAGTCCGAGGAGGTGCGCGTGGGCGTCGACCATGCCGGGGATGATGGTGCGTCCGGCGGCGTCGACGACCTTCGTGTTGGCGCCCTTGAGCGCCATCGCTTCGAGTGCGGAGCCCGTGAAGGCGATGCGGCCGTCGCGAATGGCCATCGCGGCGACCACGGGGCGCGTGTCGTCGACGGTGTAGATGCGGGCGTTGGTGATGATGAGGTCGGCGGGCGTCGTGGACTGGGCGGCCGCGGGAAAGGCAAGTATGAGACTGGCGAATGCGGTATAGCGCATGGGGCGGGGCGGGTGGAGGACCCGGCAATACTAGTCTCTGACAGGCAGAACCGCGAAGTGCGGAACCGCGACGACAGTTGGCGGAGTTGCGGAAAAATACGGATTTCGGACTTGCACATCGGAGAGGGCATGGCGCATCCGACGTCCAAGTCCGATGTCCGCATTTTTCCGTTCGTCCGCCAACTGTCGTCGTAATTCCGTCAGTTGAACATCAATCTTGACAGGAGCGACAAATCTATTATTTATTACAAACTTAATAGGAGACGCCGAATGTCCGTCCGTTTCACCCCCCGCGAACTCGACGTGATGGCTGTGCTCTGGCAGCAGGGCTCGGCCACCGTCGCCGACGTGCACGCCGGGATCAAGGATGATCTCGCGTACGTCACCGTCCTCACCGTGCTCCGAACGCTCGAGGCAAAGGGACACGTGCGCCACGTCCTCGAGGGCAAGGCCTTCCGCTATTTCGCGCGCACCAAGAGCGCCTCGGCCGGAAGCGGCGCGCTCGCCCGTGTGCTCGACAAGATGTACCGCGGATCGCGCGAGCTGCTCGTGGCGAGTCTTCTCGAGGATGAGGACGTCAGCGATGCGGAGCTCGAGCGGCTCCGCGCGCTGATCGATCAGCGAATGCAGGAGCGGCGCAAGTG
>JALYVY010000023.1:0-12517 GCA_030852985.1 Gemmatimonadota bacterium | reverse complement strand
GCGCAAGTGAACGCGGCGTGGATGTTGTCGTCCGCTACGGTAGCGGTGTTGCTTGCCGCCACGGCGTTCGTCGCTGCGCGCGTGGCGGCGCTCTATCGCGGCTTGCCGGTGCGATGGATCTGGGCACTGGCGACGGTTGTGTCGATTGCGATCGCGCTGCTGTGGTTGCGGCCAACCGCGCCGCAGGCGGTGGGCCGGCAATCCGTGTCGGCATCCAGTGACTTCGGGGCGCCGCGTGTGGTTGCGCCGCGCGTCAGATCGACGGACGCAGCGACGCCAGCGGCAGCGATCATGACGCCGACGTCGAAGGCACGTCCGCCGTTGGCCAGCTTCCACCTACGACTCCCCGCGATCCCGGAGCCCGTCGGTCGGGTGCTGCGATACGCATGGATCGCGATGTCGCTTGGATTTCTGCTCGTCGTCGCGGTGGCATCGCGCCGAATCCGACGCGAGCGATCGCGTTGGCAAGCTCGCGAGATCGCGGACACGCCCGTGTTGGTGTCGCCGAGCTTTGGTCCGGCGCTCGTCGGTGTGATGAAGCCGAGCATCGTGGTGCCGGAGTGGGTGTTGTCGCTCGATGCGCAGGCGCAGCGCGCCATTGTCGCGCATGAGAACGAGCACCGCGCGGCGCACGATCCCGCGCTCATTCTCCTCGGCCTGATCGCGGTCGTGCTCATGCCGTGGAATCCAGGGCTCTGGATGTCGTGGCGTGGGCTACGTCGCGCCATCGAACTGGATTGCGACGAGCGCGTGGTACGACGCGGCATCGAAGGCGGCGAGTATGCGCGCGTGCTGCTGCATGCGTGGAAGACCGCGCGTGGAAGCTGGCTGCCGTCGACGGCATTTGCCGAGCGGTCGTCAGGGCTGGGTGCGCGGGTAGAACACTTGATGCGGCCGGAGCCGCGGGGACGAGCCATGCGAACACTTCTGGGAACGGCGGTTGCGGCTGGATTCGTCTTTGTCGCGTGCTCGACTCCGTCGCCACAGCTGGCGTCGAGTGGGCGCGCGGGGGCTGATCCGTACCCGCTGGTTGTCATCGACGGTGTGGCGCGTCCCGAGCTACCGCCGCTCATGCGCTTCACGGGGGCGATCTCCGTGGACACCGTGACGACGCCGACCTACCGCATCCTCTACCACGGACAGCAGGAGTTGGATACAGCGGCGCGGAAGCTCTATCCGGCCGTTGACGACGGCGCGATGATGCAGACGATTGATGCACCGGCGTCCGTCGCGCACTTCGGCGACGCTGCAAAGTATGGCGTGGTGTTGTACTACACGAAGAAATACCGTGAGGCGGGGGGCGCCATCGTCGCTCCGCACGAAGGCAACATGATGGTCCGCGCGGCTGATCCTGGGACGCCGGCCTCCGAGATGACCGGGCGGATCTACAACAATCTCTTCAACGGCATCACGTTGCCCGCGGAGCGAGAGGCACAGGCGCGGACGATCATCGAAGGGACGTGGAATAAACTCGTCTCACTCAAGGGTCCCGGGCTGGCGGTCATCCCGCTAGTGTCGGCGGCCATCACAGAGCGCGATGCGCGGCTCCGTGCGCTACTGGCGTCGGAGACTGACCGCGCGCGCTTCGATCAGCGCGCGAATGAGAGCAGGCCGGGTGGCCACATGCCCACGATCGAGGACGAAGTCAACAACCAGTACCACAATATCTTTGGGCGCGCGGATGAGCACCGCCAAGGGGCAAATCGCGTCGATCTCGCGGCTGGGAGGCAAGAACAGGCACGCGCGATCATCCGAACGAACATCAATGACGAACTGGCGCTCTATGCCCGTGCGCCGGGCGCTTGGACGAGCAACTACGGCGAGCGACTCGCCATGCGGATGAAGCGGGATACCGACATACGCGCCTTACTCGCGACAGACGCCGACCGCGAGAAGTACGACAAGATCGCAGCGCGGCTAAGGGACATGGTGTTCAAGAGGGGCTGAACGGCTGACAGCTTCTGAGAGCGGAGCCGCGACGACAGTTGGCGGACTTACGGAAAAATACGGAGATCGGACCTGGATTTCGGAAAGCGCATGGCACATCCGATGTCCAAGTCTGAAATCCGTATTTTTCCGAATTCCGCCAACTGTCGTCGTCGTTGTCCGACCACCGAGCATCAGGTCCCCGGCAACCTAGACCAGATGACGATGGCGCCGCACGTCTTCGGCCCAAACGACACCACCCGGGGCGCAAACTGCGCCGGAATCGTCGCGATGCCGTTGTAGATCTCAATGCCCTCAAGATCGCCTGGCGAGAATTCGTCCGGGCCCGCGTTGTCCATGCGACTCCCGTCGAGCCAGTACTGCGGCGGGCAGTCGCCCCGTCCACCGTTGTTGCGCAGCCGTATGGTTTGCCGACCGGCAACGGTGAGCACGTTGAGTCCCGGCGTCATGCGCACGAGGTCCGTGAAGTTATGTGCGCCCTTGGCGTCGATCTCGTCGCGCGTGACGAAGTGGCCGAAGCCACTGGTGCGCCGATCCCAAAAACCCTTGAGGAGGCGCTTCGAGCGCGTCGCCCGCTCCTCTTCCACCGTGATGCCAGCAAGCGACGCGGCGACCATCGACAGCGAGATCACCACCGTGTCACGGATGCCCGGGGAGAGCTTGATGTCGACCGTCAGCGGCTCGAAGCCAAGCCGACGCACGGTGAGCTTCGCGTCGCCGGGGGTGATGTCGAGCAGACGAAAGCCGCCATTCTCCGCGGTGTGCGTGTACAGGTCGGAGCCGCTCAGCCACACTTCGACTCCCGAGATCGGGGCGCCCGTGGTGTCTCGCACGACGCCCACGAGCGACGCGGTCTGCGGCTGCGCCCACGCGTCCCCGGCGCTCGCGACAAAGGCGAACGCCAACGCGAGGTGACGCACATGTGACACCGAGAGTTTGGCCATCTGTCCTCCCTTCCGGCGGTGGGCGCGACCGGCAGGTGTGTCGTTAAGCCTCGTTGGAGCGAAGACGCCTTCCAACGAGATACAGCGGTACGGCGAGGAGCACCACGTAGAAGACCAGCGACGCAACGGTATTCGTCGCGAGCGCACCGATCATCTTGCTGACGTCCAGCTTTTCACCGAATTGACTCGTGGTGAGGCCAGCAAGGACCACCCCCATGATGGCCCCGCCGGCGATCAGCCCCGACGAGAACAGGACTCCCGGACCCGAGTCCGCGTCAACTCCACCGCGCTGCTCGGGCGACATCCGACGGTCGACGAGCCAGCGAATCGCGCCGCCCAGGAACATTGCCGCCGATGTCGAGATGGGGAGATACACCCCGACCGCGACCGGAAGTGATGGAATACCAAGGACTTCAATCGCGATCGCAAGGAACGCCCCCACGAGGATGAGCCCCCATGGCAGCTTCTGCGTGAGAATGCCGTCGACGACGAGCGCCATGATCTGCGCCTTCGGCGAATCGAGCTTTTCCACCGTGCGACCATCGTAGTTCACGGGCTCATGACCGCCCACTCCAGGGTCCACGACGTACTTGATCGCTCCGGCATCGTCCACGAGATACTTGCCAGCGATGGCATTCCCCGTCGCCTCATAGAGCCGACCCACGCGAAAACTCGGCGTCGTCGGCGCTTCGGCCGCGGAAACCATGCGTCCACCCGCCAGCGCGAATCGATTGCCCTGCTCGATCACGGAGACGTGCACACCAGGAAAGTCCTTGGCCACGATCGTGGTCTTCGCGTCGTTGAGAAACTGGATGATGCCACCGACGAGCAACGCACTCGCCGTCACACCGATCAGCAATCCGATCTGCTGGTATCTCGGCGTCGCACCAACGAGGTAGCCCGTCTTGAGGTCCTGTGACGTAGCGCCGGCAGTCGACGCCGCCACGCACACCACGCCACCGATTGACAGCGCGAGCACACGATGTTCGATGCCGACCCAGCCCGCCGCGAGGAACATGAGCGACGTCAGCAACAGTGTCGCGACGGTCATGCCCGAGACCGGATTCGCCGAGCTGCCGATTTGCCCGGTGATGCGGCTGGACACCGTGACGAACAGGAAGGCGAAGAACAGCGCGATGATCCCGCCGGCGATGTTGATGCCGATCTGCGGAAGCAGTACCATGGCAACGAGGCAGACGAGTGCACCGACGATGACCACGCCCATGGGGAGGTCGCGCTCGGTGCGAGGAACGTCGTCGCCCGACTTCACGCCGCGGAAGTCGCCGAGTCCCGCGAGGAGCGAGGTCCAGATGGTCGGCAGTGTGCGCGCGAGGCTGATGAGTCCCGCCGCCGTCACCGCGCCGGCGCCGATATAGTAGACGTACTTGCCGCGGACGTCCATCGCGTCCATGTCCTTGATGAGCTGCGTGGCGGGAAAGATGGGGGACGTCAGCCCTGCGCCGAACAGCTTGATCGCGGGGATGAGGCAGAAGAACGACAGCAACCCGCCGGCGAACAGGTAGCCCGCAATGCGCGGACCGATGATGTAGCCAACGCCCGTCAGTTCGGGACTGATCTCGGATTGAATCTCGCCGAAGAGCTGCACCTGTCCGTTCGCCATCACCTTGGTGAACGCATGCTTCGGTACCTCGAGGAACGCGTGCAGGCCGGCATTGAGGAACTTGTAGGCGGCGCCGAGTCCGAAGCCCATGAACACGGTCTTCGCCTGCTCGCCGCCGCGCTCCCCGACGATGAGCACCTGGGCGCATGCCGTGCCCTCCGGATACTTGAGGTTGGCGTGCTCCTTCACGATGAGGCTGCGCCGCAACGGAACCAGGAAGAGCACACCGAGTACACCGCCGACGACACCGATCGCGATGACCTTGATCCACGGCAACTCGTAGCCGAGCAGCAGCAACGCGGGCAGGGTGAACGCGATGCCCGCCGCGATGGACTCACCGGCTGAGCCCGTGGTCTGCACGAGGTTGTTCTGGAGGATCGTCGCGGGCTCGGTGCGCATCGCGCGCGAGATGTAGCGGAAGATCGTGATGGAGAGGACGGCGATCGGAATCGACGCGCTCACGGTGAGGCTGACCTTCAGCGCGAGATAGATGCTCGACGCGGCGAAGACGAGGCCGAGGGCGACGCCGAGGAGAATGGCGCCGATGCTGAATTCCTTCGGCGATTCGCCAGGCGAGATGTAGGGGGAGAACGTCGTCTCCGGGGCCGCGCTGGGGCGGGTGGTCGGCGTCGTCAAAGTCTTGTGTGTCCTGCGGATTGGGGGAGGCGGGAAGTATGGTGGCGCGTGGTGAGGGGGCGCCAGCGCGGTGTAAGGCGTGAGTTGTCAAAGGCGTTGACCGTGGGCAACACGGATCTTCACGGATTGTGCGGATCTCCGCGGATTGCTCCTCTCAGTTCACAAAGGCCTTCGCCGGGATTCCGGTGAGAACCACTTTGAAGGGAGCGGGGCAATCCGCGAAACTCGCTTTGAGATCAGCGTTGATCCGCGTTGACAACGAACCACGTTTGTTGACGCCACATACTGGTTGCGGACATCACGCGATCGTCGCTTCGCCGCTCAGCCGCGCGCGGCGCAAGCGACGCACGATGACGACGCCCCCACCAATCACCACCCCAACCGGGACCAGCACGCCCAGCGCCGCGATGAACCAGGCGATGACGCCGAGCAGCCGACGCCACGCTTCAGCGAACGCCTCGGTGATCGGCCCGTTCGTTGTGCGGTCGATGAGTGCCAACGGCTCATGCAGCGCGATGTTGAATGAGCTGAGCGAGGCGCGTCGCTCCAGCCAACGCAGGCGGGCGTCGTGACGCTCGATCTCCAGTCGCACGCGGGCGAGCTCCTGCTCGACCGTCAGCACGTCGGACAACTTTCCGGTGCGCGAGGCGAGCATCTCGACGAGCCGCGCCTCGACGCGACGGGCATTCGCCACGCGTGCGCCGAGGTCGACGTATTCCTCGCCGACATCCTCGGCGTTCGCGGTGACCGACTCGACTTTGCCGAAGGCCTTCAGGCCGGCGATCATCTGGTCGAACTGCGCCGTGGGAACGCGAAGCTCGAGCGAGGCCGAGGGCTGCTCGTCCCTCCCGTTGCGCAGGGCGGTGTTCGCGACGAAGCCGCCGAGCTGCTGCGACGCCTGCCGAATACGCGCGACGGCGTCGTCGACATTGCGCACCTCGATCGACGCCTGCCCATGACGGACGAGCATCGCTCCAGCGGGGTCGGAAGACGGCGGGAGTTGTGAACCTGTCTCCCGGGAAAGCTCCGGGCTGCCGATGACAACCGGCGCAGGCGCGGCGGCGTCGTTGGCAAACGAGTGCTGGGCTTCCATGGCGCGAGGAGCGTCCATGCTCGCTACCGCACCGCTCATCCGAGCGGAGATGCCACCTTTCGCGAAGCTCACGGGGGTGGAGCTGTCCCGGGCAAGGGCGCCATCGGAACGGTCGCATGCGGTGATTGCCAGCCCAGCGGCAATAGCGAGGACGAGTGATAACTGTGAACTGAGGTGCTTTCGCATGGCGTCTCCTGTACATAATCATTGAGGATGGACTGGCGGATGGACGAGCCTCACTGGAGACGCCGGCCGGCTCGGAACTCACACATCGTGGTGGACATGTCCGCACAATCCCTCGCCGTCGCCGTCCTCATGCTCGGCGCAGCGTCTGCCCTCGTGGCGCAATCTGCGCCTCAGGCATCGGCGCCCATTACAGGCCTCCAGTACGAAGTCACCGCCGACAGGGCGGCGCTTGCCACCCGACGGCTCGGCATGGCGATGAGCTTTGATGTGGCCGACAGTTCCGCGGTGCTGCTGTCGCTGCCGGCGTGGACGCCCGGCGCGTACGAGATCAGCAACTTCGCCCGGTGGGTGAGCGGGTTTCGGCCAGAACAGAACGGCGCGGAGCTGCATTGGGAGAAGGCGGACTACGACACGTGGCGCCTGCACCCGGCGCGCGCCGGCCGAGTGACCGTGCGCTTCGCTTATGAGGCGGATACGCTGGATAATGCGATGGCGTGGACGCGCCCGGATTTCGCGCTGTTCAATGGCACCAACGTCTTCATGTATCCCGAGGGTCGGTCAGCGGAGTTTGCGTCGACGGTGACGATCAAGACCGATCCCGACTTCATCATCACGACGGGACTCGCGTTCGCGGGCAGCAAGGGCGCGTACCGCGCGACCAACTATCACGAGCTGGTGGACATGCCCGTGTTTGTCGGACACTTCGATCTCGACAGCGCCGTCATCTCGGGCAAGGTCGTGCGATACGCGACGTATCCCGCCGGGAGCGTCGCCGGCGCGATGCGCGCCACTGCGTGGGAGCAGCTCAAGCGCGTCATTCCCGTCGAGGTCAACGTTTTCGGTGAGGCGCCGTGGAGCAACTACACGGTGATGCAGATTGCCGACTCCACGACGCAGGGGTTCTCGGGGCTCGAGCACGCCAGCTCGCACGTCGACATCGTCGCCTCGCAGGGACTCGGCGCAGACTTCCTGCCGTCGCTCTATGCGCACGAGATCTTCCATTCGTGGAACGTGAAGCGGCTTCGCCCCGCGGACCTGATGCCGTACCGCTACGATCGTCCCCAGGAGACGTCGTGGCTCTGGGTAAGCGAAGGTATCACGGACTACTACGCCGACCTTGCGGAGGTGCGTGGCGGCGTCGTGGACGCGGCGGAATTCTATGCGCTGACGTCGGCCAAGATCGATGAGGTCGCGCACACTGTCCCGTTCTCACTCGACGATGCGTCACTGAATACGTGGATCCATCCGCAGGACGGGACTGGCTACAGCTATTACCCGAAAGGCTCCCTCGCTGGCCTCATGCTCGACATCATCATTCGCGACGCCAGCGGCAACAAGCGTTCGCTGGATACCGTGATGCGCGAGCTCTACGAGTCGACGTACAAGAAGGGCAGGGGCTTCACGCACGACGATTTCTGGGGTGCGGTGAGCAAGGCGGCCGCCGGCCGCAACATGAGCGAGTTCGAGCGACAGTACGTCGCGGGCCGCGACGCGTATCCCTTGCCAAAGATGCTGAAACTTGCCGGCATGCGCATGGTGGCTGACAGCATGCCGCGCATTGGTGTCTCGACCGGTGTCGATGCGGGCGGCACGGTGCGCGTGCTCGACATGGAGGCGGGCGGCGCCGCGGCGGTGGCCGGTGTGAAGGTCGGCGATGAGATGGTCCGCGTGGGATCCACACCCGTGAACGACGCGAACTTCGGCGCGAAGTTCAGGCTCGAGTACGCGGGGCGTGCGACGGGATCTCCACTACCGCTCGTGGTGAAACGTGGCGCCGAAACGATGACGTTGCGGGGGGCACTCGCCTATGCGTCGGTGGCCGCGAAGCTGACGGATGATCCAGCTGCGTCTGCCAAGGCTAGTCGTATCAGGACCGGAATCCTGCGTGGGCTGGTTGACCGATAGGAATGCTTAGGGGATCAAGGCCTGAACTGCCTCGGGCCGGCCCCACAGACATTGGGGCTACGCGGATGACGCGGATCGTGCGAATTTATGCGGATCATTTCTTCGGGCAGCAATGACTGTCTGATGGGCGCGCCGAAAAGCAAAAAGGATCAGCCGGTGCCGGCATTTACTCGCACGCTCGGAACGATCCGCCGGAATCCGCTACATCCGCGTCATCCGCGTAGCCCCCTTATGTCTGTGGGGCTTGCCAAGTCCCGCAGTCTGCAATCCACAGTTGGTGTCAGGTTGAACCAGCGATAGGCGACTTGTGAATGCAAGCCGCACCGACACTAGCTTTCCCGAACGGCACCACCCGCAACCCACGTCACGGTCACAATGCGAATCGCGAAGCTCGGCGTCGTCGGCGCCGGCACCATGGGGAGCGGCATTGCCGCCCTCGCCGCGTCGGCCGGTATTCCGGTCGTCCTGCTGGACATCGCTGCGAAGGAAGGCGACCGCAATCTCCCGGCGAAGTCCGGCCTGGAACGCGCGAAGAAGGCGCGCCCCGCGGCATTCATGGACGTCGGCCGTGCATCGCTCATCACGCTTGGCAATATCGAGGACGACCTCGGATTGCTCGCGGACTGCGACCTCATCCTCGAGGCGATCATCGAACTGCCCGTGCCAAAGCAGGCGCTCTACGCGCGGCTCGAGCCGCTGCGCAAGCCGAACGCGATCATCGCATCGAACACGTCGGGCATCCCGATGAAGGTGCTCACCGAGGGACGCAGCGCCGAGTTCAAGGCGCACTTCCTGGGCATGCACTTCTTCAACCCGCCACGCTACCTGCACCTGCTCGAGCTCATTCCGACGACGGACACGTCGCCCGAAGCGCTCGACGCCGTCCGCAGGTTCAGCGAAGTGATACTCGGCAAGGGGATCGTCATCGCTAAGGACGTCCCGGGCTTCGTGGCCAACCGGCTCGGGGTGTACGGCATGGTCGCGGCGATGAAGGGCTTGATGGAGTCGGACCTCACCATCGACGAAGTGGATGCGCTTACGGGGCCGCTCCTCGGTCGCGCCAAGAGCGCGACGTTTCGCACCGCGGACATCACGGGACTCGACGTGTTGTTGCACGTGTCGAAAGGATTGACCGCGAGCACAGGCGAAGACTTCACCATGCCCGATTGGGTGGTGAAGCTCGCGGAGAGCGGGCGACTCGGCGACAAGACCGGCGGTGGCTTCTACAAGAAGGTCGGCAAGGACATCACGACACTGAATTGGAAGACGCTCGAGTACGGCCCGCAGCAGAAGGTGGAGGATCCGGCGCTCGCCGCGCTGATGAAGGAGCCGGTTGGGAAGCGCATCGCGATGGCGACGAAGCTGCCGGGCAAGTACGGCGAGTTCGTGAGGAACTACCTCACGCGCATGTCGCACTACGTGCTGATGACCACGCCCTCCATTGCGCATGACCTGGTGTCCGTTGACCGCGCCATCGAGTGGGGCTACGCGTGGGACGCCGGCCCGTTCCAGCAGATGGATGCCATTGGCGACGAGTTCCTGTCGGAAGGCTTCAAGCGGTTGAAGCTGACCGCGCCTCCGTCGTTGGCACGGGCGAAGACCGCCGGCGGGTTTTACGCGACGGGAGCAGAGGCCGCCGCGTATCTCACCGACGCAGGCGACATGGCCGCGGTTCCCGAGGTGCCGGGTCGCATTTCGCTCGACATCATCCGCAAGCGACCGGGCGCCGAGGTGGAGAAGTCGAAGGACGCGAACCTCATCGACCTGGGCGACGGTGTGCTGTTGCTCGAGGCGCGCAGCAAGATGAACACGATGGGGGCGGGCGTGCTGTCGATGTTGCGCACGGGACTCGACCGCGTGGCGAGCGGCAAGTACGTCGGCCTCGTGATCGGCAACGACGACCAGCGCGCCTACAGTGCCGGTGCGGATCTCGGTGCGGTTGTCGCCCAGGTGCAGGCGGGAGACTGGAAAGGACTGGACGAGATGGTGCGCTACTTCCAGGAGGGAGCACAGCTGGTGCGTCGCGCACCGTTCCCGGTGGTGGCAGCGCCGTTCGGCCTGACGCTCGGCGGCGGATGCGAGTATGCGCTGCACTGCGACCGCATCCAGGCGCATGCAGAGCTGTACATGGGGTTGGTCGAGGCGGGCGTCGGGCTGATCCCGGGCGGCGGCGGCACGAAGGAGATGTTGTTCCGCTTTACACAGGCGCTCGAGCCGTATGATGAGGCCGATCCGTTCGAGGCCGTAAAGCGCGCGTTCAAGTTGATCGCCATGGCGACGACGAGCACCAGCGCGCTCGAGGCACGCAACCTCGGGTTCCTCCGGCCGGTGGCGGATCGTATCACGATGAATCGCGATCGCCTCATTGCGGACGCGAAGGCGCGCGTGGTCGACCTTGCTCCTGATTACGTCGCGCCGATACCGAGGACGATTACCGCGCTCGGCAAGGATGCGATGGGCAACCTGCTATACGCCGGCTGGGCAATGCACGAAGGCGGTGCGATCACGGATCACGAGGTGCGTATTGCCCGCGAGTTGGCCTACGTGCTCTGCGGTGGTGATGGTCCGCCGCGCGTGGTGACGGAGCAGGACATCCTCGATCTCGAACGTGAGGCGTTCCTCAAGCTACTGGGAACGAAGGAGACGCAGGAACGGATTGCTTACACGTTGAAGACGGGGAAGCCGCTCCGGAATTAGGCTCGCAGTAGAAAAACCGAAGAACGAATTTGTCGCAGAAGCCGCAACTGAACAACGGATTTACCGCAGAGGTCGCAGAGACAAAGCCTTCGCAGAGGACGCAGAGGAGAGCGCAAGCAGGCGGCATCGCGATTACCGGATCTTGCTCAACGAAGCGACTCTCTTAAATGTGCAATTCCGCAGTCCTCCGCGCCCTTTGCGGATGTTGCAGTTCCTCTGCGCCCTCTGCGGTAAGGTTGCAGTTCCGCTTAGATAAAGGACCAACGCATGCCTGACTCATCGAACGACGTCGTACTCGTCTCAGCCATCCGCTCCCCTGTCGCGAAGGGCAAGAAGGATGGTGCACTCGCCTCGACGCATCCCATCGAACTCTCTGCGCTGCTGATGCGCCAGGCCGTGGATCGCGTCGGCGTCGACCCCGCGATCATCGACGACGTCGCGTGGGGCTGCGCGATGCCGGAAGCGTCGCAGGGACTCAACGTTGCACGGCTGAGCGCACTGCGCGCTGGATTTCCGGTCGAAGTGCCCGCGCAGACGGTCAATCGTTTCTGCTCTTCGGGGCTGCAGACCATCGCCTCCGGCGCCATGCAGATCATGAGCGGTATGGCGGACGTCGTCCTCGCCGGGGGCATCGAGATGATGAGCCAGGTGCCGATGTCGGGCTATCACGCGCGCCTCGATGCCGACGCGATGGAGTCGTACATCGGCATGGGCTTCACCGCCGAGCGTGTGGCGGATCGTTGGAAGGTGAGTCGGGAGGATCAGGATGCGTGGGCGCTGCGTAGCCAGCAGAGAGCCGCGGCGGCGATGAAGAACGGCAGCTTTGATTCGCAGATTGTTTCGGTACCGGTCGAGCGCGTGAGCTGGAACGGAACGGAGAAGGTGGTGCAGTCGCTGGACTTCGCGAAGGACGAGCTCGTGCGCGCCGAGACGACGGCGGAGGGACTGGCGAAATTGAAGCCGGCGTTCAAGGCGACCGGCACCGTGACCGCAGGGAACGCGAGTCCGTACTCTGACGGCGCGGCGGCGGTGTTGCTCATGCGTCGGTCGGTGGCTGACGCGAAGGGCCTGCGCCCGCTCGCGCGGTTCGTCAGCTTTGCGGTGGCAGGCGTCGAGCCCGACATCATGGGCGTGGGTCCGTTGAAGGCCGTGCCGAAGGTACTGAAGCACGCCGGCTTGTCGATGGACGACATCGACCTCATCGAGTTCAACGAGGCATTCGCGTCACAGGTGCTTGCGGTGATGCGCGAGCTGAAGATGGACCAGGACAAGGTGAACGTGAACGGCGGCGCCATCGCGCTCGGGCACCCGCTCGGCGCCACGGGCACGAAGCTCACGACGCAGCTCGTGCACGAGCTCGGCCGTCGCGGCGGTGGTCAGGTCGACCAGGGCTTGCACGAGCGTGTGCGCATCACGGCGCTCGACATCTCACCAGACGCGCTGTTGCTGTACCAGCAGAACAACCCGACAGCACAGCAGATCCAGCAT
>JALYVY010000322.1 GCA_030852985.1 Gemmatimonadota bacterium | reverse complement strand
AGCGCGTGCTGGTCGCCATGAGCGGTGGCGTGGATTCCTCGGTTGCCGCGGCGCTGTTGGTCGAGCAGGGATACGATGTCGTTGGCGCCACGATGAAGCTCTTCTGCCACGATCAGGACCTTCCCGACCGGCCCTGCTGTTCGCTCGACAGCGTGAATGACGCACGCCGCATCTGCGAGCAGCTCGGCGTGCCGCACTACGTGCTCAACCTCGAGAGTGCCTTTGGTCACGACGTCGTGCTGGATTTCGTGGACGAGTACGCGAGAGGTCGCACGCCGATTCCTTGCGTGCGCTGCAACACTTTCACGAAGTTCCGCGATCTCCTTCGGAAGGCCGATGCCATCGACGCCCGCTGGATCGCCACGGGACACTACGCCCAGGTGCGCGACGGTGTGCTGCACCGCGGCCTCGACCCGGCCAAGGACCAGTCCTACTTCCTGTGGGGAATCCAGCGCGCGGTGCTGTCGCGCATGATCCTGCCGGTGGGCAGCCAGACGAAGCCGGAGACGCGCAGGATTGCGCACGCGCACGGCCTCGAGCTCATCGCGGAAAAGGCCGAGAGTCAGGACATCTGCTTCGTCCCCGACGGCGATCACACGAAGATCATCGCCCGCACGCTCGGCGCCGATGCTCCCTCGCTGCGCCCTGGGCCTTTCGTCCGGCGTGACGGCTCTGTGGTGGGCATGCACGACGGGTTTGCGCGGTATACGGTCGGGCAGCGGCGCGGGCTTCCAGGCGGCTTTCCCGAGCCAATGTTCGTGGTCGAGATCCAGCCAGAATCCGGAGCGGTGGTAATCGGTCGGCGCGAGGAGCTCGTCGGCCGCGGGGTGGTGGCTCGCGAGATGAACTGGCTGGTAGATCCGCTGCTGCTCGGCGACGAAGTTGAGGTGCAGATACGGCACCGAGCGCGGCCAGTGGCTGGAACTATCGTGCGTTTGGAGGGGGACGAACTCGAGATTGCGCTACCCGACGGTGCCTCCGCAATCACACCCGGGCAATCGCTGGTGCTCTACGAGGGGTCCGTGGTGCTGGGTGGTGGGGTGATCGCCAGGTCCCGGCGGGAGTTGCCGGTGGTTGCAGCAACAGCGGCTTGAAACCCATACGCCTGGACGGAGCACTCGGTACACGAAGTACAAGGTACTAGGGCCGATCCTTGCTCTCTCAGACAACGGCTCGGTGCTCCATACCGGAGGCCTGCGGCTCCGTTCAAAATTCAGAGGAATGATTCGCGTCGCGGGCAAACGATGATGCTCGCATCTCGTGCCCGAGCATCTTCGGCCATGCACAATTTCCGCAAACTTCTCGTGTGGTCGCGGCCAAGGCACTCGGTGGTGATGTTTAGCGGCTCTGCGCGGCTGTGAGGACCCCCGAGAAAAAAAGGTCATATCGGCGCAGTTGCCGCGCTCGGCGCTGTCAATCTCCGCCAACATCGCGGAGGGTTGCGGCAAGCGTTCGCGCGCGGAGGGCATTCGATACTTGGAGATCGCGGGGGCTCCGCGACGGAGACGGAGCATCGCCTTACGATAGCATACGATCTCCAGATCCTGCCACGAACTGACTGCCTACGATTGATGGACGACTCTGCGCAGATCGGCAGTATGATTCGCGCGCTGATCATCGGCTTCCGGTGTTCGGACATTGCCGGATCCGACAGCATGTGCTTCGTACTTAAGTACCGAACACCGAGTACTTAGTCCTGTTTTGCCGCAGTTGGCTCGGCGGTTCCGCCTCTCATCGCCTCGGCGAATCGGCGCATCGCCTCCTCCTGCTCCGGCGTCAACTTCTCCGGCACCGTCACCTCCACCTCGACGATGAGGTCCCCTTTCGCCGCGTCCTTCTCGATGCCGTGCCCACGAACACGGAACCGCTTTCCGTTCTGCGTGCCCGCCGGAATCTTGATGGAGACCTTCGTGCCGTCGAGCGTCTTCACGTTAATTTTCTTGCCGAGCGTCGCGTCGGCGATGTCGATCTTGATCGGGGCGATCAGGTCGAGCGCCTCGCGCTTGTAAAACCGATCTGCCGTGACTGTAAAAGTGATCAGAAGGTCGCCTGCCTGACCGCCCTGCGTTCCGCGCGCCCCCTGCCCTTTCATCCGGATCTTGGTGCCGGTATCGACGCCGGAGGGCACTGTGATCTGCACCGTCTTGCGCGTACGCACCTCGCCGGCGCCGGCGCACGTGGGGCATCGCTCCGACGGTACCTGCCCCCGCCCGAGACAGACCGGGCACGGCCGCTGAACCGCGAACCCGCCCTGCCCGAAGCTGATCGTTCCCCGGCCGCTGCACTCCGGACACGTTTCCAGCCGGGCGCCAGGGGCCGCGCCACTTCCGTGGCACGTCGCGCACTCTTCATTCAGGTCCAGCTCCACCGGAACCTTGCCGCCCATGGCTGCGGTGCGAAAAGGAATGTGAAGCGACGCTTCCACGTCGGGGCCCCGTTGCGGACCGCGGCTGCGAGCGCCTTGTTGTTGCCCCGTGCGAGCGCCGCCACCGAACATGGAGCTGAAGAGATCGCCCAACCCACCGAGGCCGACGTCGCCGAAGTCCTCCATGTTGATCGTGCCACCGGCACCCGGGCGCGCGCCGCTGCCCCCGTAGGTCCCACCGGGACGCGCGCCACCACGCGAGCCGCCGCCACCAAACCCACCGAATGCGCCGAGACGGCGCATCTCGTCGTACTGTTTGCGCTTGTCCGCGTCGCCGAGAGTGGTGTACGCCTCCGAGATCGCCTTGAAGGTGTCGGCGGCCTTGGGGTCATTCGGATTCTTGTCCGGATGATGCTTCGACGCGAGGCTGCGATACTTCTTCTTGATTTCTTCCTGCGTCGCCGAGGCGGGAACGCCGAGCACTGCGTAGTAGTCTTGTTGGGGAGCCATGGCTGACCTTACGCCGTCAGCCGTTCCATTGCTTCACGACCACGCGTGCCGGACGCAGGAGCTGTCCGTTGAACACGTAGCCCACCTGGAACGTGCGCGCCACCAGGTGATCCTCCTCGGCCGATGACGCCGCCTCGGTCATCACCGCCTCGTGAAGGGCTGGGTCGAAGGGGCGACCGACCGGATCGACGATCTCGAGGCCATGGCCGGCGAGCGTCTTCGCCAGCTTCTTCTCGACCATCGCCACGCCATCAACGAGGGTCTGCACATCCGTGGTTGCGGGATCCACGTGCGCGAAACGACCGATGTCATCGAGCGGATCGATCAAGCCCTTGAGCATGTCGGCCTGGCCACGCAGGTGCGCATCCTGCCGCTCCTTCGTCGTGCGGCGACGATAGTTGTCGTACTCGGCGGCGAGACGAAGGTATTTGTCGCGCTGCTCGTCGAGCGGTGGGGCGCCGGGTTCAGCGTCGCCTTGGATTTCGCCATCGGAAGCGGCTACCCCTTCCACTGGCAACTCGGTATCGGTCGGAATCTGTTCTGCGTCTGACATTCGTATTGGTCCAGGGTACGGCGGAAATCTATGCAGGTCGCGAGGGTCGCGTGGAGGTGCGTACACGCAAATCGTATACGCTCAGGCAGCGTGCGGCGCTCGTAAATCAGGCAGGTGGTCGTAGCGACTTCCGAAGCATCTCGAGTGCGGCCTGCGCAGACCGGTGCCGCACCTCGCTCCGGTCGCCAACCATCATGAACCGTCGCGCCTGCACTTCGCCATTCAAGTCCAGTGCAATCCAGACCGTGCCGACCGGCTTGGCCTCGGTGCCGCCACCCGGTCCCGCGATTCCGGTGATGGAGAGCGCTGCGTCGGCGTCGATCACCGCCTTCAAACCGGTCGCCATGGCGCGAGCCACCGGCTCACTAACGGCCCCATGCTCCTCGATCACATTCCGCGGAACGCAGAGCACCGATTCCTTGACGGCGTTGTCGTATGCGATGACGCCAC
This sequence comes from Gemmatimonadota bacterium, assembly GCA_030852985.1. Taxonomy (GTDB): domain Bacteria; phylum Gemmatimonadota; class Gemmatimonadetes; order Gemmatimonadales; family Gemmatimonadaceae; genus AG11. The sequence goes on along the minus strand of JALYVY010000322.1, from coordinate 415 downwards.
CGCGCACCACGTCGCTGCTACCAGGAACCGCCGTCAACCGCGCTCCCAGCATTCCGCCACTGCAACTCTCCGCAAGCGCGATGGTGATGCCCCGCCCTCGGCAGAGATCGAGCACGACGGCAGCGAGATCCTGTGCGTCTTCCCCGTATACCGCCTCTCCGACGACCCCACGCAGTCGCTCGGCGGCGGCACTGAGCTTCGCATCGGCGACGGCGGGCGCCACACCGCGGACGGTAAGCCGCAGGTCGGTTCCGTCGGCGTTAGGGAGGTACGCCAAACCGACGTCTCCAACACCCCCCGGGATCGTCGCCACAAGGTCCGCGATGTGCGACTCGCCAATGCCGGTCGTGCGCAACGTCCGCGAACGCACGACGAGCCGCTCGTCGCCGAGACGGTCGCGCACAAGAGGCAATAG
>JALYVY010000022.1 GCA_030852985.1 Gemmatimonadota bacterium | reverse complement strand
TCGGGTGAAGGTGGTCAAGAACAAGGTGGCGCCGCCGTTCAAGCAGGCCGAGTTCGACATCATGTACGCGGAGGGCATCAGCCACACGTCCTTGCTGGTGGACATCGGTTCTGAATCGGGTATCATCGAGAAGTCGGGCGCTTGGTACAGCTATAACGGCCAGAAGATCGGTCAGGGGCGTGAAAACGCGAAGATGTACTTGAAAGACAACCCGGGGATCCTTGCCGAGATCGAGGAAAAGGTGAAGGTTGTACTGGGGATAGGCGGGGACCAGAATGTCGCTGGGGGGGAGCCGGACGAGGGCGAGTAGGCTAGCTTTCGAAATCGAGCCGGTACGTGCGTTGAGACGGCGACTGCGTGGTTATGCGTCAGCGTCGATGGAACGGATGCGCGGTTCGCGTGGTAGGTTGGATGTATAAGGAGCCGAGGAGTCGTTCTCTGGAATCGATGGGGCCCGGAATCCCCAGCGTGACAGGGCACCTCCTCGGTTTCTTATTTCTCAGGCGTAACTTGTTGATTATGCGCGAGATATGTCATGCGATATAAAGGAGTTTCGAGAGGAGGCAGCGCTTTCCCGAGCGGTCAGGCACCGAACCTCGAAGCACGACTCGATGTCTACCTGAATAAATCCGCCAGCGACACATATGTGATCACCGGAATTGTCGCCGCCCCTCGGCATGCCGGTCGATTCGACATCATGATCAATGGAGAGGACTTCGCGGCGCTTTCGCTCGATGTCATCGAGCGGCTCGAGATTGCCGTGGGCGTCGACATCACGGTTCGTCTGCCGGCCGTCCTGGCGGAAGCGGCACAACTCGCTGTCTACGACCGCGCGCTCAATATGTTGGCCTTTCGGGCGCGCTCGTCGAGCGAGCTTGCGCGGGCGCTGAAGCGAAAAGGAGCCGATCCCGTACACGTGTCCGCGGCGGTCTCGCGACTTGTGGAGCAAGGCTTCATCGATGACGCGGCGTTTGCGCGCGCTTATACGCGGTCCAAGGTCGTGGGTGCGAATCATTCAAAGCGCCGTGTGCAGATGGATCTGCGGCGAAAGGGTGTCGCGGGCGATGTCAGTGAGGGCGCGATCGCAGATGTGTTCGAGGAGGAGGGCGTCGATCAGCTTGCTCTCGTCGAGACAGCGGCGCGCAAGAAGCTGCGCACGCTGCATACGCTCGAGCCGGCGGTGCAACGGCGGCGATTGTATGGGTTCCTGGCGAGGCGGGGCTACGACGCGGACGACATCCGGCGCGCCATGGAGATCATCGGAGGGGAATCGGCGGAGTAGCACGTTGCGAGGTGTGCGCATCAAAACGGCTCGCCTATATTAGGTCCAATGTTCGCCTCCGACATTCGCTCACGTTTCCTGGATTATTTCGCGGCGCACCAGCACGTCATCCGTGCCAGCGCCTCTCTCGTCCCGGAGTCCGATCCCACCCTGCTGTTCGTCAACGCGGGGATGGTGCCATTCAAGAAGGTCTTCCTCGGCATGGAGGACGCGCCGTACGGCAAGCGGCGCGCGACCACGGCGCAGAAATGCGTGCGCGCCGGCGGCAAGCATAACGACCTCGAGCAGGTGGGGCACACCGCCCGGCATCACACGTTCTTCGAGATGTTGGGAAATTTCTCATTCGGCGACTATTTCAAGCCGGACGCTATCCGTTTTGCATGGGAGCTGCTGACGAGTCCCGAGCATCTGGCCATCGACCCATCGCTGCTGCGCGTCAGCGTTCACTACAGCGACGACGAGGCATTCGACCTCTGGCGGAAAATCGCCAACCTCGCTCCCGAGCGGATCTACCGGCTGGGCGACGCTGACAACTTCTGGCAGATGGCGGACACCGGTCCGTGCGGGCCCTGCACCGAGATCTATGTCGACCTGGCGCGCGTCGCGACGGATTTTCGATTTCCGGAGGGCGCGACCGGTGAATGGACCGAGCTCGATCGCGAGGAATTCTCGCAGGACGCTTTTGTCGAAGGGGCCGAGGCGGGGCGCTTCCTCGAGATCTGGAACCTGGTGTTCATGCAGTTCGACAAGCAGGCGGACGGCACGCTCGTACCGCTGCCGAAGCCGTCGGTCGATACGGGCGCGGGGCTCGAGCGCATTGCCGCGGTAAAGCAGGGCGTCACCAACAACTACTTCACGGATCTTTTCGCGCCAATTATCGCACGGGTTGAGGCAACGACGGGCCTTCCATACCGTGGCCGGCAGTCTCTCGAGCCGTATGACGTCGAGTTCAGCACGCTGGGGCCGGCGGTGCAGGCCCGCTCCAGCGTGGTCAAGAACAACCGGATCAGGGTGGATCCCGCGGCCTTCCACGTCATTGCAGACCACGCGAGGTCCGTAGCGTTCCTGCTCGCCGATGGTGTCCACCCATCGAATGAAGGGCGCGGCTACGTTCTTCGCCGCATCCTCCGCCGGGCCGTGCGCTATGCGTACCTGCTTGGGCGCATTGAGCCGACGCTCGTGGACGTGGTAGAGAGTGTGATCGACTCGATGGGCTCAGCGTACCCAGGACTGGCCGACCAGCGGACGAATCTGCTCAAGACGGTTCGCGCTGAGGAAGAGAGCTTCCTCGCGACGATCGAAGCGGGAATCTCACGCTTCGAGCAGCTCGCACCCCTGCACACGACGCAGGGCGGATCCGAAATTCGCGGGACCATCAGCGGTGAAGACGCGTTTCGCCTCTACGACACTTTCGGCTTTCCGATCGACCTCACGGAGCTGATGGCGCACGAGCGCGGCTACACGGTCGACCTCGCGGGCTTTGAAGCGGCCCTGCTCGAGCAACGCACCCGCTCCAAGGCCGAGCGAAAAACACGCAAGCTCGGCGTCGTTGGCGATTCGCTCGACGACGTATCCGCATGGGATCGCGCGCCCGAGGGTGTGGAAGGCTTCAGCTTCGTTGGGTACGATGTCGTCGAGGTTGACACCCACGTCGCGGCGATGCGAACGCTCGAGGATGGGCGTGTCGCCGTGCTGCTGCGCGATTCACCATTCTACGCGGAATCGGGGGGACAGGTCTCCGACGTCGGCGAGATCGTCGGAGCGGGATGGCGAGTCGATGTCGACGGCGTGCGGAAGGTCGAGGGCGGATCCGCAGCGGTCGGCCGGCTCCAGGGAGAATTCCAGTTTGGAGCCGCCACGGCACGCGTGCTGGGTGAGCGTCGCAGGGACACGGAGCGCAACCACACGGCGACGCACCTCATGCACGCGGCCCTGCGCCAAATCCTCGGCGATGCGGTCCATCAGGCGGGTTCCCTCGTGACCCCGGATCGGCTCCGCTTCGACTTCACGCATCACGGCCCCGTGAAGCCCGAGAGCCTCGCGGCCGTGGAAGCGATCGTGAACCGGGAGATCTGGCGATCGCTCCCGGTGTCGACCACCGAGATGCCGTACCCGGATGCGCGAGCGAAGGGCGCGATGGCGTTGTTCGGCGAGAAGTATGGCGACGTCGTGCGCGTTGTTGACGTTCACGGTTTCTCCCTGGAGCTGTGCGGGGGCACGCACGTGCGGAACACGAGCGAGATTGGCCTCTTCGTGATCGCGAGCGAGACTGGGGTCGCCAGCGGCGTGCGTCGGATCGAGGCACTCACCGGACCCGGTGCATTTGCACAGCTGCGTGCGCAGGAACATGCCCTGGGCCGTGTAGCCGAGTTGGTCAAGTCGCCGATTGGAGGCGTGGAGCGGCGCGTGCAGCAGGTGCTCGAAGAGCGGCGTACCCTCGAGAAGAAGCTGGACGATGCCATGCGCGGAGGGGGAGACCAGCTTCAGCGCCTCATCGCCGCGGCCCAATCAATGGGTGAAAATGGGGCGCGCCTCGTATTCGGCGAGGTGACTGTCGCCGATGTGAAGGCATTGCAAGCCATGAGCGACACCCTGCGCGAGCAACTGGGTAGCGGCGTCGGCATTCTCGCCGCGACCCTGGAGGATGGCAAGGGCTCGATTGTCGCGGTTGTCACTGATGACCAACGCGAGAAAGGACTGCGCGCAGATGCCATCGTGCGTGAGCTTGCAAGTGCGGTCGGGGGGCGAGGGGGCGGAAAGCCACACATGGCACAGGCGGGCATTCCTGATGGTGCGCGCATCGCGGAGGCGCTGGCCAATGCGCCGAAGGTGGTGAACGCCCTTGCCGCGCGTCCATGACCGTCGGCGAATGGCTGCATTCGCGGACGCCGCAGCCTCCACCTGCGCTGATGGCGCGTCTCGACGTTCTCGTCGCGCATGCCGGCGTCGATTCGCCTGCGGATGTGCCGGATGCGCTGCTCGCGGCTGGTGAGCGCATCATCGCCAAGCTGCTTCGTCCTGAAGGTTCTACCCGCGACTCGGCGCTTGATCTTCTCGCGGCCGATGCGCTGATGACGTACGCCATGGAGGCGGCGGCCGAGAACACTGCGACGCTGGATCACCGTGCCGCGGGTTCCATGACGCGGATATCCCGGCTCGCCGAAGCCGCGGCGTCGACCGCATGATCGACATTCACTCCCACCTGCTGCCGGGGGTCGACGATGGGTCGAAGTCGGTGGAGATGTCGCTGCCGGTGCTGGAGCGGTTTGCAGCGGATGGCGTGCAGTGTCTTGTCCTCACCCCGCATCTCGTCGCGTCGCAGGTGTCATATGCGCCCTACGAGCGCAATCGCGCGATCTTCGAGGAGTTGCGTGGCGTGGCACCGCGCGAGCTGGAGCTGCGACTGGGCTGGGAGATCATGCTCGACGAGCCGAATATCGACCTCCGTTCCAGCACGCTGAGCCTGGGGGGAGCGCGAGCCGTGCTGGTCGAGTTCCCGCTGCTTGGCGTTCCGGTGCGTGCGGGGGGAGAACTTTCTCGCATCAGCGGCTCCGGCGTCATCCCCGTGTTGGCGCATCCGGAGCGCTACTATGGGTGCACCGTGGAGCGCGTGACTGAATGGCGCCGGGCTGGCGCGGTAATCCAGATGGACACCGCCGGACTGCTCGGAAAAGGTCCGGTGTCGAAGCTGTCCCGCACGTTGGTGCAGCAGGGGCTCGTCGATCTCTTCTCCAGCGACAACCATGGCGATGCGCGGTCGCTTGCGACGGCGCGCAACTGGCTGCTCGACGTGGCTACACCGGACCATGCGGACTTGCTGACGCACACCAACGCCAAGCTGCTGCTGGCCGGCGAGCCGCTGCGGCGTGTTCCGCCACTTTCATTGACGGGTGGTGTCTTCAGTCACCTCCGCGACCTCTTCCTCACGCGTCGCTGAGTCACCGGCCGACGCCCCGCGCCCCAGAGATGACATCTCCATTCACAACAGCGCTTCGCGAGCTCGCTGCGACTGCCGAACGCGTGGCGGTGGAACTCGACGCCGACATGCACCGCGCGCTCGAGATGGTGCAGGCGGCGGTCGGTCGGCGCGGCACGCTCTTTTTCTGCGGGAATGGGGGGAGCGCCGCGGATGCGCAGCACCTGGCTACCGAGTATGTCGTGCGGTACATGCGCAATCGGCGCGCGTATCCGGCCATCGCGTTGACGACCGACACGTCGCTCCTGACGGCGGCCGGCAATGACATCGGTTTCGAGAATGTGTTCGCTCGGCAAGTGGAGGCGTTGGCGAAGCCCGGCGACCTGTTGATCATTCATTCGACCAGCGGGAACTCACCAAATGTGCTTCGCGCCGCGGAAGCGGCACGCGCGAGCGGGGTGCCCGTGCTCGCTTTCACGGCACGAAGCGGCGGCGCCTTGCGCGCCCTTGCCGATCATACTGTACTGATTCCCACCGATCGCACTGACCGTGCACAGGAGATGCACCTGTGCATCGAGCACATCATCTGTGACCTGGTGGAGCAGACACTATGATCGACTTGCACGGGCGACGCGCCCTGGTGACCGGGGGCTCGCGCGGAATTGGCGCGGCTACCGCGCGGCTGCTCGCGCGCGCGGGAGCGGACGTCGTGATCGGATATCGCTCCCGTACGGAGGACGCCCTGCGCGTCGTCGCGGAGTTGAAGTCGGAAGGCGTTCGGGCGGCGGCGTTTCCCGCGGACGTCTCCACGCGCGACGGGGCCGAGGCACTCGTTGGGGCGGCGGTGACGGAGCTGGGAGGGCTGGACCTGTTCGTCGCGAACGCCGGCATCTGGCCAGCCGCTGACGTTGCCGTCGAGCAGATGACAGAAGAACAGTGGGTGAACACGATGCGCGAGAACGTCGACTCGATCTTCTACACGACGCGCGCCGTTGCGCGCAGCATCACGAGCGGAGGACGGATCGTGCTCGTTGCCAGCACGGCGGGCCAGCGTGGGGAGGCGTACCACGCCGACTATGGCGCGAGCAAGGGTGCGGTGATCTCGTTCACGAAGTCGCTGGCGGTGGAGCTCGCGCTGCGCGACGTCACGGTCAACTCGGTTGCGCCAGGCTGGGTCGACACCGAGATGGTCGCGGGCGCGATGGCCGATGCCGGCCGTGATCGTATCAACGCCGCGATTCCCCTGGGACGGGTCGCCACCGCGGACGACATCGCGGGGCCGATTGTGTTTCTGTGCTCCCCACTTGCTCGGCACATCACGGGGGAAATCCTGAACGTGAACGGTGGCAGCGTGCTCTGCGGATGATCGTCCTCATTTTTACCGGCGGCACCATCTCCATGCGGCACGATCCGTCAGCCGAGGGCGTGGTGCCGAGGCTGACGGGGCAGGAGATTGTCGAGGCGACCCTCGGCTTGTCGGACGTCGCCGAGGTCGAAGTGGAGGAATGGGGGATGTTTCCGGGGCCGCACATGACCGTGGAGCGGATGTGGGCGGTGAGAAATCGTGTCAGGCATCACTTGCTGCGTCCTGAAGTGGATGGCGTGGTGGTCACACATGGCACCGATGCGCTTGAGGAAAGCGCGTACCTCGTCGGGCGCTCCTTGCTCCCCGACAAGCCAGTGGTGTTCACGGGCGCCATGCGGCCAGCAAGCGACCTCGGTTGGGATGGTCCGTCGAACCTCATCGACGCTGTTCGCGTGGCCGCGAGCCCGCTGTCGCGTGGCAAGGGGACGTTGGTGTGCATGAGTGAACGCGTGCACAGCGCGCTCGAGGTGACGAAGACACACACGGAAGCGCGCGACGCCTTCGAGAGTCCGAGCCTCGGCGCGCTCGGCGAAGTGGACGAGGGAATCGTGAGCTATCGTCGCGCGCTGATGATCATGCCGGAGCCACTCGACCCGGAGATGCCGGTTGAACCCGTGGACATCGTGCATGTGTACGCGGGGGCCGACGCGCGATTGCTCGATGCGTCGCGCGCGAGCGGTGCGAAGGCGGTCGTGGTTGCGGCGATGGGGCGAGGCAACGTGCCACCGCTGGTGTTCGACGGGATCGTGCGCTGGGTGGAATCGGGGCGTCCCGTCGTGATCACGTCGCGCGCACTGCGCGGGCGCGTGGGTCCGACGTATGGTTATCCGGGCGGCGGCAGGCGAGTTCTCGAGGCGGGCGCCATTTTCGCGTACGGAAAACGGCCAGGGCAGGCTCGCATCGACGTGATGCTCGCCCTGGGCATGGGATACGGCTGCGCGCAAATCCGCGAGCTGTTCGCCCGGTAACCCCCGCGCCCGAGCACTTCGCCCGGTGCCGATGGTCCACCGATTCTAGGGAACCGTGCTGACACGAACGTTTGGCGCCGCAGGCCTGTCGGGCGCACCTTGTCCTGAAGTGGCCGGCGCGCGATCACCGCGGAAGCCTGTCGCTAGCGCATGACGACCAGCAGGGTCCTGGCACGCAACACCGTGCTCAATGTGGCGGGGCAAGGAGTACCAATGTTCGCGGCGTTGGTCTCCATCCCAATCCTGATTCATCATCTGGGCGCCGCGCGTTTCGGGGTGCTCACGCTTGGCTGGGCGTTGATCGGCTACTTCAGTCTCTTCGATTTTGGCTTGGGGCGGGCACTCACGCAGGCAGTGGCTGCGCGATTGGGGAACCGGGACGCAGAGGCGGAGCTGCCGGAGCTCGTATGGACCGCGCTCGGACTCATGCTCGCGCTGGGTACGCTGGGTGGTGTGGTCCTGATGGCGGCGTCGCCATGGATGGGAGACACGCTTCTCAAGGTGCCTGGCGCGTTGCGGCATGAAAGCGTCTGGGCGTTTGTCCTTCTCGGGGTGTCAATGCCTGCCGTCGTCTGGACGGCGGGGTTCCGCGGGTTGCTGGAGGCGCATCAGGATTTTGCCGCAGCGACGGCACTGCGCATTCCGCTCGCGATCTCGACGTTCCTTGCGCCGCTCGTCGTCCTCCCGTTTTCGACGAACCTTATCCCAATCATGGCCGCGCTGACGGCTGGACGGTATATCACGCTGGGCGCGCACATGGCGTTCTGCGTGCGTCGCTATGCCTATCTGCAAGTGCGTCCTGCGATGGCGCGCGCATCAGTCGTACCGCTCCTGCGATTTGGCGGATGGATGACGGCAAGTAACATCGCCTCTCCGGTGATGACCTACCTTGACCGCTTCTACATCGGTGCGGTCCTGGCGCTCGCGGACGTCGCGCACTACGTGACCCCGTACGAGATCGTCACGCGCCTGCAGATACTTCCAAGCGCGATGCTTGGCGTCCTGTTTCCCGCGTTCGCTTCAACATACGTCGCTGATCCGAAGCGCACAGCGGCGCTCTACGATCGTGCACTGCGGGTCCTCATCCTGCTCACGTTCCCGCTCATCCTTGCTGTCGTGCTCTTTGCGCGCGAAGGGCTCCACCTGTGGATTGGTGCGGAGTTCGCTTCGGCGAGCGCGCGCGTGATGCAGTGCCTGGCCGTCGGAGTGTTCGTCAACTCACTGGCTCAGGCTCCCTTCGCGATTCTGCAAGGCACTGGTCGACCGGACATCACGGCAAAGCTGCACATGGTCGAGGTGCCCATCTACATCGCCGCACTCGCCTGGGTCACGCATGCATATGGCATCGTGGGTGTCGCGATGGCATGGACAGTCCGTGTGACGGTCGACGCCGCGGCGCTTTTCATCCTGGCGAACCGGCGCATACGCGGCCTGTCGAAGCGCGTGAACGAGACGATCCTCATCGGCGTGGTAATGCTCGGCGTCCTTGCCAGCGCCTGCTTTCTGGAAGGCACAGTCGTGAAGGCATCTGCTTTCATCATGCTGACCACGGCGTTCGCCGCCTTCGCATGGCAGTGGTTGCTTCTGCCTGCCGAACGAGCGTTTGTGCGCGGATGGCGCGACCTCGCGACGGAGCGGTCCTGACGCACTTGGTGAAGAAACGCGCCCTTGACGCCGCTGATGACTGGTCGTACTCTTCCCCGAGACAACTGAAGGGCCCGTGGTAATTTGCCGCCTATTGCAGCCACGCTAAACAAATGCTAAAACGCGAAAATGCCTGGCGGCTCGCCGGGCTTTTTTGTTTTACGCCAACAGTGTCAATGCCAATGCAGCAGGCAACCCGACTTAGCATGTGCATGCCAATTACCACCGGTTTCCCAATGGGAGAGACTGAGGGGCGACAGCGCGCACGCGCGTAGTCACGAAACGGCGAAAGACGCCTGATCGGCCCTGATCCTCTCCACGGATCGGGGCCTTTTTTCTTAACGTGAGGAAGAGCATGACGAGCGCCGAGGAATTCGAGGGGCTGGACCAGGAAGCATTGATGACAAAGTTTCCGACGAGTGACGCGTGTCCATGACCGCGCTGCTCGTCGATTCCGAAGCGAGCCTCCGTCACGAACTCGTTGGCCCACCAGATGCGCTGGTTATCCTGGCACTGGGCGGGATATCGTCGACGCGACACGTCGTGAGCAGCGCACTCGATCCTTCGCCAGGTTGGTGGGAAGGTGTCGCTGGGCCCGGCTGTGCGCTCGACACTGCGACGCGACGACTGCTCAGCGTCGACTTCGCCGACGGTGGACGGCGCCGCGATGGACGGCCCGCGCGAGTGGTCACTACGCACGATCAAGCCGCGCGGATCGTCGATGTGCTCGATGCGCTTGGGATTGCGAGGCTTGCCGCCGTCATCGGCGCATCGTACGGCGGGATGGTCGCCCTGGCGCTCGCGGAGCATTGGCCGGATCGCCTGGAACAACTCGTCGTGATCTGCGCCGCCCACGAGCCGCATCCGATGTCGGTGGGCCTGCGCGCGCTGCAGCGCCGCATCGTGGAGCTCGGGCTCGACACCGGCCGCGCCGCTGACGCGATGGCGATTGGCAGGGCGGTTGCCATGACCACCTATCGCACCGCGAGCGAATTCGCGGAGCGGTTCGATGTCGAACCCGCATGGAACGATGGGGTCGCGGAGTTCGACGTCGAGCGCTACCTCATCAACGCCGGCGAGAAATTCGCGGCGCGTGTAGCGCCCGGGCGTTACCTGGCGCTGTCGCTCTCGACGGATCTTCACAAAGTCTTGCCCGAAGGTGTGCGCGTGCCGACCACGGTCGTGCCCGCGCAGGGCGACACGCTCGTACCGCCGTCGCAGATGCGCGCGATGGCCAAGCGGCTGCCCAACCTGCTCGGCGTTCACCTGCTGCGCAGTCGCACCGGACACGACTCCTTTCTCACCGAGCCGCGTCGGCTGGGTGCCATTCTCTCCGCAACCCTGGCAGGCTGACGATGCAGAATTCGAGCAACACCAACCGTTCCAGCACGACGCGCTGCGTGCGCGCCGGCATTGCCACGGACGCGCATCACGGTGCCGTCGTGCCGCCGCTACACCTGTCGACGAACTTCTCCTTCGCCGGCTTCAACCAGAAGCGACGCTACGACTACACGCGCTCCGGCAACCCGACGCGCGATCAGCTCGGCGATGCGCTGGCAGAACTCGAGGAGGGTGTGGGCGGCGTCGTCACGAGCTCCGGGATGTCGGCGGTGGCACTCGCGCTGCAGCTCGTTCCCGCGGGAGCGAAGGTGCTGGCGGCGCACGATTGCTACGGCGGTACCTACCGACTGCTGCGTGCACTCGCCGCCCGCAACCAATTCGAGCTCGAGCTCGCGGATCTTACCGCGCCCGATGTCGAGCAGACCATCGCGCGCGCACGCCCCGCGCTGCTCTGGATCGAGACGCCCAGCAATCCGCTTCTGCGCATCACGGACCTCCGCACGGTCTGCGAGGCCGGGCATCGCGCCGGCGCGCTCGTCGTCGCGGACAACACGTTCCTCTCGCCGGCGCTGCAGCGCCCGCTGACGCTCGGCGCCGACCTGGTCGTGCATTCCACGACGAAGTACCTGAACGGGCATAGTGATGTCGTGGGAGGGGCTGTCATCGCGCGCGATGCCGCACATGTGGAGGCACTCACGTGGTGGGCGAACTGTCTCGGCCTCACCGGTGCGCCGTTCGACAGCTACCTCACGCTCAGGGGTGTGCGGACGCTGCACGCGCGCATGAAGGTGCACGAGACGAATGCCCATGCGATTGCTGAAGCGCTCGACGCCCACGCGGCGGTGCTGGCAGTGCACTATCCGGGATTGTCCTCTCACCCGGGGCACGCCATCGCCGCGGGCCAGCAGGACGGATTCGGGGGTATGGTGTCGTTCACGCTCGCGGGTGGCCGAGCCGCTGCGCAAACCGTTGCTGAGGCGCTTGAGTGCTTCACCCTCGCGGAGTCGCTTGGCGGCGTGGAGAGCCTCGTGGCTCACCCGGCGACGATGACGCACGCGTCGATGGACGCGGCTGCACGCGCAACGGCGGGAATAGGCGAGGGGATGTTGCGACTCTCGGTGGGAATCGAGGACAGCCGCGACCTCGTCCAGGACCTGCTGCGCGCGCTCAACCTGTGCGTCGTGGAGCGGACTGGCGGGGAATGGGAGGAGCTGGCGCCAACCGGCGCGCGTCTCTGTTGACGCGCGTCGGGTATCAGGTCACGCGGGTTCCCACCGCTGGAAGCAATCCCACCCGAACTCGCGGGCGGCGCGGGCCTGGTCCCAGAATCCGAAGCAGTCGCGCCAGCCTTCCTGTTCCGCCTTCCACGAGCAACACCACGTAAACTCGAACCGGTGCTCAGCGTCGTTCGCCGTGATCGCGACGATATCGCCGACGAAGTCCGAGCAACCGGAGCGACCCGTGACGCGAACGCGCTCGACTGCAAGGTCCGGGTGTGCGTGGAAGAGCTGGGTGAGAACGCGCTCCACCTTCACGCGCGGTGTATAGCCCTTGAGCTCGATCCTCGGAGCATCGGACCCGCGCACGAAGGCGATCAGGTCGCGCTTGAAGTCCGGGTGTGCCGCAGCGGCATCGAGGTAGGGCAGCATGTCGGGCATGAAGACTCGAATCGGGTGGGATGCGACGTTTGTAATATCATACAAATGTTTGCGTCTGCCAAGCCCCCGGACGCGTCTCGCCGGTGGACTTCTCTTACCGAGCGTCGCAACCTAAGCTCACCACCTCATCGACGCCCCCCCAACGACCAATGCACCGTCTCAAGCCAACACGCAGTGTGCTCGACATCGCCGACCGACTCGAGGCGGCGGGATTCGAGGCGTGGTGTGTGGGCGGTGCCATCAGGGACTCACTGCTGGGTGGCGAGCCGCTCGACTGGGATCTCGCCACGTCGGCGCGACCGGAGCAGGTGCGCGAGCTGTTCGGCCGCAAACGGACCATTCCAGTGGGCATCGAGTTCGGTACGGTCTCCGTCCTGGATGCGCATGGGGTCCCCCATGAAGTCACCACGTTCCGGCACGACGTCCGCACCGACGGGCGTCACGCGGAAGTGGAGTTCGGAGCAAGCCTGGAGGAGGATCTGGCACGACGGGATTTCACGATCAACGCCATTGCCTTTCGACCGGCCACCCAGGAGCTGCGCGATCCGTTTGGTGGACAGCGAGACCTCGACGCCAAGCTGGTGCGCGCGGTCGGCGACGCCGAGCAGCGGATGCGCGAAGACCGCCTTCGGGCGTTGCGAGCGATACGATTTGCGGCTCGGTACGGTTTTGCCATCGAGCCGAATACCCTCGCCGCGCTCTTCACATCAGCACCGTTCCTCACGAGACTCTCTGCTGAGCGCGTCCAGCAGGAAATCGTGAAGACGCTTCAGCAGGTGGAATCGCCGAGCAACGCGTTTCGGCAGTGGCGAAGCACGGGGGCCTTGGCTGTGCTCGTCCCCTCACTCGCTGACGTGACTGACCTGGCCCTGTCGACGCTCGATTGCCTGGCTCCCGATGGGGACGCGGGACGCGATGTCCCGCAGCGCACCGTCAATCGGTTGGCGGCCCTTTTCCTCGATCAGTCGCCCTCGACCGTGGGCACTGCGCTGCAGGCGCTGCGTTTCTCGAAGCACGACATCGCATGGTGCGTCGCGATGGCGGAACGCTGGCACGCTGTGGGCGAGGAGATGGAATCCGCCCTCGCTGGTGGAGCGTTGGCTGACGTTGTCGTGCGGCGGTTCCTTGCTCGAATTGGGCGGACGCACGTGGGAGGATTCTGCCGTATTGCATCCGCTCGCTGGCACGCAGAGCGCGCCGTGGGTCGCTTGGCGCCTACGGGGAGCGCCATACGCGGGTTGCATCGCCGGCTGATGCGTTCCCGTCTGCGTGATCCCATCGAGGTGGGCGACCTCGCGATCGGGGGCGACGACCTGCGCACTGCCGGGATCGCGCCGGGGCCGATCTATGCTAAGATTCTCCAATCCCTGCTGGAGCGCGTGCTGGAGCGCCCGGCACGGAACACGCCTCAGGCGCTGCTTGCGGATTTGCCTGACGTGCTCGCGTCGATACACGCGAGCGCGACCACCTCGTCCAAGCACTAGAACGCATGCTATTTCGTGGCAAGCAGCCTGAAGCGTCGATATGGCGTCGATTTCGCGCCAGCAGCGACGGCTTCACGTTTACTGAAGAAGAGGGCGTCTTTACGGCGCACGTCGTCGCGAACGCGGAACGTGTAGTGGACCTCTTCTGGACGCTCTCCGACCTTCTGGGTCCGGCAATCGATCTTCATGTCGACGATCTGCGCAGCGGCCGTAGCTGGCACGGCGATTCGTTACCCTTGACGGATGTGCGCGACACGATTGCGCGTCTGCGGCTGCTACTGGCGCGCTATGGCGGAACCCAGATCAGCCTCTACACGTCCGAGGATCAGCTGTCGCTGAACGAGCACCTCGAACTCTTCATCTACGCCAAGTCGGACAAGTGGCTGTACCTGCTTGAGGGGCGGGGTCTGGAGGAGATGGGGCGCGTTCGCCCGAAGAGCTGGAAAATCAAGCGGCAGTCGTTTCCGGCCGCCCCCGACCTCGTCAACGCACTCGCCAGCGCGGCGGAACGGCTGGGACTCACACGCGCGTGAGCGGAACCCGCGTGGCGGGTGAACGGCTTCTTGGTGCATGACGGGTTCCTCTCTCGTGTACGCGGTTGTCGCGGGCTCCGCGAACCTCATCGGCGCGGCTGTGGTAGTGAGCCGGCGGCAGTGGACGACGCGCGCACTCGACGTAATGCTGGCGTTCGCGGCCGGTTTCATGATTTCCGTTGCGATGATCGACCTCATGCCCGAGGCGCTCGCGAGGGGTGGGCACACCGCAGCGGTGGTCGCTCTGCTCGGCTACCTCGCCGTGCATATCACGCAGCACGTGATCGGAACGCATTTCCATTTCGGCGAGGAGACGCACCACGTGAGCGAGGCCGTGAGCGTCGCGGCGCTGGTGGGACTTCTTTTGCATACGTTCGTGGATGGCGTCGCTGTGGCGAGCGGGTTCGGGATCGGAGGTGCGGTTGGAGCGCTGGTGTTCACGGCGGTGATCCTCCACAAGGTGCCTGAAGGACTCGCGATCTCGTCACTGTTCCTTGCGGCGGGTCAGGGCCGGCGACGGGCATTTCTCGCCGCGTGCGCACTTGGAGCCGCGACCGTGCTGGGGGTGGTGCTCACGGATGCCATCGGGTCGCTGCGGGAGCACGGGCTGGCGCTTGCGGCAGGCGTGACGCTGTACGTGGGGATGTCGAACCTCGTGCCGGAATTTCGCGCGCGCGGAGGGTGGCAGTTGCCGCTGGCGTTCGTCGCGGGAACGGGGACGTATTTTGTGGCGCGAACGTTGGCGGGGGCGTGATCTCGCCCATGTGTCCAATTCGAGAATGCGCGGGTTGACGGCCTTGTTCACCGTGTGCGGAGCTTTGCAGAGGCCACAACCAGCGCGACGGTGCGGGACCCTTTGCGAATGCACGCGAAGTGCTGCTCTGTGGCGTGATCTCACTTCCCTGAAAAACGTCGAACTTCACGGAACAGCATTTATCGCGAATCTGCGCGAATCTTGCGAATCAACGCGAATCGCTCGTCGTGGAATTCGACAGTCGTATCGCGGTCGCGACGCATGAATGACAGAACAAATAATCGAGGCATTCTGAAGACCTGGCGTGCAGCCTATGCGCATGCGCGCGGAGTAATTCGAGGCGATTTTTCGAGATTCGCTGGATTCGCGTTAACCCTGCACTTCAACGGGTTCACGACTGATTTGTACCCGACGGTGTGCTCTTCGGAGGAGACGCTTAATGGCTGCTGAGCGACGCCCACCACGCGGGCGACCCGCGGGTCCGTCGCTGTTCTCTGTAGCTGCGCCGCCGCAACCACTCGCGGCGCGCATGCGCCCCCGCACGCTCGACGAGTATGCAGGCCAGCGCCACCTGCTGGCGGCCGGCAAGCCGCTGCGTGAGAGCATCGAGAAGGGAACCGTCACCTCGATGGTGCTCTGGGGCCCGCCGGGCACCGGCAAGACCACGCTGGCACGACTCATCGCGGGTTACACGGATCGGGAGTTCGTTTCCTTCAGCGCCGTGACGGAGGGCGTGCCCCGCGTGCGCGAGATCGTGCGCGAGGCGCAGGACCGCTTGGACACGGGCCGTGGAACGATCCTCTTTGCCGACGAGATCCACCGCTTCAACAAGGCGCAGCAGGATGCCTTCCTGCCGCACGTCGAGGCCGGGACGATCACCTTGATCGGCGCGACGACGGAGAATCCGAGCTTCGAGATCAATGGCGCACTGTTGTCGCGCGTGCGGGTGTTCGTGCTGCAGGCGCTGTCGACTGAAGACATCGTGAGCGTCATCCGCTCTGCACTGACGGACTCCGAGCGCGGCCTCGGCACGCTTGCACTCACGGTCGAGGACGATGCCGTATCGCTGCTGGCACGCGAGGCGGACGGGGATGCGCGCCGCGCACTCACCATCCTCGAGGCAGCGGCGAACCACGTCGGCACTGGCGGTCGTATCGATGTGCAGGTCGTCCGCGACGCGGCGCAACTCCGCTTTGCGCGCTACGACAAGGGCGGCGAGGAGACCTACAACATCCTCAGCGCCTTCCATAAATCACTGCGCGGCAGCGATCCGCAGGCAGCGCTGTACTGGATGGCACGCATGATCGAAGGCGGCCAGGATCCCATGGTGATCTTCCGTCGCGCACTGGCCATGGCCGCGGAAGACATCGGTCTCGCGGATCCGGAGGCGCTCAAGCTCGCCGTCGCCGCGCGTGATGCGTATCACATGCTCGGCGCGCCCGAAGGGTATCTCCCGATGGCGCAGATGGTGATCTACCTCGCGACGGCGCCGAAGTCGAACACCAGCAAGGTCGCGCTTGCAGCCGCGATGGAGGCGGCGCGCGCCCATCCTGCCGAGGGGGTACCGTTGTCGATTCGGAATGCGCCGACCGCGCTGATGAAGGAACTGGGGTACAACGAGGGGTATCAGTACGCGCATTCGGTGCCTGAGGCATACATCCCGCAGAGGTACCTGCCCGAAGTGCTCGAGGACTCGGCGTTCTATGCACCAGGTCCATTCGGCTTCGAGAAGGAGATCGCCAAGCGGATGGCCTGGTGGGAAGAACTGCGCGAGCGAAGACGGAAATCCGAGGGCACCGACCAGAGTGGGAATACACGAACGGAGGGGTGAGTCATGCGTCGTCTGATATTGGGTGCGGCAACAGCCGCGATTGCGATCGTGGCCGGGTGCAGCGCACTCGGAAAGCAGGCGTTTCAGCAGCCAGTGGTCCGGTTGCAGGATGTGCGCATCAACGGCATCGGTCTGACCGGCGGCAACCTTGACGTGAAGCTCAGCGTCTACAATCCGAACGGCTATCGGATGGATGCTACGCGCCTGTCCTACAATGTCACAATTGGTGGCGACAACGTTGCGGTCGCGAACGGGGCCGTCGACAATCGCTTCACCGTCAACTCGAACGACTCGAGCATCGTGACGGTGCCGGTGAGCTTCTCCTATTCGGGGATCGGTGCGGCGGGACGCCAGCTCCTGAACACGGGCGGCGTCGACTACCACGTGAACGGCGACGTGACGGTCGGTACCGTAATCGGTAACTTCACCGTGCCCTACTCGGCTACGGGGCGATTCAACGCACTCACCGGTACGTCCCGCCAATAGCGAGGATCATCGCATCTCACGCATCCTGATCGACGTCACCCCGGCGACGGAGCGGGCGCTCCTGGTCGGCGCACCGCTCAAGCGCGCGGGGGCACGCAAGTCGCTCGATGAGCACCTGAAGGAACTCGAGCGGCTCGCCGACACTGCGGGCGCCGAAGTGGTCGGCATCCTCACGCAGCAACTCGACCGGCCGCATCCGGGCACGTACCTCGGCAAGGGGAAGATCGATGAGCTGAAGACGATGGCGGCCGAGCGCAATGTCTCACTCATCATCTTCGACGACGAGCTGAGTCCGAGCCAGGGGAAGAACATCGAGGACATGGTGGGCACGCGCGTCGTGGATCGCGCGGAGCTCATTCTCGACATCTTCGCCACGCGCGCGCGCAGCAGCGAGGCGCGGATGCAGGTGGAGCTCGCGCAGCTCGAGTACACGCTCCCACGTCTCACGCGCATGTGGACCCACCTCGAGAAGTTTCGCGGCGGCATCGGCGTGCGTGGTCCGGGTGAAACACAGCTCGAGACGGACCGGCGACTCATCCATCACCGTATCAAGCTGTTGAAGGAACGGCTCGCCCATGTGCAGCAGAATCGCGCGGTGCAGCGACAGAGTCGCGCGTCGTCGTTCAAGGCGTCGATCGTTGGCTATACAAATGCGGGCAAGTCGTCGATCCTGCGCGGCATGACGGGCGCCATGGACGTCCACGTCGAGGACAGACTCTTTGCCACGCTCGATCCACTCACGCGCGAGGTGGATCTCGGCGAGAACGCACACGTGCTGCTCACGGACACCGTGGGGTTCATCCGGAAGCTGCCACACCACCTGGTCGCCTCGTTCCGCGCTACGCTCGAAGAGACGCGCGATGCGGACCTCCTGCTGCACGTTGTGGACGCGAGTCATCCGCTGTGGGAAGAGCAGCGGCTTGTCGTCGAGCAAGTGCTCGGCGACCTCGGCATCACGGACCAGCCCACGCTGCTCGTGTTCAACAAGATGGACCTGCTGAGCGAGGAGTCTGCCTTGGCACTGCAGGAGCGTGTCACCGCGCTTGTGCCGAATGCGGTCTTCGTTTCGACGGAAGCCGAGCATGGGCTGGACCCGCTCTTCCGCGCACTGCGTCACGCCATGCGCGCGCGCAGGCCTGTGGCCGAGGTGTGGCTGCACGCGCGCGACGGAAAGTTGCTCGCCGAGATTCACGAGCATGGTGAGGTGCTCGACCAGCGGAGCGAAGGCGTGCAGATGGTGATCCGTGCGCGCCTTCCTGAGCGCCTGCGCGGCAAGCTGGAGCAGTTGGGCGTGGAGATCCGCACCGCAAACGGTGCTGCGCCCAAGGTCGCGGGCGTGTAGCAGCGTGTTCGGGCGTGGGATGTGCTCCGCGACACACTTCGTCCATCGCACGAACGTGCGCTAGCTTTTCGGCATGCCGCGCGTACTCGTCGTCACGTATCAATGGCTTCCGATGTTCAGCGCCGGCGTCAAGCACGTCGCGAACCTTTGCCGCTTTCTACCGGCGGCCGGTTGGGAGCCGATCATTCTCACGAAGGATTGGAGCGAGGGCGCGGCACCTGAAGATGCGGCGCTCGGAATGACGCCGCCGCCCCCTGAAGGATCCTTTGCTCTCAAGCACGCCGCGACGCTGGCCGCGGTGCGCGCGCCATACGCGTTGCGCGACAACAAGTGGCTGCGGCGACAGGCGCACCTTGAAACGGAGCACCAAGCGGGGCGTGGATCCAGCATGCAAGCACTGGAACGGCAGGCGCTGCGTGCTGCGTATCCGTCGTTCGGCCACTACCCGGACATGCAGCGCGGGTGGGTCGAGCCGGCCGTCGAGGCGGGGCTGGGTGCGGTGCGGCAATTCGGCATCGGTGCCGTGGTAAGCGTCTGTCCGCCGGCATCGTCGCACCTCGTCGGGGAAGAGATCGCGCGTCGTGCCGGCATCCCGTGGGTGGTGCTGTTCTCCGACCTCGCGGAATTCTACGAGGGGCCCGGCGACGGACGGTCGCGTCGTGAGCAATGGAAACATCGGACCATCGCGCGTCGTTGGCTGCACGGCGCGTCGCGGGCCGCTTGCGTGTCACCCCGGATGGTCGACTACGTTCGCGATACCTATGACGTAGAAGGCGATGTCGTATACGCGTCCTTCGATCCGGAAGAGCGGCGGGTTGCGCCGCATCGTGCACCCGGCGCGCCGATGCACATCGTGCACGTGGGCTCACTCAGCCCGACTTGTCAGCAGCCGCAGGTCCTGCTCGACGCACTCGATCAAATGCTCGCCCTGGATGCGGTCGGTACGGAGAGCCTGTCTGTGACTCTCGTCGGAAGCGGCTGCGATCCGTGGCTTGCCGAACAGATCGACGGTCGTCCGTGCGCCTCGCTCGTGCGTGTGATGGATCAAGTGTCCGTGGTCGACGCCGCCAGGATGCTGCGCGAGGCTGATGTGCTGCTCGCGTTCAACTGCGATGATCCGGCTGCGCGCGCGGTCGGCGGTGCACTGAGCCATCCCGCACAGCTGTTCGAACAGTGGCATGCGGCTCGACCCACAGTGGCTGTCGGCGCTGATTCCGGCGGATTCATCGGAAAACTGCTTACGGAAAGCAATGCCGGCCAGACGGCGGAGGATGCCCCGTCGCTCAGCGCCGTGCTGCTCGGTTATCTCGAGGAGCTCGGCACGAATGGCGCGATTGCGTTTCGGGGAGACGAGTCCGTGATTGCGCGATACAGTGCCCCGGAACAGGCGAAGCGACTCGCGCTGCTGCTCGATGCCGCGAGTGCGGAACGCTTCGGATCCTGGCAGCGTGCCTGATGGCATTGCGGGTGGCGCTGGTGTGCGACTGGTTTCTGCCGCGGATGGGTGGGATCGAGCTTCACTTGCGTGACCTCGCGCTCGCGCTGAAGGATGTCGGTATCGACGCGTCCGTCGTCACGACCACACCCGGACCCGCGGACGTCGCAGGAGTTCACGTGCACCGGCTGGCAGCGCCCCTGCTTCCCGGCCTGGGCGTTTCACTCTCGCCAACCATTGTAGGGCAGATCGCCCACGTATTGCGCAAGGAGCGCATTGACCTGGTGCATGCGCATGCGAGTGTGGTGTCGCCAGTGGCCTATGCGGGAGCGATCGCCGGCGCGCGAGAAGGACGGTCGTCGGTCATCACGTTTCATTCGATGCTCCATGGCTCGTCCATGCTGCTTGGTGCGAGCGACAGCCTGCTCTCGTGGTCGCGGCAGATCACACTGACGGCCGTGAGCAGCGTGGTCGCCGCGCAGGCCGTGCGTTGGATGCCGGGGGCGAGCATCGGCGTACTTCCCAACGCCATCAACGTGAAGTTCTGGCGACCGCGGTTGATGACCGAGCGGGACGGCGGCGTGCACTTTGTAACCGCGATGCGCCTGTCCCGAAAAAAGCGACCCCGCGAACTCGTCCGCGCATTTGCCTCGGCCGTGCGCTTCGTCGCGGGCGCGCCGAGCATGCGCCTCACGATCGCCGGTGATGGTCGTGACCGTGATGACATCGCCCGTCTCGCCGCCGAGTTGGGAATCGGGGACCGGGTGACGCTGACGGGTCACCTTGAACGCGAGCAGCTTCGCGACCTCTATTCACGCGCCGACGTATTCGTGCTACCCAGCGAGCGCGAGTCATTCGGCATCGCCGCGCTCGAGGCGAGGGTATCGGGGCTGCCGGTCATCGCGATGCTGGCGGGTGGTGCGCGGGACTTTATCGCCTCGGGCGTGAACGGCCTGCTCGCGCGCGACGAAGTGGAGCTGGCCCGCTTCATCGCGCGACTCGCACTGGATCACGCGTTACGCCGCTACATCGCCAACCAGAACAAGACCGCGCCGTCAGAATACGACTGGAGCGCCGTGGCGCGTGCACACCGCGTGATTTACGAGGCGGCGGCCCTCACGCGAGACGCCGCCGTCGCCGCCGCCCAGCAGTAGCCCGGAACGGCGAGCGCCGCGAAGTAGCAGGCATGCTGGACGATCGCGATGCTCACTGCGTGGTCCGTCGACAGGCCGAGACGTGTATAGACGAGGACCACGGCGCCCTCGTACACGCCGATGTTTCCCGGCACGACTGGCAGCAGCGTCGCAAGGTTCAGTGCCGCGAGCACGAGGATGGCGCTCGCGAAGGGCAGGGTAACGCCGAACGCCCGCTGTACGCAGACGATGGCGAGTATCTCGGCGAGCTTCTTAGCGAGGGCGAGCAGCAGCCCGAGTCCCCCGCGCCTGGGTGACCACAGTGGCTCGAGTGCGCGCGCGATATTTCCAACCATGCGCGCGGTGCGCGGTGGGAGCACGCGGGCGGCGACTTTCCCAAGTCGCGCGTGCTGCCATGCCGACAGCGCGCAGATGACGAGCAGGCCCACGACGCCGACGGCAAGCGTGGTCCATCCGGCGCGCATCCAGTCGGGCACCGTGAGTGAAAGGGCGGCCGTCGACACTACGCCGATCTTGGCGACGCCGACCAGCAGTTGGTCCATGATCGTGATGGACACGGCTTCGGCGCGGGTGACGCCGATGCGCGACACGAGGAGAACCAGGCCGGCGGCTTCGCCGAGGAACAACGGCGTCGTGTTCATCGTGGACGACATCATCGTCGTCACGCCGAGCATGCGTCGGATGGTGTTGTGTGCGGTCGGCGGTGCGAGCAGCGTCCATTGCACCGCCCATAGGGGCAAAATGGCCGAGAAGCAGCACAATGCGGCGACGATCCATGCCCCGCGCACTTGCTGCAGGGCGTCGAGCACGCGCGCCCCATCGATGTTGCGCACCGCCATCGCGCCCACGGCGACCAGCACGACGGTGGCAAGCATCCAGCGGGTGCGCCGCCCGTGTTGCGACATCACCGGGGAGCGTGCAATTCGCGCATCGGCAGGAAGGTCGCGCCGGCGTGCTGGAAGAGCTGGATGACTTCACGCAACGCCCGCAGGGCAAAATCGCCCGTGCGAAAGCGACAATCGTAGCGAAGGTCCTCGTGCCGGAGATCGACGAACTCCCATGGATGCACGAACAGCACGACGGGATCGCTCAGCGACAGCAGCCACGGATTACGGATCACCCTCGGCAGGCGGTACACCGAAGACGTCATCGACGCCGCAATGCGTTCGAGGGACGTGGGCTGCCGTCGCGCGTAGCAGGATCGCTTGTACTTGGCGAGCGAGGAATCGAGGAGAAACTCCGCCGATTCCAGCAGCGGCACATACGGCTCGGGGAACCTGAGATAGGGGGCTCGAAATGAGGTAACGGGAGCAAACGCTCGCAGGATTGCCGCCGAGCGCTCGATCTCCCATTTGGCCGTGGAGGGATCCATGGTGTCGAATGCCGTGTGCGACATCCCGTGGCAGCCCAACTCATGACCACCGCGCACCACCGCCTCGACGTGCCCCGGGTACCGCTCGGCAACTTCACCCGTGGTGAAATACGTTGTCCGTATCCCGGTATCGGCGAACAGTTGCAGAAGCTTCGGTGCTGCCTCGTGGATACCGCGAAAAGTACTGCTGAGGTATGGCGGGCAGTCCGGCTCGAAGTCGACCGTTATGGAAACTCGCGTCACGCCACAAAGGAAAATTAGTGGGCCCTGTGGGACTTGAACCCACGATCGGCCGATTATGAGTCGGCTGCTTTAACCAACTAAGCTAAGGGCCCGTGGTGCAGGGTAGCGCCCGTCGCAAGGTACGCCCATTGCACCAGCTTTCCAATGACTTTGGGCGGCGCGATCTCGATCGCCGCGCTCGCATGCGCTCTTTTCTCGAGGCCAGATGATTGCTGTCGTCACTGGATCGTCTGGATTCATCGGATCGCACCTTGTGGAGGCGCTGCTGGCGCGTGGCGCGACTGTACGTGCGCTGATCCGCCCGGACAGCCGCAGCGGCACGCGCGACCCACGGGTGACGTACCACGTGGCGGACCTGCTCGACGATCGCTCGCTGAGGGAGAACGCCATCTGGACTGGCGTCACGCACGTGTTCCACGTGGCCGGCGTGACGAAGGCGCGTACGCTCTCGGAGTTCCGTGAGGGCAACGTGGTTCCCACCGCCAACATCCTGGCCGCGCTGGCAGCCCGTGGGTCCCGGCTTCAGCGCTTTGTCCTCGTGTCATCGCAGGCCGCCGCGGGGCCCGCCGCAGCGGCCGATCGCGCGGTGCGTGAGGACGATGCGCCGCATCCGGTGGAGGCGTACGGCCGCAGCAAGCTGGAGGCAGAACAGGCGACGCTTCGCTTCGCCGATACGCTTCCCGTCACGATCATAAGGCCCAGCGCCGTCTATGGACCGCGGGACGTCGACTTCCTGAACGTCTTCAGGCAGGCGACGAATCGCATTGCGGTGTTTGCCGCGCCGGCGGAGCAGCTGATGTCGATCGTGCACGTGAGCGACCTCGTTCGCGCGATCATCCGCGCGATCGAGCAGCCCCGCGCGCGCGGACGAACGTACTTCGTGGGCTCCGACGCGCCCGTGTCGTGGCGAACGTTGTACGAGATGAGCGCAGCGTTGGCGTCCACGACGTATCGTGCGGTGCAGCTGCCGCAGCGGCTCCTGCGCCTCGCGGGGCACGCGGGCGACGTGTTCAGCCGAATTTCCGGAAGGGCGGTGTTGCTCAACACGAACAAGGTTTCGCTGGCTGTGCCGAAATGGTGGTTGTGCGACTCCTCCCGCGCGCGCGAAGAGCTCGCATGGCGCCCTGAAGTCGACCTTCAGGATGGTTTGCGCGACACCTATCTTTGGTATTGCCAGGCGGGATTGCTGCGACGCAAACGGGACGTCGAGATGGCGGCTGCACCATTGCCGGAGGAGCGAGTCTGAACGCGTTGCTACAGGACGACGCCGCGCGCGTCGGTTGCCGAGGGCTCGTCGACGTGCTCGAGTACCGCGCGAGGACGAGCGGCGCGGACACAGCATACCGATTCCTTTCCTCGTCCGGTGACGAGGAGGGCACGCTCACGTACGCCCAGCTGCGCGATCGCGTGGCGCGGATGTCGAGCCGCATTGCGGAGATTGCCGCGCCGGGCGACCGCGTGGTCCTGCTGCTGCCGCCGGGCCTCGACTATGTCACGGCCCTCTTTGCCTGCCAGTACGCGGGGGTGGTCGCTGTGCCCGCGTACCCTCCAAATCCACGACGTCCCGACGCGCGCGTCGCGGGAATCGTCGGCGATAGCGGCGCTCGCCTCGCCATCGTCTCGTCCGCGCTGCATCACCGGCTTGCGCAGTTCATCGCCGGCTCGCCGACGCTGGCCCACATCACATGGATCGACGTCGAGGACATGCTGGATCCGTCGGCGTCCGAGCTCATTCGGCCGGCGCCGACCGGCGGATTGGCGATCCTGCAGTACACGTCCGGATCCACCGGCGACCCGCGCGGGGTGATGCTGTCGCACTCGTCGGTGATGCACAATCTCGCCGTCATTCACCGTGTCTTTCGCCAGCGCGAAGGGGACGAAGCCGTCTTCTGGGTTCCGCCGTACCACGACATGGGGCTCATTGGCGCCATCTTGCAGCCGCTGTACGCGAAGTTCCCCGTGAGCCTGATGGCGCCGTCGACCTTTTCGCAGCGCCCGTTCCGATGGCTCGAGGCGCTGTCCCGCTATGGCGGAACGACGAGTGGCGCGCCGAACTTCGCATACGACCTGTGCGCGGAGCGCGTAACGGAAGATGAGCGCGCGTCGCTCGACCTCTCGCGGTGGCGCATCGTGATCAATGGCGCCGAGCCCGTAAGGGCAGACACGATGGAGCGGTTCGTCGCCGCGTTCGAGCCGTACGGTTTCCAACGCGAAAGCTTCATGCCGAGCTACGGCCTGGCTGAGGTCACGTTATTTGCGGCCGGCGCATCGCGCACCACGGTGCCCACCATTCTGAACGTCGATCGCGCGAGCCTCGCCGAGCGCACGGTCCAGGTCTCGGACGGCGATGACGCGGCGCGGCTCGTTACAGTGGGCCCCCCGTCAGACATGCTCACGGTGCGCATCGTCGACCCTGACACGTCGATCGAGTGCGCGCCCGACCAGGTCGGTGAGATCTGGATTGCCGGCGGCAGTGTGGCCTCCGGGTACTGGGGGCGCGAGGAGGAATCGGCGCAGGTGTTCGGCGCACGGATCGGAGGACTGCGCGAGACGTTCCTTCGCACCGGCGACCTCGGCGCCATGCATGAGGGAGAGCTCGTCGTTACCGGTCGGTTGAAGGACCTCGTCATTGTCGGTGGCCGCAACTTCTACCCACAGGACATCGAAAACGCGGTGGAGCACGGACACCCGCACATCCGGAGCGGCGCGGTCGCGGCGTTCAGCACGGGTTCATCGGGAGGCGAGCACGTGGTCATCGTCGCCGAGGTGGCACGTCATCACCGGACGTCGGCCAACGCGCTCGTGGTTGGCGCCGTGCGCACGTCCGTCGCCAACGCCCTCGGCGTCACCATCGACGATGTCGTACTCATTCGCCAGGGCACCCTGCCGAAGACCTCCAGCGGAAAGCTCCAACGGCGACGGACGCGGGAGCAATACGAGTCGGGTGAGATCACGATGCTCGCCGCCGAGACGCCGGTAGACGCTCGCGATGCCATCACTCCGCCAGCGGTTTCGAGCGCCGAGTGTGCATTGGCGCTCCGTGCATGGTTGCGCGATTACGCGCGACATCATCTCGATTCGCTCGGCATGAACGAGCGTCGGGAGATGCGGCACGAGGTGACGCGCGATTTCGCGGCACAGGGGCTGTTCGGTCTACAAGCGCCGAGGGCCCTCGGCGGCCTGGGTCTCGCGCATGTCGACGCATTGCGGGTCATCGAGCAGCTCGCGTCGATCGACCTCACGTTGGCGACGTACGTGGGCGGGCACAACTCGCTCGGCATGCGCCCGCTCCTCGAGCACGCGCTTCCGGACCTGCGCGACAGCACCGTACCTTCGCTGGCCCGGGGTGATCGCATCGCGGCGCTTGCGTTGACCGAGCCTTCGGCGGGCTCCAATCCGTGGGCGCTGGAGTCGCTCGCTGTGCCGGTCGATGGGGGCTGGCGGCTGCACGGCGTGAAGAGCTGGGTTGGCTCGGCGGCGTCGGCCGGACTGTTCACCGTCTTCGCGCGCATTCCCGGCGACGACGGAGGAATTACCGCGTTCGTGCTGCGCGCCGGTACGCCTGGACTTCGGATCGGCGATGCCGCGCCGTCTCTTGGTATGCGCGGCATGTGGCAGAACGCGGTGCACCTCGAGGGCGCCTTCGTTGGGTCCGATGCGGTGCTCGGCGAGGTGGGGCAGGGCATTCTGGTGGCGCAGGACGTATTCCTCCACGCGCGTTTCGGCGTGGCGGCCATGTGTCTCGGCGCGCTCAAGCGTGCGGTGCAGCTTGCGCATCGTTACTCGGCGCGAAGGAAGGTGGCCTCCGGTCGATTGATCGATCATCCCGCCACGCGCGCGAAGATTGGCGCGATGGCCGCATCGGCCGCGGCCCTCGACACGTACCTCGCGGTGCTGGCTGAAGCGATGGATGCGGGCGTGGTCCTGCCCGAGGACGCATTCATTGTCTGCAAGACTTCGGCGCCCGAGCTGTTGTGGGAGGCCGTGGATGGAACGATGCAGCTCCTTGGCGGACGCGGGTACATGGAGAGCAACCCCGTAGCGCAGCTGTTCCGCGACGCCAGGCTCCTGAGGATCTTCGAGGGGCCCACCGAGCCGCTGCTGGTGCATCTCGGCACGCGGGCGATGCGTGACGCATCGGCGCAACGGGTGTTGATCGCCGATCGGCTCGGCGCGAAGGACATCGCTGATCATCTCACGCGTGCGGCCCATCAGGTCGCGGCGCGTCTGTCCGCGCACGGTGCAACGCGTGCCGCGGCGCATCAATGGGCGTCGCTACTGCTTGGCGGTGCTGTCACCGAAGGGGTGATGCTCGCGTCAGCGCGCATTGCGCGCGCACGGGGCACGTCGGGATGCGACCTCGCTATCGCGCGTTTCGAGGAGAGCTTCGAGAAGGCCATTGCGCGCTGCACCACGGCCCACGCTGATGAGCGCGCGGCGCTGCTCGGGCAGAACCTCGATTCCGCCGTCGAGTGGGCAAATGCGGATGTTGGCGATGTCGAGCAGCGCTCGAACGTGATGATCGATCCGCTGCTCGATGTCGAGTGGGTCGAGGCGATGCCTCGTCAGCCGCGTCGCAGTGAGACGACGGTGGGGGACGCGATACCGTCGCCGTCGCTGGCGTACATTCTCGAGTGGTTGTCGGACGAATTCCAGCTTGCGCCGGGTGCGGCGAGCGCGGACACGAGCCTTCGCGATCACGGGCTCGATTCGCTCGCCGCTACGCGCCTTGTCGTGGCGCTCGAGAGTCATCTCGGCAGGCGCATCGATGCATCGCTCCTGTGGCGCAGCGCGACAATCGGCGAGTTTGCGGCGGCGGTGGACGGCGTGCGCGGTGACGACGCGATGCTCCCAGTGCTCGCCGTGCCGCACGACATGCACCCCGAGGTGCTTCCCATCGCGCAATGGCCGGAGTTCCGCGCGTTGCAGGGTCGTCTCGCCGAGGTCATCGCTGGCGATTCCGTGAGTCCCTATTTCGCGGTGCACGAGGGCATCTCGGGCGCGACGGCGCGCGTCGGCGGCCGTGAGCTCCTCAATTTCGCGAACTACAACTATCTGGGCCTGTCGGGACATCCCGACGTCACGCGCGCCGCGCAACAAGCCGCCGAGCAGTACGGCACTTCGGTATCGGCAAGCCGCGTGGTGTCCGGCGAGCGGCCGTTGAACGGCGAGCTCGAAGAGGCTCTTGCGCGGTTTACAGGAACGGAGGCGGCGCTGGTGTTCGTTGGTGGGCATGCGACCAACGTCGCTGTGCTCTCGCACCTGTTCGGACCCGGCGATCTCGTGGTCTGTGATGCCTTCATCCACAACAGTGCACTGCAGGGCGCGGCATTTTCCGGCGCGCGCTGGGTGACGTTCCCCCACAATGACTGGGCCGCGTGCGACGCAATGCTCGCGGAGATGCGCCATCGTCACCGGCGCGCGATCGTAGTCATCGAAGGTGTTTACAGCGTCGACGGCGACACGCCCGACCTGGCGCGCTTTGTCGACGTGAAGACCCGCCATGGCGCGATGCTCATGGTGGACGAGGCGCACTCGCTTGGTGTGCTGGGCGAGACGGGGCGCGGCATTTGTGAGAGCGCCGGCGTCGATCCCGCGTCAGTTGACATCCTCATGGGCACGCTGAGCAAGACGCTGGCGAGTTGCGGGGGGTATGTCGCGGGGACGCGTGCGCTCGTCGAGTACCTCAAGTACACCGCACCTGGCTTCGTCTACAGCGTTGGCATCACGCCACCCAATGCCGCGGCGGCGCTGGCGTCGTTGCGGGTACTCGAGGCCGAGCCGGCGCGGGTGTCTCAGGTGCGCGAGAATGCGCGGTTGTTCGCGCAGTATGCCCAGGAAGCCGGACTCGATACGGGACAGAGCGGTGGCGCGGGCGTGGTGCCGATCATTGTCGGCGACTCGGCCCGCGCGGTGCGCATTTCACAGGCGATCTTCGCCGCTGGCGTGAACGCCGCGCCGATGATCAGCCCGTCCGTACCGAATGACGAAGCGCGCCTGCGGTTTTTCCTGTCGAGCGAGCATACCGACGCGCAGTTGCGCACCGCGGTCGCCGCAGTGGCCGCGGCTGTCGCGCACGAGATCGCGCAGGAGAGTCTGGACCGAAGTGTGGCAGGTGGTGGTCGCGGAGGTTGACGTCCCCCCGTCGTGAAGGTTCGCTCAGGTCTCGTCGGCCTGGTATGCGCGCCTTTCGATGACGTAGGCCAGAGCGAGAGCAACGGCGCCCGTCAGCAGGCCGGCCACGATGTCGACGCCGTAGTGGTAGCCGCCGTAGACGGCACCGACGCACACGCCAACGGTGAGTAGGGCCAGGACGACGCCGACGGGCCGCTGGAAGCGCAGGGCGCAAACAGTCGCGACGACCGAGGCGGCGACGTGCGACGAGGGGAAGGCGGTGCCGCGCGAGGAGCCAGAGACGAGAAGCGCCAGCACGATCGTGCGGATTGGTCCAGGCGGGGCCGCCGATGCGCCGTTCAGGAATCGCGGCCCGTCGACGGGAAAGATCACGTAGATGGTGAAGCAGATCGCATACACCACAGTGAGGGCGAGCAGGGTGGAGGAAAACGCGCACCGTCGTCCCCGCAACCACAGCACGGCTGGGGGGACAAGGACGATGGCGTAGTAGGACAGGTAGGCCGCGTGGAGCACTTCACTCAAGGCGGCCCAGTGCCAGCGTGTAGCGAGGACGCGAGAAGGCTCGGTAGCGAACAGCACGCGCTCCCATCCAGCCACGAGTCTGTCTTCGTGCGCACGGCGTGCTCCGGCGATGAGCCATCGCAATTCGATGTAAAGGAACGGACCGACGGCCAGTGGCGTCCAGTCGCGCGCGGCAGTGGGAAGCCTTCGCGTCAAGGCGCACCACACGATGGCCAGGACAATCAGGTGCGAGACCAACCCTGTGAGCGAGCCCGATTCGAGGGTCCACCGCGCCATCGGAAAGACCATCGCCGTCAGGTACACCGCGAGGATGGTGAGTGCGCGATGAATCACGATGTCGTGCTGGTGCGGATATCCGCCCAAGGCGCTGCCAGAGTTAGGTTCGTACATGCGGCGTGAGTATTAACTTTGCGCCGCCCGAGCGATAGCTCTCGCGTGATTCCCGCGCAGGTCATTCATTCACCACCATTGCGATGATGGCTGGAAAGCCGGCGTCAGCCAGACAGCCCCACATCGTGATCGACGCGCGGATGGTCCGGACCTCCGGCATCGGCACCTACATCGAGCATCTCGTTCCGCGTATCGTCACGCTATGGAGCGATGCCCAGTTCACGATTCTTGGGGATCAGGACGTGCTGGCCCGGGAGATCCCGCCATCGCCGCGCGTGCGCTATCGGGAATTCAATGCTCCCATCTATTCACTACGCGAACAGCTCGCGTATCTCCGGCTCGTTCCGCGCGACGCGATGCTGTGGGTTCCGCACTACAACATTCCCCTGTTGAGGCGAGGTGCGCTCGCAGTCACGGTGCACGATGTCTTTCATCTTGCCGCTTTCGACATGTCACCGGTGCGGCGATGCTACGCCAGGGTCGTCTTCGGTACTCTGGTGCGTCGCGCACGGGTGGTGATCTGTGATTCGGCCTTCACGGCTGGCGAGCTTCAGCGACTCGCGGGCAAGCCCCACCGGATGGCCGTGGTGCACCTGGGCGTCAGTCCCCGATGGTCGGCGCTGTCCGCGACGAATCCGCCGCTCGAGGGCCCGTACCTTCTTGCGGTGGGCAACGTCAAGCCGCACAAGAACCTGAAGCGACTGGTCGCCGCGTTCGAGCGCGTGTCGCGCGACATCCCGCACCGATTGGTCATCGTGGGCCGGCGCGAGGGACTTCTTACGCTCGACACCGAGGTGGAGCAGATGGCCGAACGCCTCGGCGATCGCGTCGTGTTCACGGGCTATGTGACGCGCGATGTCCTGGAGCGTTATGTCGCCTGCTGCGCCGCGCTCATCCAACCGTCGCTGTACGAAGGCTTCGGATTGCCGCCTCTCGAGGCGATGGCGGCGGGTCGGCCGGTGGCGGTATCACGCGCAGGCTCCCTCCCGGAAGTGTGCGGGCCCGAGGCAGACTACTTCGACCCGACCGACGTGGACAGTATCGGTGATGCGCTGAAGCGCTGCGCGAGCCTGGTGGACGGACCCGAGAAGCAAATGCGGCGCCGTGCCTGGGCCGCGCGATTCGATTGGGACATCGCAGCGCGAGAAACGCACGCCGTTCTGGCGGTTGCGCTCGATGCGACCGAGACGTCGCCGCGGAATCGCCCGGGCCGCGAGCGCGTCGCAAGCTGTTAATTTGCGAGGTACAGAGAGTAGCTCACCACCCTGAACCGTCCCGTGTCACTCGAAATCATCGCTTCTGATTCGCGAAGCCACCTCGCTCGTTTCATCGACCTGCCATGGCAGCTCTATAACGAGTCCGATCATCCGCAGTACGTGCCGCCGCTGCGCCTTGCCGTGAAGGACGCGCTGGACCGGAAGAAGCCGTTCTATCGCGAGGCGAATCGCGAGCTGTTTCTCGCGGTGCGCGACGGCAAGCCAGTCGGTCGCATCGCGGCCATCGAGAATCGCGCACACAACAAGTTTTCGGGTGACCGGCTGGGGTTCTGGGGTTTCTTCGAGTGCATCGACGATCCGGAAGTCGCTCAGCGGCTGTTCAGTGCCGCCGCCGCGTGGCTCCGTGAACGCGGCCTCGAGAATATGCGCGGTCCAGTCATGCCGAGCACCAACTACGACTGTGGCCTGCTCGTGGATGGCTTCGAGCATGAGCCAACCTTCATGACGCCATGGAACCCGGAGTGGTACGGACGGTTGGTCGAAGGAACGGGTCAGGTTGGCGTGAAGGACCTGGTTGCCTACTACATCCCGATGGACGGAAGCTTTGTCGTGCCGGACTCGGTCAAGGCTGTTGCAGCGCGCGCGCAGAAGAAGAGCGGCATGACGTTCAGGGACCTCGATCTGTCGCGATGGGACCAGGAGCTGGAGCTCTGCTGGGACGTCTACAATCACGCGTGGGAAGACAACTGGGGATTCGTGCCGATGACGAAGGACGAATTCGTCGTGATGGCCAAGGACCTCAAGCCCCTGCTCATTCCTGAATTTGCGTACATGGCCGAGGTGAACGGAGTGCCGGCCGGCTTCATGCTGATCGTTCCCGACTTCAACCAGGTCCTCAAGAAGATCAAGACCGGTCGGCTGTTGCCCACGGGATTCATCAAGCTGCTGCTTGGAAAGTCGAAGCTTCGCAGTGGGCGCATCATGGCGCTCGGCATCAAGCGCGAGTTTCGGAACCGATCGATCTTTCCGCTGTTCATCATGGAGTCGTATCGGCGGGGCAAGGCCTACGGCGCTGTCGGCGCGGAGGCGAGCTGGATCCTCGAGGACAACGAACTGCTGCTTGCGCCGCTCAAGGCGCTCGGACTCAGCGAGTATCGTCGCTGGAGGCTCTACGACGGGCCAACACATGCAGGACGGCCAGTTGACGCTTCGCAGTAGCTGCTCAAACGGGGCCGTTCACCGGTGATGTTGCGTGCGTTGCGCGCCACCCTTCTGACGGCATCTCTCTGCCTCGGCGTGGTGTCGGCGAAGGCGCAGTCGGCGGTGACCGTACCCGTGGGTGACGCGATCTATCAGGACGTCGACCGGCTTGTCGACGCAGGCCTGATCAGGCGCATCGTCGTCGGGCAGCGACCATACTCACGTGCCGCACTTGTCCGATTTGCCAGGGAGGCCCGATCTCGCCTGGACTCGACAGGTTCTGGGGCGAGCGACGACGCGCTGCAGGAGACGCTGGCGCGCCTGGAGCGTCGGCTGGTGACAGGGAACGTCGTGGAGCCCGCTCAGGGTGCAACGTCGCGCGTGACCGTAGCACCGCTCGACGTTGTTCGATTTGACGCCCTGAGCACCGATGCGGCATCGCGCCCAGTTCCGTCCAATGGGC
>JALYVY010000321.1 GCA_030852985.1 Gemmatimonadota bacterium | reverse complement strand
TTCGGCGTCGAGGATCGAGTACGTGTCCGCCGGATCGGCGATCAGGGTGAGAAACTCATCGCCCTGCGCACGAAGCTCGGCCGCGGGCAGGCTCTCGGCGCGCCCTTCCTTCAACTGCTCCTTCACCCACGCGGTGAGCACTTCCTCGCGCCGCTCGACAATGAGGCGGCGAAATTCGGAACGGGCAACGGCAGGGGGCACGGGGTGTCTCCGGGCGTGTTGACTGCATGGCGAGAGGGCCTCGCTTTCGCTCGGAGGGCGCCGGCACGTAGCCGCCGCGAGTATGCACGATACCGAACACGCAAGAACGCATCCATAAGCTGAGTCTGGGGATCGCGAGCGCGCGCGGCTGACCGCAGGCTATTGCGCGCATGAGAGTTACATCGCCGGCAACGGATGGAATCGACCCTCCACAGCGGCGTATATTGAGACCGCAGCACGGCCGCTATCCGAGATCCTCCACACACGCGTGAAACCACTCCAGCCTCAGTCCCTTCGGTTCACGCTGCTGCTCGGTTCCCTGGTGACGCTGTCGTCCTTCGCCACCGACATGGCGTTGCCCGTCCTGGCGGCCATGGCATTGTCGCTCGGTGTCACGCCGGCGCGCGCGGCACTCACCATGAGCGTGTTCATGGCGGGGTTCGCCGCGGGGCCGCTCGTCTTCGGTCCGCTTTCTGATCGATTCGGCCGACGCCCCATTCTCCTGACCGGGTGCGCCACCTTCGCGCTTTTCGGTGCGCTCGGCGCCTCCGCGCAATCCATTCAGGCGTTACTGCTCTGCCGGACGCTGATGGGCATGGGGGCAGGCATGGTGCAGGTGCTGGTACTTGCCACTGTTCGTGACCGGTTCACCGGGGCCGAAGCGCGTGCGAAGCAGGCGTACGTCAACATGGCGTCCGGCGTGGCGCCGATCATTGCGCCAACCATCGGCGTATGGGTCGCTGCCGCTGCGGGATGGCGCGGGATCTATGCGCTGCTCGCCGTCGGCGGGTTCGTGCTGCTGATCGTGGCTTGGCGCGCACTGGAAGAATCGGCGCCACTCAGCGGTGGAGCACTCACGCTGAGGGGAACGCTGCACAACTACGCGCGGGTCATCCGCAATCCGATCAGCTTCGGTAATGCACTCGTCACCGCGTTGACCTTCGGAAGCCTTTTCGCATTCGTCTCCGGATCGTCGCTCGTGCTCATCGGTGTGCTGGGCGCGTCACAGCGCGTGTATGGTTTGCTCTTCGCGCTCACTTCGCTGGGGCTCGTGACAGGATCGTTTTCCAGCGCGCGACTCGGCCGGCGTGGCGTGTCACATGCGCGGTTGCTCGGCTCGGGCCTCTTCGTCATGGCCGTTGTCGCCTCTTCCCTCCTGTTGCTGTCGCTGAGTGGGTTCCTGCGCATCGCGACGTTCATTCCGCTGGTCGTCATCGGCAATGTCGGCACGGGGCTCCTGCGTCCGAACGCGGCGCAAGGCGCACTCGAGCCGATGCCGGACATCGCCGGCGTCGCGAGCGCGCTCCTGAGCAGCATGCAGATGGTCACCGGGGCGGTTTCGAGCGCCATCGCCGCCAGCCTGTTCGACGGACGCACCGCGATCGCGATGACGGGCACGATGACCATCTGCTCTCTAGCGGCTGGCCTCGTCTACGCCATCGTCGTTCGGCCGGCCGAGAAACGCGCCGGGGCGCACGGCACGTTCTCTCCAGTGCCACGCGTCGCTGCGTAGACGCGCATCAGCCGAGGTATCGCGCGAGGTACGGCGCCGTCTGACTCGCTGATGCGGTCGCAACATCGGCTGGAACGCCGCACGCCACCATTCTGCCCCCCTCGTCCCCCGCACCGGGTCCTATGTCCATGACCCAGTCACTGCTGGCAACCACGCGCATGTCGTGCTCCACCACGATCACGGTATTTCCCGCGTTGACCAGCGCATCGAGCTGCACGATCAACCGCTCGATGTCGGAGGGATGCAGTCCCGTGGTCGGCTCGTCCAGGACATACAGCGTGTTGCCACGCCCCACACGTTGCAGCTCTGTCGCGAGCTTGATGCGCTGCGCTTCACCACCCGAGAGCTCGGTGGCCGGCTGGCCGAGTCGCAGGTAGCCGAGCCCCACCTCGCGCAGCACGCCCAGCGCGCGGCGCACCCCGGCGTCCTCCGCGAAGAACTCGTACGCAGCGTTCACGGTCATCGCGAGCACCTCGGCGATATTCCTGCCCCGCAGGGTAACCTCGAGCGTCTTCGCGTTATAGCGCGCGCCGTGGCAGGTGGGGCAGGGTGCGTACACACTCGGAAGAAAGAGCAGCTCGACCATGACGAACCCTTCGCCATCACATGTGTCACAACGGCCTTTTGCGACGTTGAATGAGAAGCGCCCCGCGTCGTAGTGACGGGCATGCGCCGTCTTCGTGGCCGCGAACAACTTGCGCACGTTGTCGAACAGGCCGGTATAGGTCGCAAGGTTGGAGCGCGGCGTGCGGCCGATGGGCTTTTGATCGACCGTCACCAGCCGGCTGATCCCCTCCATGCCGGATGTGATCGTCCCGCCCAGTGTGACGGGCGCCGATGCTTCGAGCTCCGGTACTTCGTCGACCTCTGCCGCGAGCGCGCTGCCGAGCTGTCTTGCCACCAGCTCCACGAGCACCTGGCTCACGAGGCTCGATTTTCCCGATCCCGAAACGCCAGTGACGGTGGTCAGGACGCCGAGCGGGAAGGCGACATCGAGGTCGTCGAGATTGTTGCGTGTTACGCCGCGCAAGCGCAGCCAGCCGGTTGGCACGCGCGGCACGCGTGCCGGTGGGGCGTCACCGGCAAAGAGGTGACGGCGCGTTTCCGAAGCCGCGACCGCCTCGAGTCCGGCCGGAGGGCCGCTGTACAGGATCTCGCCGCCCTGCTCCCCTGCGGCCGGTCCGACGTCCACGATCCAGTCTGCGCGCCGCACGACGTCGAGATCATGTTCGACGACGAAGAGTGAATTGCCTGAGGCCTTCAGCCGATCGAGCGCGCGGAGCAGTGCCTCTGTATCGGCCGGGTGTAATCCCGCCGACGGCTCATCGAGCACATACACGACGCCGAAGAGGTTGGAACGGACCTGCGTGGCGAGTCGCAATCGCTGCAGCTCCCCCGGAGAGAGCGTGGGCGTGCTGCGGTCGAGGGTGAGGTATCCCAATCCGAGGTCGAGCATGACTCCGAGCCGTGCCACGATATCCTGGGTGATGCGCTGCGTGACGATCGCCTTCTCGGGATGCTTCTCCTTCAACTTGGCGAACCCGTCGAAGGACTCTTCGCACCACGGTCGGAGCAGCGCGTCGAGCCGCCCAAGGGGAACGCGCATGATGTCGGCGATGTTGCGTCCGTCGAACTTCACCGACAACGACTCGCGCCGGAGCCGTTGGCCGCCGCACGTGGGGCAATCGCTGCTGATCATGAACTGCGCGACGCGCCGCTTCATCGACGCGCTCTCCGTCGTGGCGAAGGTCTGCATCACATGACGCCTCGCACTCGTGAAGGTGCCTTGATAGCTCGGCTCCTCCTTCTTCCTGATCGCGCGACGCACCTCCGCCGACGTGTAGCCAGCGTACACCGGCACCTGCGGCTGCTCCTCGGTGAAGAGCAACCACTCTCGATCCTTCTTCGACAGCTCCCGCCAGGGAACGTCCACGTCGTAGCCGAGTGTGGTGCTGATGTCGCGGAGATTCTGTCCCTGCCAGGCGGTGGGCCAGGCGGCGATGGCGCGTTCGCGAATCGTGAGCGAATCATCCGGCACCATGGACCGTTCCGTCACTTCGTACACTCGGCCAAGCCCATGACACTGGGGACACGCGCCTTGTGGGGTGTTCGGAGAGAACGCTTCGGCTTCGAGGTGCGGCTGTCCGCGCGGATAGTCGCCTGCGCGCGAGTAGAGCATGCGCAGCAGGTTGGAGAGCGTCGTCACGCTGCCGACGGATGATCGAGTCGTTGGCGCACCGCGTTGCTGTTGCAGTGCGACGGCGGGAGGCAGTCCCTCGATCGCGTCGACTTCGGGTACCGCCATCTGGTGAAACAGCCGGCGCGCATAGGGCGACACCGATTCGAGGTACCGGCGCTGCGCCTCGGCGTAGAGCGTTCCGAACGCCAGCGATGACTTACCGGACCCCGAGACTCCGGTGAACACGACGAGCGCATCGCGGGGGATATCGACGTCGATGTCCTTGAGGTTGTACTCTCGCGCTCCGCGTACGTGGACGAAGCCTGTGTCGTCCTTCGCGGCCGACACCCGTGCGTATCGATTTTGTGATGGTGCCATGAGAGCGGTTCGGGCTAGTGCAGCTCCCGCCCGTACAGCTCA
>JALYVY010000320.1 GCA_030852985.1 Gemmatimonadota bacterium | reverse complement strand
GTAGGGTATGAGTTTCCGTCTTGAGCCGATCCTGTTTTGTGCTTGTCGGCACGGCGAACGCAGAACGGCGCAGGCTTCGCAACGCAGAAGAACGCTGTAACGGCAACTGCTTCAGAATGTCCTTTGCTTTTCCTGTTGTGATAATGGATTTCCGCGTACGCGGGAATGACGAATGCCTGTAACATTCGAACGGAGAATGCCCAATGAAGTTCTACGCAGTAATTACAGTCGTCATTGCCGCGACGACGACGCGCGCACCCATGGCACTCGGCCAGCAGCCGGCACCGCAGCCGTACGTCGTCGGGAATGCGCTCGGCCTTCCGATAGTGCCTGCTGCCAGCGGCACCTTCGAGCCCATGTCGACCAACGTGAAGGTGTATGGCGCGATCTACTCCGCGGAAAGCTGCTCATATGATGCCGAGCGTGGCCTCATTGTGGTGCCCAATCGCGGTGTGCCGCAGGGTGTGCAGACGAACAATGCGTGGGTATCACTCATCAACCACGACGGATCGGTGCACACGGCGCGGTGGATTGGCGTGCAGAATCCCGCCGAACGTGCTGGACTGACGCCGCCGCTGGTGCTCAACGAGCCGTACGGCAGCGACATCAACAACGGGATGCTCTACGTCGCCGACCGTGATGGCGGGACCTCAGCCGCCGACCCGAGCATTGCGGTGATCCGCAAATTCAACATGCGCACGGGCGTGCCCGCCGGAGAGATTCGTGTCGAGCGTGTGTCGTGGTTCAATGACATCGAGGTCGCGGACGATGGCACGATCTACGGGACGGTGACCGGCGACGCCAATCCCGCGACATGGCAGGTCTGGAAAATTACGGCCGACGGCGCAGCGTCTGTCTTCGCGCAGGGTGCGCCACTCAGCCGACCGAATGGGATCGCGTTTGATCCGCAGGGAAACATCGTCGTCGTCACCATCGGGACCAGCGATGTGCTGACCTTCTCACCCGCGGGCCAGCTCCTCAGGACCGAGACCGCAGCGCAGCCGGGCAACGACGGCCTTGTGATCATGCCCGATGGGACCAAGTACGTCAGCAGTGTCGTCAACGGCGGCGTCTCCCGCATTCGGCCCGGTCAGCCCGCGGAGTTGATCGCTCGCAACATCCCCAGCGCGGCGTCGATGTGCTACGACGCGGGCGCAAACCAGCTGGTGATCCCGATGAACGCGAACAACGCCCTGGCGTTTATTCCGCTCCGCTAGCAAGACCAGTCATGCGCGAATGCATACTTTTGCGCGGGACGCCGTGTCGCGTCTCTTGGCGCTACGGGATTTTTCTTTACCGCCTTGACGACCGCTAGCATGCTCCCCGGAGTGAGACATGGCTGAACGAATCACGCGCAGGACCTTCGTCGCGCTTAGCGGAACCGCATTCTCGGCCCTCGTTCTTCCGCGCGCGTTTGCACGAGGCATCTCGCCCCTCGGAGTCGCGGACCAACGATTTCTCTACGTCGCGGAGCCAGGGATACGCAATTACGTGGAGTGGGGCGGTATCGGAATCCTCGTGTATGACATGAACGATCGCTTCCGGTTCGTCCGGCGGATCCCGACGATGCCGCTCGCGGCAGGTGAAAGCCCCGAGAACGTGAAGGGCATCTGCGCGAGTGCGGTCACTGGGCGTGTGTACGTCAGCACGATCAAGCGGCTCCTCTGCATCGACCTCAACACCGACGCACTGTTGTGGAACCGCGCGTACGAAGGCGGCTGCGATCGGATGTCCATCACGCCGGATGGTCGGACGATCTACCTGCCGACGCTCGAGGGGCCGCACTGGTTCGTCATCGACGCATCGACGGGGGATGAGCTCGCCCGCATCGTCCGCGACTCCGGCGCGCACAACACCATCTGCTCGGCCGATGGTACACGCGCGTACCTCGCGGGACTCCGGTCCCGATCACTCACTGTCGTTGACACCGGAGCCCGCAGCGTGGTGAAGGAGGTCGGCCCGTTCAGCAATGTCATTCGTCCCTTCACCATCGATGGTGCGCAGCGGCGATGCTACGTGAACGTGAACGACCTGCTCGGATTCGAGATTGGGGACATTCCGAGCGGCCGCATGCTCGACCGCGTGGAAGTACCGGGATTCAAGGTGGGACCCGTGAAGCGGCATGGGTGTCCCAGCCACGGAATCGGTCTCAGGCCAGACGAACGGGAACTGTGGCTGTGCGACGGCGCCAACAGCCACGTGCATGTCTTCGACATGAGCCGCAAGATGCCCCGGTTGGTACTCAGCATTCCCGTGCGCGATCAGCCAGGCTGGGTGACGTTCAGCGTCGATGGACAATTTGCGATTCCGTCCACAGGCGAGGTGATCGACACTCGCAGCAAGCGCACCGTGGCGATGCTTTCGGACGAGAATGGCCGCGCGGTGCAGAGCGAGAAACTGCTCGAGGTGGACTTCAGGGGTGGTCGCGCGATTCGGAGTGGCGACCAGTTCGGCATCGGGAAGCGACACTGACCGTCGGTAGTCTCAGCCCTTTTCACCCAGGAACCGGTCGTCGATGTCTTCAGGTATTCGTATGGACAGCACCACGCCCCCCAGCGTCCACGACGACGCGCCATGGCCCCACAGCGATCGGTCGCGTGCCTTCCAGCTCGGGCTGTGCACGTTTGCCATTCTCGCGCTCGAACTCGCCCTCATTCGCTGGATCTCCGGACAGATCCGGCTCGTGGCGTACTTCGCCAACATCATCCTGCTCGCGGCGTTCCTCGGCATGGGCCTCGGCATCGCGCTCGGCCGCAAGCGGCCCGCCTTGATCCATGCCTGCCTGCCAGCGCTCGCGGTGCTGTCGGCGGTGCTGTGCTTCTCCGCGCAACTCCACTTGATGCAGCTGCGCTTCCCCGACCTCACGATCTCGCTCTGGGGCGCCGATACCGCGCCGTCCACGGCATGGCAGTTCGCCGGCATCACGATGCTCATGACGGTGCTCTTCGGCGCCGTCGCCTCGGTCTTCGCATTCGCGGCGGCGCCGGTGGGCTGGCTCTTCGATCGCCTGCCGCCACTCCGCGCATACTCCGCGGACCTCCTCGGGTCCCTGCTCGGCGTGGTCACCATGACCGCGCTCGCCGCGCTCAGGGCGTCACCGCCGGTGTGGCTTGCTGTTGGCGCGCTTCCCCTGCTCTGGTTCTCACGGCGCGCACTCTCCATCGCGGCGGCGGTGGCGATCGTCGGGCTCGCAGCGTTCTCGGCCAGGGGCGCCTACTTCTCGCCGTACAACCGGATCGATATCACCGTCGGTCCGCGTCGCTCTGCCGCACAGGATCCGCTGCGGCGGGACTGGATGCTGAACGTCAACCGCGACTTCCACCAGTTCATCTTCGATCTCTCGGATCGCGTCGTGAACGCGGCGTCAGGCCCCACGACACGCGGCTACCTGCAACAGGTGTATGAGTTGCCCTTCCGCACGCGAGGCGCCGCGAGCACCGCGTTGGTCGTCGGCGCGGGGACGGGGAACGACGTCGCCGCCGCCCTCCGGCGCGGATACCAGAAGGTCACCGCGGTCGAAATTGACCCGCTCATTCTCGACATGGGCGGCATCCTGCACCCCGAGCACCCGTATGAGGGGCCGCGTGTCGAACTGGTGAACGACGACGCGCGCGCCTACTTCCAGCGTCACGCCGAGACGCGCTACGACGTGGTGGACTACGGCCTGCTCGATTCGCACGCGATGTTCTCGGCCATGTCGTCGCTGCGCCTCGACAACTACGTCTACACGCGTGAGGGACTCGCCGCCGGCTGGGCACACGTGAAGCCCGGCGGCATCATGGCCGTCTCCTTCTCCGTGTTCGCCGGCCCATGGATCGAGGAGCGGATGCTCCGCACGATCAGCGAGGCAACGGGCCGCACGCCGATCGTCGTCCATCATGGCGTCAGCTACGGCGTCACGTATCTCGTTGGACGCGACCTCACGCCCGCGGCCATCCCCGAGGCGTTCCGGAGCACGGTCACGGTGCGGCCCACGTATCCCGCATCGACGCAGGTGCCGACAGACAACTGGCCGTTCCTCTACCTGCGTCCCGGCTCGGTGCCGTACGGCTACCTCGCCGTGCTGACGATGATCCTGTTGTGTGCAGGGCTTGCCGTACGGGGCGTGTACGGTCGCGAGATCTTTACCCGTCGGGGCCTCGATGTGCCGCTGTTCTTCATGGGCGCGGCGTTCATGCTCCTCGAGACGCG
Organism: Gemmatimonadota bacterium; assembly: GCA_030852985.1. GTDB lineage: Bacteria > Gemmatimonadota > Gemmatimonadetes > Gemmatimonadales > Gemmatimonadaceae > AG11. The sequence continues at coordinate 138 of JALYVY010000320.1, read as the reverse complement.
CATGGTCACGGAGCTCAGCCTCCTGTTCGGCTCGACGTGGATCGTGAACGCGTCGGTGTTCGGCGGCGTGCTGCTCATGGTACTCTGCGCGAACCTCTACGTCGTGCGCCGGGCGCCGCGTCACGTGCAGCTCTGGTA
>JALYVY010000319.1 GCA_030852985.1 Gemmatimonadota bacterium | reverse complement strand
CAGCAGGAAGGCGAGCTGGGAAACCCGGTCATCGTGATCGGGGACGAAGTCGCGAAGTTCTTCTTTCCCGGCCTGAACGCGATTGGTCGCGAGCTGCGCATCGGCGGCATTCCCTATCAGGTGATCGGCGTCATCGAACATCAAGGCAATCTCTTCGGGCAGTCGCTCGACAAGACCGCATTCGCGCCCTTCAACGCGCCGCTTCACCGACTCACCAATCCCCGAGGCGACATCGACGGCCTCATGGTGCAGGCCTCGAACGACCTCATGATGCGCGACGCAATGGAGACGGTGCGTGAGGTGCTCCGCGGACATCGCGGCCTCCGCCCCGCCACCCCAGACAATTTCGTCATGGAGACGTCCGAGTCGGCGCTCCAGTCGTTCAAGCAGATCGAAGGGATCATGACGATCGCCGGCACGGCACTTCCGGCGATCGGCCTCGTCGTCGGTGGAATGGTGATCATGAACATCATGTTGGTGGCCGTCGCAGAGCGCACACGCGAGATCGGCATCCGCAAGGCGCTCGGCGCGCGTCGCAAGGACATCCTGCGGCAATTCCTGGTGGAGGCCGCAACGCTGAGCACCGTGGGCGCGGTCCTGGGCATCGCGTTGGGCATCCTCGGCGCCAACATCATCTCGTGGAACACGCCGTTGCCCATGGCCGTCGCTCCGTGGTCACTCGTGGCGGCAACATTACTCGGCACCGTGGTCGGCATTGTCTCCGGCGTGCTCCCGGCGCGAAAGGCTTCGCGTCTCGATCCCATCGACGCCCTGCGCCAGGAGTAGCGAAATGAAGATCTTTGCCCCCTTCACGCAGGTGTTCGAAGGCGTTACGATCGCGCTCGAGGCCCTCCGCGCGAACAAGGCACGCGCCGGCCTCACGATCATGGGCGTCGCGCTCGGTGTCTTCGTGGTGGTCGCGATGTCATCTGTGGTGCGCGGCATCAACGAGTCCTTCCGCCGAGATCTCGAGGCGGCGGGTCCGACGTCCTTCTATGTCTATCGTCGGCCGATCGGCGGTTTCAATTCCTGTGACGGTACGGTGGAAACCTGCCCGGAGCGGCGAAACCCGGCTATTACGCTCGATGAAGTCGCGACACTCGAGCGGCTATCGTCCATCCGCGCGGTCACGGCTCATGTCGGCACGGGCGCCAAGTTCCGTTACAAGGACAAGGTCATGAACGCGGGCATGGAGGTGTACACGCCGAACTGGACCGAAGTCGACGGCGGCGATATCTATCCCGGCCGCAACTTCACGTACGCCGAGAATGCTGCGGGCGCGAAGGTGGTGCTGGTGAACGACAAGATGGCGGAGACGCTCTTCGGGCTGTCCGATCCCATCGACAAGGAGATCCTCATCGACGGCGTGCAGTTCAAGGTGATCGGATTCTATCACTACACCGCCAGCCCGATGGGTACGCCGACGTCGGCCGGCGGCGGGGACTCACCCAAGGCGATCGTGCCCTTCGAGACGGCGCGCCGCCACCTGAATCTCTGGATGCGCGGCAACAACCTGATCGTGAAGCCGCTGTCCGGCGTCGCGGTGGAGGACGCCGTTGATGACGTCACCGCCGCGCTGCGGGGGCGGCGCGGCCTGCGTCCGAGCCAGCCGAACAATTTCGATATCGTCACGCAAGATCGGCTCTGGGCGATTTACAATAAGCTGTTCGGCACGTTCTTCGTGGTCGGACTTGCACTGTCCTCGGTGGGGCTGCTGGTCGGAGGTGTGGGGGTCGTGGCGATCATGATGATCTCAGTCACGGAGCGCACGCGCGAGATCGGCGTTCGCAAGGCGCTCGGCGCCACGAAGTGGACGATCCTCTGGCAATTCCTGGTTGAGGCGGTGACGCTCACCGGCATCGGCGCAGCGGTCGGCCTGATGCTTGGCATTCTGGTCGCGATCGGTGTGCGCACGACATGGCCATCGATTCCCGCGTCAACGTCGTGGGGCAGTGTGGCCGCGGCACTCGCCATCAGCGCGGTGACGGGTGTCATATTCGGCATGTTGCCAGCGGTCCGCGCGGCGAAGATGGACCCGGTCGTGGCGTTGCGATATGAGTGAACGCCGCGTCTGACAGATTGCCTATATTCAGCGCATGTCAGACGCCACAACCGTCCATATCCTCGCGATCGCCGCGCACCGCGATGATGTCGAGCTCACCTGCGGTGGCACGCTGATCAAGGCGGCAAGGTTCGGCCAGCGTACCGCCATTCTCGACCTCACGCAGGGCGAAATGGGGACGCGCGGCTCAGCCCCTCTTCGAAAGGCCGAGGCCGACGCAGCAGCGAGTCTGCTCGGCGTAAGCCTTCGTGAGACGCTCGGCCTGCCCGACGCGGGTATCGAGAACACCCCCGCGACGCGTGAAGCCCTTGCACGCGTCATCCGCAGGTTTGCGCCCCGCGTGGTGATCGCCCCTGCTCTCGAGGGACGTCACCCCGACCATCGGATCACCGCGCAGCTCGTGCGCGATGCCTGCTTCGTCGCGGGGCTTGCGAAGGTCGCCCCCGAGGTACCAAAGCACCGGCCGCACAAGGTCGTGCACACGCTCGCTTATCGGCAGGATTTTGTGCGACCGACGTTCGTCGTCGACATCAGCGCCGAATTCGAGACGAAGATGCAGGCTATCCAGTGCTACGCGTCCCAGTTCGATGGCGCAATCCAGGCGGGTGAAGTCTACCCAACGGGAGAGCCGTTGTACGACGTGGTGACCCACTATGGAGCCTATTACGGCTCACTCATCCGAGCGCGGTACGGCGAGCCGTTCTTCACAACGGAAATGACTCGCGTCGACGACATCGGCGCGATGGAGGTCTCGACGTTTTGAGCGAAGACGTGTCGGTCGTTACTTACGGCTCCTACCTCGGACTCGATCAATTGCTCGACCTGCAGCATCCTCGGTCCGAGCATCCCGACGAGCTGCTGTTCATAATCGTGCACCAGGCGAGTGAGCTGTGGTTCAAGGAGATCCTGCATGAGCTCGACCTTCTCGTGACGGCATTCCTGGCGCACGAGGCGGAATTCGCACTGTTCCGCATGGGTCGCGTCAACGCATTGATGCGGATCGTGTCGGCACAGTTGTCCGCACTCGAGACACTTCCGCCGCAGTACTTCGCGGCATTCAGGCAGCACCTCGGTACGTCCAGTGGCTCGCAGAGTGTGCAGTTCAGGGCGATCGAGGCGGTGTCCGGACTTCGGGAACAGCATTTCATGCACGTGCTGGAAGAACATGATCCCATCCCCGACATTATCCGCCAAGCGCTCTCGCGACCGCCCCTTCAGGAGCTTTATCTCGACCTGCTGCGCGCCCAGGGCGTCGAGCTCGAGGCGCTCTATCTCGGTGCACGTCCGACCACGATGTTCTTCCTGGCCGAATCGCTGCTCGAGTACGAGCAGCAGTTTGGCCAGTGGCGCTTCAAGCATGTGCAGCTTGTAGAGCGTGTGCTTGGACCTCTTACCGGGGGCACCGGGGGCACGCTTGGCGCGAAATACCTCGCTCGAACCATCGACCAGAAGTTCTTCCCGGCGCTCTGGGCCGTACGAGCGCAATTTTACGGCTCGACCAGATAGCCGCTTCGCACTCACGACCATGTATTGCTGCGCGCGTGTCCGCGAACATCACCGAATGAGATGATCCACCCATGAGTACTTTCGGCATTTCCACGCTCGCTGTGGCCTGCGCCCTCGCCATCTCATTGAACACCGACATCGTGATCGCCCAAACGAGCACTCCTGCAGTGCCGTACTCGCTCATCACGCTGGACCCCGGTCACTTTCACGCCTCGCTCGTGCAGAAGTTCACGTACAGCGACGTCGACAGTGTCGTGCACGTCTTCGCGCCCGTTGGCGACGACCTGGCGCAGCACCTCGCCCGCATCGACGCGTTCAACACGCGGAGCGACAATCCCACGCATTGGGTAGAGCGCGTCTACACCGGCACCGATTTCCTCGACCGCGAGCCGGCGACAAGTTTCGAGAAGTGATGCACGCTGACCTTCGAGATGGCGGGGTTATCCGGTGTTCCCTTGAGCAGGGTACCGAACAGCTCGCGATTCATCGAGAGCTCGCGCTGCAGACGCGTCGTGATCTCGCTTCGCTCCGTCATGATGTCGTACAGCAGCACGTGTCTGGCCTTCGCCATCTTGAAGGCGGCTTCGAGCTTCACGAGATCCCCGGGCACGCGCACCATCGGCTTGTCCGCCAACACATTGAGTCCCGCCTCGACGGACCGCTGGATGTATTCCATCTTGCGCGCGTTGTTGCCAGCGATGACGACGACGTTGCCGGGCCTTGTCGCCAGCATGCGGTCGAGGAAATCGGTGCCGGTGTAGACGCGCTCTACCC
>JALYVY010000021.1 GCA_030852985.1 Gemmatimonadota bacterium | reverse complement strand
GCTCCATGTCGCGGATGGCGATGGCGCTCGGCGTCGAGAAGCTCGATGACCATGGGGATCGCATCACGAAGTTGCTCGACCTCAAGGTGCCGGAAGGCATCATGGGCAAGCTCTCGATGCTGCCGAGGCTCATGGAGGTTGCCAAGTTTCCGCCCCGCATGACGACGAGTCCGCGTTGCCAGGAGGTGGTCTGGCGCGGCGATGAAGTCGACCTCGACAAGCTTCCCATCCTGACCTGCTGGCCAGAGGACGGCGGCCCGTACATCACGCTGCCCATGGTGATAACCCGCGACCCGAAGCGGGGCATCCGGAATGTTGGCATGTACCGCGTACAGCAGATGGGAAAGAAGACGCTGGCGATGCACTGGCAGCGTCACAAGGTTGGCGCGGCGCATTGGCGGGAGATGGCCGAGCGTGGGGAGAAGATGCCGGTCGTCATTGTGGTGGGCGCCGATCCTGCGTCCCTGTACTCCGCAACCGCGCCGCTGCCGCCAACCGTCGACGAGTTCATTTTCGCCGGCTTCCTGCGGAGCAAGCCGGTGATGCTCGCGAAGGCGCTGACGTGTGATCTCGAGGTCCCCGCCGACGCGGACTTTGTGCTCGAAGGGTACATCGACCCCGCGGAGGCGTTGGTCCTGGAGGGGCCGTTCGGCGATCACACGGGTTTCTATTCCCTGGCCGATCTCTATCCGCTCGTGCACATCACCGCGGTGACGATGCGGAACGATCCCATCTTTCCCTGCACCATCGTCGGACGTCCGCCCATGGAAGACTTCTACCTTGGCCACGCGACCGAGCGAATCTTCCTGCCGCTGCTGAAGCTCACGATCCCCGAGATCGTCGACTATCACATGCCGGCGGAAGGCATCTTCCACAATCTCGTGTTCGTCAGCATCCGGAAGGAGTATCCGGGGCAAGCGTACAAGGTGATGAACGCGATGTGGGGACAAGGCCTTATGTCGCTCGCGAAGGTGCTCGTGATCGTCGATGATTGGGTGAACGTGCGGAATCCACAGGAGGCCTGGTGGGTGGCGTTGAACAACATCGACCCGGAGCGCGACACGCGCTTCACCATGGGACCGATGGACGTGCTTGACCACTCGTCTCGCGCATTCACTTATGGGTCCAAGATGGGAATCGACGCGACGCGAAAGCTGCCGGAAGAAGGGTTCACCCGTGACTGGCCGCCGGTGATCCTCATGGACGATGCGACGAAGGCATCCGTCGACGCGATGTGGCCCACGCTCGGCATCGCGGGCGGGTGAGATGAGCGCGTCCACTCAGGGGCCGGTGCGCGAAGGCCAGACATTCGAAGGCCGCACGCGGTTCGCGACGTACGCGAGCTTCGTGAAGCTCCCGCACACCGTGTTCGCCATGCCGTTCGCGCTGATCGGCGTGATCTTCGCCTCGTACCGCTACCCCGTTACCTGGGCGATGCTTGGTTGGACGGTGCTGGCGTTCACCTCCGCGCGCTTCGCGGCGATGGGGTTCAACCGGATCGTTGACCGAGAGTTCGACGCGCGCAATCCGCGCACGTCAATGCGCGAGATTCCGCGCGGCGCGCTGTCGGTGGGACAGGCATCAGTGGCGGTACTTGTCGCGTCGGCGCTGTTCGTGACGTCGGCTGCGGCATTGAATCGGCTGTGTCTCGCGCTGTCGCCGGTCGCGCTCGCATGGGTGTTCTTCTACAGCTATACCAAGCGCTTCACGCGGTTCGCGCATCTCGTGCTTGGCCTCGGTATGTCGATTGCGCCGGTGGGCGGATATCTCGCCGTCGCGGGGCGCTGGAGCCAGCCGTGGTGGCTGCTGTGCGTGCTGGCGACGACAGTTGCGACATGGGGCGCCGGCTTTGACATTCTCTATGCGTTGCCCGACATCGGCTTCGACGGGGCGCATGGGCTTTACTCAATTCCCGTGGCCCTTGGCGAGCGGGGCGCGATCACTTTCGCCCGTGTCCTCCACCTGCTCACGGTCATCTGTCTCGTGGTCATGGGCTTCGTGATGTTTCCTGCCGCCGGGCCCGCAGCGTGGCTATACGGGGCCGGCGTTGCCATTGCGGCGTCACTACTCCTGTATGAGCACTCCCTCGTGCGCGCCGGTGACCTGTCCAGGCTCGATGCGGCGTTCTTCACCATGAACGGCGTCATCAGCCTTACGTTGTTCGCCTTCGTGCTTGCGGGTCGCCTGACGATGCTCAGTCGCAACCTGACACAGACAACGATCGGCCAATGACACTTCCTGTCGTGATGGCGATCACGGGCGCGTCGGGGGCTCCGTATGCCGTGCGCTTGCTGGAGCAACTCCTGGTCGCTCGCCAACCGGTGCAACTGATCGTTTCGAGCCATGGCCTTCGGCTGCTGCGGACGGAGACAGAAATCTCCTCGATCGAAGCTCTGCGGGCGTGGGTGGGTGAGGACGCATGGTCACACTACGTCACGCTGCATGATGACGCCGATCGCGGCGCCGCCCCCGCGTCCGGCTCGGCTCGCAATCGCGGCATGGTCATCTGCCCGTGCTCGATGGGTACCGTGAGCGCCATCAGTCAGGGGACGTCGCGCTCGCTGGTGGAACGTGCCGCGGACGTGGCGCTCAAGGAGCGACGCAAGCTCGTGCTCGTGCCCCGCGAGACGCCGTACAGCAGCATACATCTCGAGAACATGTTGCGTCTTACACGCGCTGGCGCGGTGATCCTGCCGGCCAGCCCGGGATTCTATCACCGGCCTACGTCGATCAGCGAGATCGTGGACTTCGTGGTCGCGCGTGTGCTCGACCAGCTCGACGTGGAACACAATCTCGGACATCGTTGGGGAGATTCGCCGGAGGACGTGTGAGCGATAGCGGTATTCATGTCGTCGGCCTCATCTCGGACACGCACGGCATGGTGCGCGCCTCCGTGCATATGGCGCTGGCGGGAGTTGAACTGATCCTTCATGCTGGCGATGTGGGTGGCAATGCGATTCTCGATGAGCTCGCGCTCATTGCGCCGGTGAGGGCCGTTTACGGCAACACCGATTCTCCGGGAGATCCGCGCCTTTCAGCCAGTGTAAGCGAAATCATCGGCGGGCTGCGCATTCACGTTTCGCATGGCCACGAGGTTGGCTCCCAGACACCCACGAAACTGCTCGAGGCGTATTCGGACGATGTCATCGTGTACGGGCACACGCATCGCCAGCTGGTTGCACGTGCAGTGGACGGACGATTGGTGGTGAATCCGGGCGCCGCTGGTGCGCGGCGCTTCAAGCTCGAGCCCAGCGTTGGTCGGCTGACGATTCGTGAGGGGCGGGCTGAAATCGAGATCGTTGCGCTTGATGGGCCCTAACGCGCGACCCGGGCCTGGCGTCGAGCCGCGTGTGATCAGATCGGCTGGAAGTGCGACGCAGGATACAGATAGTCATCGCCCGAGTCGTCGAGGATGCGGTAGAATGCGCCCTTTGCCTCGACGCCGAGCATCTCATAGATGCGGCCAAGTGTCAGGTCGTGGCACCCACCGGAGCCGTCACAGCCGGGATAACTGAGCCAAGGCTCCAGGCTGATGCACTTCACGAGCGTCGTCGGCTGCCAGGTCGTTGCCACCATGTGATCCACTGCCGCCCGTAGGCCGAGCGCGCGACAGTGAATGTGCAAGACGTTCGCCATTTCACGCTGTGAGCTGACGCACTTCGCGGAAGGGCTGCTCCGCGATGAAGGCAGCGGCCGCGCGCGAGCGGTCGAGCTCCTTGGGAAACCGGCGGAACCAGGAGGACAACAACAGCAGCTCGTCTACCTCGTGAGACGGAAGCTGCGCGCTCTCCCGCTGGGTCGGGTTGAACACACCTTCGACCATCTCGAGCAACCTCGAACGCTCATCGTCACTGCGGGGCAGCTCGTGCTCACCCCGCACCCGCCCGCGCCGGATGAGATAGATACGATCGTCCCCGTTGAAGCCAGGCACCGTATACACGAACGACAACGTCTCGACGGCGTAGCGAAACTTGATGAACTGCTGTCGCAAGTCCTCGAGTCGCTTGAGCTTGTCGCGCAGACTTCCCGCGCGCTCGAACTCCATGCGTTCGCTCGCCTCCACCATTTCCTCACGCAGCGACCGCATCGGACCATCGTCCGCCCCGTCGAGAAAGCCGCGCACGAGTTGCACGCGCTCGTCGTACTGCGACATGGTGCACCCGCCAACACAGGGGCCAAGGCACTTCCGGATCTCGTAGCGGATGCATCCCGGCGTGCGCGGGTAGAGCTGGAACAACTCCGGCTGGTCGGCGAAGTGCATCGGCTGGTCCAGGCGACAGTCGCGAAGGCCGAGCGCATCGTTCAGCTCGCGCACCGACTCGCCGACGCGCTGCGCGCCGTGGAACGGACCGTAGTAGATCTGCGCATCATCGGCCCCTGCGCCACGCACGACGAGGAGCTTCGGCGCCGCGCCCCGCGTCAGCTTGATGAATGCGAAATGTCGAGCGTCGCGCTTCATCGCCACATTGAGACGCGGGCGATACCGCTTGATGAGCCGCAGTTCCTCGAGCAACGCCGCAAACTCGCTCGGCGCATAGTCCCACTCGATGCGATCAGCCTCGCGCACGATGCGCGCACCCTTGTCCGCGGGAAATGCGCAGCGGAAATACGACAGGAGCCGTGTGCGGAGTTGCTTCGACTTACCCACGTAAACGATCTCGCCATCGGCCGCGAGCATGCGGTAGACGCCAGGACGATCCTTCGCATCCGCCTTTACGGCAGCGCGCATCAGGGCGAGCTGCGCATCGCAGGTGGGTGGGCGGACGAGCCCTACCTTTGACAATGCACGCACAGCACGGTGGTGCGTCCGTCGATCGCGTGGGTCTCGACAAGGCGGGCGCCACAGCGCAGGCAAGGCTGTCCGCCGCGCCCATATACGGCGAGCGACCGCTCGAAGTCGCCCTTTCCGCCATTCGCGTCGCGGTAGTCGCGGAACGACGTTCCCCGTGCGGCGATCGACTCGGTGAGCACAGACGTGACGCCCTCATGGAGCGCGGCGCACTCGGCGGCGCCGACATCACGCGCGGCGCGCGACGGGTCGACGCCCGCCCGCCAGCAGGCCTCGTTCGCGTAGATGTTCCCGATTCCAACGACCAACCGCTGATCCATGAGCACCTTTTTCACCGCCTGTCGCGACACCCGAAGAAGTCCCGATAGATGCGTGGTGGTGAACGCTGGGTCAAGAGGTTCCACGCCGAGTGCGCCGGTGTATTCAGCGAACCGCTTTGGCGACATCAGCGCCACAGTGCCCAGGCGCCGAATGTCCCGGTAGTGGAGATCGCGGCCATCGTCGAGCGCGAAGTGCAGTGTGGAATACAACGCCTCCCGCTCCGGGAGCGGACCGCGCGACAGCAGCATGGCGCCCGTGAAGCGAGGTTGCACCACAATTCGATCGCCACTCGAGAGATCGATCACCACGAGCTTCGCGCGCCGCCAGCAACGCTCGATCCGCGCGCCCTGGACGCGCGATACCAGCTCGCCTGCACTGACCTCGCGCAACACGTCAGACTTGATCACGACGGTCGAGACGATCCTGCGTTCGCGCAGCGCGAGGTCGAGATCGCGCGCGATGGTTTCAGTCTCTGGAAGCTCCGGCATCTCCTCGATTCCGCTCGCGCGCGATCTCCCGCCACCCGATGTCGGTGCGCATCTGCTTGCCCGCAAAGCGAATGCGCCGCGCGTACTCCATGCTGCGCGCTTGCGCCTCCGCGACATTCGCCCCAACCGCGCTCACCGACAGCACCCGCCCACCATTCGTGATCAGCCGCCCGTCCTCGGCGCGCACCGTGCCCGCGTGAAACACGTGAATGCCTTCTTGCGGAGGAGGCAGCTCGATGTCGTCACCAGGGCGTGGGATGTCGGGGTAGTTCGCGGCGGCGAGCACCGTCGTGACGCACGCACCGGCCGCGCGCGCATCGACGGAGGGAAGGGGCTCGCCCCGCGCCACCGCGAGCATGAGGTCGAGCAGGCGCACGTCGCGTAGAACAGGCAGTAGCGCCTGCGTTTCCGGATCGCCGAATCGGCAATTGAACTCGACAACACGCGGACCATCCGCGTTCATCATCAGGCCCGCGTACAGCAGGCCCGTGAAGGGACGACTGCGCGCTGCCATTCCGCGCAGTGTTCTCTGAATAATCGAGTGCACTGCCTCGTCGTACTGCCATGCGCCGAGGGTGACGGGCACGTACGCACCCATTCCACCGGTGTTGGGGCCCTCGTCGTGGTCGAGCAGGCGCTTGTGGTCCTGCAGGCCGGGGAACGTGATGAACTCCGCGCCGTTGGTAATTACGAAAACGGAAAGCTCCTCGCCCTCCATGAACTCCTCGACGAGGACCTCCGCGCCTGCCTCTCCGAACCGGTTTCCTTCGAGCATCTCGTCGACTGTGCGGTCGGCGTCCCCGATCGTCGAGCAGACGATCACTCCCTTTCCTGCCGCAAGTCCGGACGCCTTGATCACCACAGGCGTGCCGAATCGTCGCACCGCTGCTTTCGCGGCCTTGGAGCTCCTGTGCATCTCCGCTCGGGCGGTGGGGATCCCGTCCTCGAGCATCAGCTGCTTCGCGAAGGCCTTGGACGTTTCAATCTCGGCCGCGGCCTTCGTTGGGCCGAAGATCGGTAGCCCGGCGGCTTGAAAGCGATCGACGAGGCCCGCGGCAAGCGGCGCCTCCGGACCGACGATGGTAAGGTGGACGGACCGCTCCTTCGCCAACCCCTCCAGCGCGACCGTGTCGGTTGGCCGCATCGGTACGCACTCGGCGAACTCCGCGATCCCGGGATTGCCTGGCGCGGCGAGGATCTCGAGACGGGGCTCCTCCTGATGCAGCTTCCACGCGAGTGCATGCTCGCGGCCGCCGTTGCCGATGATGAGGGCTCGCATGGGATGCAATATTAACCCACGCTCGCCCCGAGGACGCTCGCGTGCGAGCTCGCGACGTGGAGTTCGTGTCCACTCGGAGCGAAAGTGACATCGCCGCATGCGTGGCGAGATCGTTCCGCTAATGCGAAGGACCTGCGCCTCACGAATGAAGCGCAGGCCCTTCTCCCGTCACCAGCCGATCAGATCGGCTGGGTGGGTTCTGACGGTGATGCCGGTGGCTCGTCGCGGCCGCGGAACGCATCGTTGAACGCGCTCCTGGCGCGATCGAAGGCATCGCCAACACTCGACATGCCGGCGTTCGCCTTTCCCGAGTAGTAGCGCGCCGCCTCGGAAAAGTCATCGTCGAGCCCATGGCGCTTTTCGCCGCGGCGCGTGTATCCGCCCGCGATGATGGCGTCGTATGCGCCGCTCGTGCGCCAGCGCTCCAGCTCCGCGGCGCGCACGGTGTTGAACGGATGCTCGCGGAACGCCGTGTTGAAGACCTTCAGGATCTTGTCCCAGGTATCGCCGCCGGTCTCGTAGGTTGCGGCCTGCGTCATGAATGCATCGACGCTCGACGTGTCGCCGTAGTCGCGACCACCCGCCAGGCGCATGAACGTGCTGCCAGCGACGGTGCGATCCTGCAACGCGAGCAGCGCGGCGCGGTCGCTCGACAGCTCGCTCTTCCGGTGCCACTCGAGCAGGGCGAGCTGGAAGGGCAGGAGCGCCAGGCCAACCGGCATGAGCGCGAGTGAGCCGACTGCGGTGATGACCATCGCGATGGTGCGATAGGTCATGTGGTCGCTCATGATATGACCGAGCTCGTGGGCCAGGAGGAAGCGGCGTTCGTCGTCGCTCTCGAGGAGCTCGAGGGCTCCGGATGTCATCACGATAAATGGATTGTCGTAGCCGATGGCGTACGCGTTCACCTTGGGGGACTGCGTGACATACAGGTCGGGGCGCTTCGTCCAATCCATCGTCGCAAGGACGTCGGTGAGCAGCGCGTCGAGCCTGGGCCGCTGCACGGGGTTCACCTGAACCGCGTTGGCGAGGAAGATCTGTCGCACGCGGCGCTCGGTGAGAAACGTGGCCGCCTGGCGCACGACTTCATCGAAACCGGGTATGGCGCGCAGCGTGTTGAGCGCGGCGCGGTCGGCGGGGTGTTCCCAGCTTTGGGAGGAGATTTGCGGCAGCGGCGTCGGCATGACCTTGATGCTCCTGGACGGAGGTATTCTGGACGTACGCGACGTCGTCGTGGAAAGTGTCACAGCAGTCTGACAGTCAGACAGTCTGACCCGGGCGGCTGGCTTCGCCAGCGCCCTCGTTGGACAGCGGGTCAACCACAGTCTGACAGCTATACGCTACACAACTGGGTCCCTTGGCCGGAATGCGGTGTAGTGTGAACGTCCTGGTGGCAGAACCGGTGCATCAACCCGGTGGTGTAGATCATGACAGTCTGACCATTCAGTTGACCCGCTGTCAGACGAGCAGCGGCGCAGACGCGAGCGGGTCGGGCTGTCAGACTGTCAGACCCCGGAAAGCGCTTGATCCAGGTCGGCCAGGAGATCGCTCACGTCTTCGACGCCGCAGCTGAGGCGAATCATGCCCTCCGTGATTCCCAGCGCCGCGCGCCGCGCGGGCTCGACGCTCGCGTGCGTCATCGACGCCGGATGGCTGATCAGGCTCTCCACGCCGCCGAGTGACTCGGCGAGCGAGAAAACGCGGCAACGACTCAGCACGGCGTTCGCGCGGTCCTTCGTGCCGAGCTCCACCGAGATCATTCCACCAAACCCCGACATCTGCGCCTTTGCCAGCGCGTGCTGCGGATGCGACTCCAGCCCCGGATAGATCACCTTGTCCTCGCCCAGGCGCTCGGCGAGCCAGGTGGCGATGCGACGGCCATTCTCGTCGTGGCGGGGCATGCGGAGGTGCAGGGTCTTCGTGCCGCGCAGGGCGAGCCAGGAATCGAAGGGACCGGGCACCGCGCCGGCCGCGTTGAGAATGAACTGGAGTCGCGTGGCGAGGTCGTCGTCGTTCAGGATGGCGATGCCGCCGATCATGTCCGAGTGGCCGTTCAGGTACTTCGTGGTGGAGTGATACACGATGTCCGCGCCGAAGCCCAGCGGCCGCTGGAAGAACGGCGAGGCAAACGTGTTGTCGACGAGGAGAAGCGCATCATGCGCGTGCGCGATGTCCGCCGCGGCCTTGAGGTCGCAGATGCGCATGAGCGGATTGCTCGGCGTTTCCACGAACACCAGTCGCGTTGCGGGTGTCATTGCATCCTCGATCATCTGCGGATCACGCGTATCGACCCACGAGAACGTCAGCCCGTAGTTACCGAGAAGCTTGTCGAACAAGCGGAAGACGCCGCCGTAGAGGTTCTCGCCGCAGACGATGTGATCGCCAGACTTGAAAAGCTTCATGATTGAATCAACGCAGCCCATGCCAGAGCTGAACGCAAATCCGTGGCGTCCTCCCTCGAGCGCGGCGACGTTGCGCTCCAGTGCCTCGCGCGTAGGATTCTTGCCCCGAGCGTACTCGTAACCCTTATTCTGGCCGAGTCCGTCCTGTACATATGTCGAGGTGAGGTAAACCGGGGTCATGATGGCGCCCGCCAGCGGCTCGGGGCGCTGCCCGGCGTGAACGGCGCGGGTTGCAAACCCCGGCAGCAAGTCGTCGTCAAAAACTCTGGTCATGCCGATACTCCGTCTGAGCGAGTCATCGGCGCAAGTTAGTTGCGGGCGGGTATGGGGGCGAGGATGCCCGCTTCACGTTCGCCGAACAGCCAAGAATCCAGCCACTGAATGTCCGCAGACGCGAGCACCGCCCAGTACTGCCTCATCGTCGACGACGAGCCTCGCCTGCGGCAGGTGCTCGTGCACCTCATGCGCAACGACGGCTTCACGTGTCTGGAGGCGGGCAACGGCGAGGACGCGCTCGAGCACCTGCAGCACACGCCCATCTCGCTGGTGATGAGCGACCTGCGCATGCCGAAGATGGACGGGCTCGAGCTACTGCGACGCATCCGCGGCCGCTGGCCGGACACCGCCGTCGTGATGATCACCGCGGTGGCAGACGTCGAAGTCGCCGTGAGCTGTCTCGCGATCGGTGCGATGGACTACCTCACCAAGCCCTTTCACCTCGAAGAAGTCCGCGCGCGCGTAGCGCAGGCGCTGGAGAAGCGCCGCCTGGTCGTGGAGAACCGCGGCTATCAGGAAAGCCTGCAGGAGAAGGTCGCGGTACAGGCGCGGCGATTAGAGGAACTCTTCCTCGCCAGCATCCAGTCGCTTGCCGAGGCGCTCGAGGTGAAGGATCCGTACACGCGCGGCCACTCGATTCGCGTCAGCCACTACTCCGTGGTCATCGCGCGCGAGCTCGCGCTGGATGACGCCATGCTTCGCGATATCGAGCTGGGCGGCCACGTCCACGACATCGGCAAGATCGGCGTGCGTGAGGACGTGCTCAACAAACCCGGCAAGCTCACGGACGCCGAATACGAGCACATCATGACGCACCCAGTGGTCGGATGGCGCATCCTTGCACCGCTGCTCGGGGAAACACCGGTGGCGCTGAACATCGTGCGGTCGCATCACGAGCGGTACGACGGGCGCGGCGTCCCCGACCGCCTCGCTGGCGAGAACATTCCTTTCGAGGCGCGCATTGCCGCGGTGGCCGACTCATTCGACGCGATGACGAGCGATCGTCCCTATCGCCCCGAGGGCATGAGCCTCGAAGCCGCCATGGCGGAGCTGATCCGCTGCAGCGGTGCGCAATTCGATCCGAAGATCGTGGACGCGATGATCGCCGCGGTCGCCGGCGGCCGGATATCCCTCGTGCCGCGCACCCCTTCATACTCCAGGGCCGTTACGTCAGCCAGCTCGGCTACGCGTTGACCGGCACGATCTCGATTACGCTGGGCTGCTTGTACGCGCTGAGGTGCTCCTCGCACCATCGCTTCACGTCGTCCTCGCCGACGGAACCGACTACGTGCAGCACCACCTCGTTCTCCTTCACCGGATCGGGTCGGCTCGTCACATCGGCACGCACGACGCCCGGCATGGCCGAAACCACGCGCTCCACTTCGCGGGGATAGACGTTGAATCCGTTGCGGGTGAACATGGGCTTCAGGAGCCCGAGAAACCGCACGGACCCATCGGGCTCGCGGAGACCGTCGTCGCCGGTGCAGAGCCAGGCGCCGCGACGCGGGAGCCCCGCCTCGGCGCCGACGTACCCGCTAAACACGTTGTCGCCACGAATGCAGATCTCGCCCGCCACTCCGTCAGCGAGTGATTCAACCTCGGGCTCGGCGGTCACACCGTTGTTGTAGCGTGCTGGCGGAAAAATGCCGACTTCGACGCGCGGCAGCGCGATCCCCATGGTGCCGCGCACGTTTGGCCGATCTGCGCGATTGACCAGGCAGACGGGTCCCGCTTCGGTGAGACCGTATCCCTGGCGGAGCTCGTGGCCGGTAACGTCCGCCCAGCGATCCTGAAGCTCCACGGGCAACGCCGCGCCGCCGCAGATGCACAGCCGGATCGCGCTGTGGCGCAGGTCCAACCCCTTCCGCGCAATCACCGTGAGCAGCGCGTGATAGACGGCGGGCACGCCGGTCAACATCGTCACGCCGCTCAGGAGCAGATCGGCCGCCTTGAGCGGATTGAATCGATCTACGGTGGTCACGCGTCCGCCTACCAGCAGTGGCGCCGTGGCGGTGACTGTCAGCCCGAAGAGATGGGCATACGGCAGCACGGCCAGCACGTGGTCATCGCGCGTGATGGCCATCGCCTCGATGGTCGAGCGCGCGTTCGCGAGCAGGTTGCGGTGCGTGAGAATGGCGCCGAGCGCCCGTCCACGCATGGCTGAGGTGTAGACGACGGCCAGCTCTTCGTCGCGTCCTTCCACGTCGCGCTCTCCCTCGAGCGTGAGCCCATGGTGCGATCCGAGATCCACGTCAGTGGTGCGGCCATCGGCCGTGACCGTGGCCCTGTTGGGCGCAGCGTCGAGGTAGACAGCCGGCAGTCCCGGCGGCAGGCGCGACGCGAATGCGGTTATGGTAAAAATGGCGCCGACCTTTGCATCGTCACACTGGTAGGCGATCTCCGCTGGCGCCGCGAGCGGGTTCACGAGCACCGCGCCGCGTCCGTCGCTCGCCGCGAGCGCCGTGAGGAATGCCGGTGACGTTGGCAGCAGGATCGCCGACCTTCGGCCGGAGAGCGCGCGGACCAGCGGGGCACTTCGCTGGAGGAGCGTGAGCCCCGCGGCAATCAACTGCTGCGCCTCATACGCGGGTGCGGATTCACCGGCGGCGGAAATTCGGCCGCCACCCGCCGCAATGACGAGGGGAAGCAAGGCCAGCGGATTGCTCACGCGCGCGACCTCCGCCTCAGAGCTCGAAGTGGCTGAGGGAGGACTTGAGGCGCTCCGCGACCTCCGCGAGCATCTGGCTCGACGAGGCGACACCAGCCATCGACGCGGTCTGCTCCTGCACCACCGCGCTCACTTCCTGCGCCGCCGCTGCGTTGGACTCGGCGGTGGTGGCGAGGTCCTCGATCTCCCCGGCCAACGATTCGGCTTCGCGGCGTTGTGCGTCGGCGGCGTCGACGATCCGGTCGACGGCGGTGCGTGCGCTGGTGATCTCGCGATCGATCTGCGTGAGGGCTTCGGCGGACGCGCGAATGACGGCCTCACCGGTCGTCACGCGATCGCTCGCGTGCAGGATCTGTTCTTCGGTGCGGACGGCGCTCGTACGGATCTCTGCCGCCAACTTCCGGATCTGTGCGAGTGCGCGTGCGCTTTCGGCCGCGAGTTTCCGCACTTCGTCGGCGACAACGGCAAAGCCCTTTCCGTGCTCGCCCGCCCGCGAGGCCTCGATGGCCGCGTTCAACGCGAGGAGGTTCGTCTGTCGTGCGATGGATCCGATCACGTCCGTGATCTTCCCGATGCGCTGTGACTTTTCGCCAAGCTCCACCACGGCGGGAACGGCAGCACCGGTGACGGCGCTGATCTCGGCCATGGCCTGGAGGGCTTCACTGGCGGCGATCGTGCCCCGGCGCGTCGTGCGTTGCGCGACGTCGGCGGCGGTGCGCGCTTCCTCGGCGTGACCAGCGACGGCGGCAGCGCGGTTGGCCACGCGGCCGGAGGCGTCCGAGGCCTTGTTGACCCCACGGGTTTGTGAAGCAGCAGCGGCGGCGATGGCCTCCGCCGCCGAGGAGACCTGATGCGTGGAGGCGCTCATCTGCTCGGCGCTCGCCGCGAGCTGTTCCGCGCCGGCCGCCACGTCGCCGGCGCTGGTGTCGAGTTGCGTGACGAGCGTTCGCAGTCCGCGCGTCATGTCGCGGAAGGAATTGGCAAGCTGTCCAACCTCATCATCTGAATCGTAGGCGAGGTCATTGCGGAGCTTTCCCTGCGCGACACGCTCGGAGTGCTCCGACAGCTCGTGCATTCCGTGGGAAAAACGCGCCGAGGCCCAGAGTGCGATGCCGATGGCAAGGACAAAGGCGCCGATCGAATAGCCCAGCACCGTGACGGCGAGCTCCTCGACCTGCGTCGGCGACACCGTATCCCGTATCGCCGCAAAGATGGGGGGCATTACCAGCGTGAGCGTCAGCAGGACGCCGCCGCCCGCCATGGCCGCCATCTTGAGCCGCACGGGAAAGGTGGGGGCGGCGCGCAAGACGATGGTCGGTGTGGGCTGGTGATGGGCGGATCGCCCTGGCCAGATGCGGAGTGGCTGCTGAGCGCATCGAAGTTACGGAGCGGAGTCACTCCCTCACAAGCGCCATTGCCATGGATGCCGCGGAAAAGCGGCGGAAGCATCCTCCTTGGCTCACGCCCCCGATACCTTTCTTTCTCTCACGGACGGAGGCGCCATGTCGCAGGGCGGTGGAATCGAGGGGTTGATGGTGGGGGTGTCGGGCATCCGCGGCCGAGTCGGCGCGGCGCTTACGCCGGAAGTTGTTGCGCGGTATGCCGCGGCATTCGGCGCGTGGTCCATCGCGAACAACCCATCGCGCGCGATCGTGGTGGGGCGCGACAGCCGTGTGTCGGGGCCGATGTTTCATCGCATCGTGGTCGGCACGCTGCAACTGGTGGGCTGCGACGTCATCGACATTGGCTTGACGACAACGCCGGGGTGCCAGCTGGCGGTGGAGTTTCACCACGCCGCGGGCGGGTTGATGCTGTCGGCGAGCCACAATCCGATCGAGTGGAATGCGCTGAAGTGCATCGGCTCGAGTGGGCTGTTCCTGGAGGCGAGTGAGGGCGCTGCCATGCGCGCGCTCGTCGACACGGGAACGCCGCACGCTACCTGGGACGCCATCGGGAAGGTCACGGAAGATCCGGACGTCGCCGCGCGGCACATCGAGACGGTGCTGGCGATTCCCTATGTGGACGTCGACGCCATTCGCGCCCGGAAGTTCAAGGTCGCGCTCGACTGTGTGCGTGGCGCGGGTGCCACCATCATGCCCGCGTTGCTCGAGCGCCTGGGCTGCGAGGTGGTGGGTCTCAACATGGAAGCGGACGGTCGTTTTCCGCGTGAGCCCGAGCCCATCCCCGCGAACCTGCGCGAATTCGAGAAGTTCGTCGCGGCGAACGGCGCGGACATCGGGTTCGCGGTGGATCCGGATGTCGACCGGCTGGCATTGGTGAGCGACGAGGGCAGGGCGGTGGGAGAGGACTACACGCTTGCGCTGGCCGCGAAGCTCGTGTTGCGGCACCGCAAGGGACCGATCGTGACGAACCTCTCGACGAGCCTGCTGGTTGACGACGTGGCGAGGGAGGCCGGCGTCGACGCGGTGCGCGCCCCGGTGGGCGAAGTCAACGTCGCCGTGCGGATGCGGGAGCTCAATGCGCCGATCGGCGGAGAGGGCAACGGCGGCGTGATTCTTCCCGAAGTGCATCTTGGGCGGGATGCCCCGATCGGCGCGGCCCTGCTTCTGCAATTACTGGTGGAGGAGGGTCGGCCCCTGAGTGCCATCGTGGCGGGCCTGCCGAAGTACGTAATCGTGAAGGACAAGCTCGACCGGCCGAACGCGAGCCTCGATACGGTGTATGCTGCGCTGCAGGCTGCCTTTCCAGACGCGACGGTGGACACGCAGGACGGGCTTCGCCTCGCATGGCCGGATCGTTGGGTGCACGTGCGTCCGTCCGGGACCGAGCCGATCGTGCGGGTGATCGCTGAAGGGCCGGACGAGCAGGCGGCAAGGGAATTGGTTCGCCGGTCGCGCGAGCCGCTGGACGCCCTCAAGGGCTGAACGGGCGCGGGACCGGATCTCACTCGAGGAAAGACCAACATGTGCGGAATTGTCGGTTACGTAGGATCGAAGGATGCCACGGGGCTCCTTGTCGACGGGTTGAAGCGACTGGAATACCGCGGGTACGATTCCGCCGGTGTCTCCCTGATGAATGGCGCCGGCGTCGAGACCCGGAAGGCGAAGGGCAAGATCGCCATGCTCGAGGCGGCCATCCAGAACAAGCCCGTGAAGGGCAATGTCGGCATCGCGCACACGCGCTGGGCCACGCACGGCCAGCCGAACGAGTGCAACGCTCACCCGCATCATGACTGCACGGGCACCGTGTCGGTCGTGCACAATGGCATCATCGAGAACTACGGACCGTTGCGCGCGATGCTCCAGAAGACCGGGCATACCTTCGTGTCGGAGACGGATACCGAAGTGCTGGCGCACCTGATCGAGGCCGCCTTCGACGGCAACCTCGAGGAGGCGGTAACGGACGCGCTTGCGCTCGTCGAGGGCACGTACGGCATCGCGGTGATCTGCTCGAAGGATCCCGACAAGGTCGTTGCCGCACGGAAGGGCAGCCCGCTGCTCATCGGCCTGGGGGAAGGCGAGAACTACGTGGCCAGCGATGTCGCCGCGATCCTCCAGCACACCCGCCAGGTCGTCTACCTCGACGATGGCGAAATGGCCGTGCTGACAAAGGACGGCTATCGCGTGATGGACCTCAACGCGAAGACGGTGAAGAAGCGCGCGACTCGCATCGATTGGGACCTCGACCAGATCGAGAAGGGCGGCTACGATCACTTCATGTTGAAGGAGATCATGGAGCAGCCGCAGACCATCCAGAACACGATGCGCGGCCGCTCGGTTGACGACGACGGCTTCTCGAAGCTCGGCGGACTGAATCTCAGCCGGGAAGAGTTGCAGCGGTTCGACCACATCATCATCACGGCGTGCGGCACGAGCTGGCACAGTGCGCTCATCGGCAAGATGATGATCGAGGAGCACGCACGCATCCGCTGCGAAGTGGAATACGCATCCGAGTTCCGCTACAGCAACCCGATCGTCACCGATCGCACGCTCTGCGTGGTGATCTCGCAGTCGGGCGAAACCGCGGACACTCTCGCCGCGATGCGCGAGGCCAAGCGCCGCGGCGCGAAGACATTGGGGCTCGTGAATCAGGTCGGTTCCACAATCGCGCGCGAAGACGATGGCGGCATCTACCTCCATGCCGGACCGGAGATTGGCGTCGCATCGACAAAGGCGTTCACGAGCCAGGTTGTTGCCCTTGCGCTGCTCACCCTCAAGCTCGGTCGCCTCCGCACGATGTCCGTCGTCCAGGGACGGCAGATCACCCAGGCGCTCGAGCGCCTTCCGGAACAGATCCAGTCCATCCTCGACCGCGCGTCAGAAGTCGAGAAGATTGCCGAGGCATTCGTCGACGCGAAGAATTTCCTGTACCTGGGGCGCGGCTACAACTTCCCGGTGGCGCTCGAGGGCGCGCTGAAGCTCAAGGAGATCAGCTACATCCACGCCGAGGGGTATCCCGCGGCCGAGATGAAGCATGGGCCGATTGCGCTGATAGACGAGGAGATGCCGGTGGTCTTCATCGCACCCCATGACTCGGTGTTCGACAAGGTCGTGTCGAACGTGCAGGAGGTGAAGGCGCGTGGCGGACGGGTCATCGCGATCACCAGCCGCGACGAGCCGTCGCTGGATGGCAAGATCGATTACGAGTTCCGTGTGCCGGAAACGGTGGACATGCTGAACCCGGTGTTGTCGGCCATTCCGCTGCAGTTGCTGGCGTACTACATCGCGGCGAAGCGTGGCCTCAACGTGGACCAGCCGCGCAACCTCGCGAAGTCCGTTACGGTCGAGTAAACGCGGGTCGAAGGTACGCGGGAGGGGCCGTGTTGAGGATTGGAACGGCAGGGTGGACCCTCCCGCGCGCGTGGCAAGGCGCCTTCGCGCCAGAGGGTAGTCACCTGGAACGCTACGCCGGCGTGTTTTCGGCGACAGAGATCAACTCGTCGTTTTACCGGCAGCATCGGTACAGCACGTACGTGCGGTGGGCGGCCACGGTGCCCGCCGGCTTCCAGTTCGCGGTGAAGGTTCCGCGCGCCATCACGCACGACCAGGCGCTGGTGGCCGCAGACGTGTTGCTCGAGGTGTTCCTCGAGGAAGTGAGCGGTCTGGGTTCCGCGCTGGGTCCACTGCTGGTGCAGCTCCCGCCATCACACGTGTTCGACCGTGCGCGCACCGATGATTTCCTCGGATGCGTGCGCAGTAAGCATGCGGGCCCGGTCGCACTCGAGCCGCGGCATCCGTCATGGTTCGTAGCCGAAGCGGGCGCTCTCCTGGAGCAGTACAAGGTTGCGCGCGTGGCAGCGGATCCCTCCTGCGTTCCCGAAGCCAGCCAGCCCGGTGGATGGCCCGGGCTGGTCTACTATCGCCTCCATGGCTCACCTCGCATGTACTACTCGTCCTACCCGAGGGACTACCTCGCGATGATGCACGCCGCGCTGGATGAGCGTGCATCCAGCGACGTGGAGCAATGGTGCATGTTCGACAACACCACATTGGGCGCCGCCACTGGAAATGCGCTCGAGTTGGAGCGCTGGTCCTTGCCAGTTGCTCAGCTGGAATGAGCGTTCGTCGCGGACGCAACTGCCCTTGCGCGCGCGCTGCAGGCGGTCGATCATAACGCGTCCATTCGACGGGGGATCATGCGTACGTCTCGTAAAGCTCTGCTGCTCCTTTCCATTGTCAGCATGGCGTCGTGCCGGCACGAGGATGAGGAGGCGAAGGTGCCCGTGAACGTGAGTCGCCCCAACGACACCATCGCGGCCAGGCCACTCGCCGCGGGCGACATCCGTATCACGAGCACGGACGGTGGCGTCGACCTCGCCATGATCGGGGATTCGATCAGCGGTGGCCTCTCGGCCGCGACGCTGGCGAAAGTTCGCCAGAAGACCGACACCAGTGCCGTAACGGGCACCGGCCTCGGTGCATCGATCGAGAAGATGGTGAAGGCGTCGGTCCAGAGCGCGATCGGTACGCGCATCGGTGTACCCGTCAGCTCGGTGAAGGACGTGCGCTACGAGGGCGACCGCCTTGTCTTCGACTGGAACGGAAAGCCCCCGGCGGACTTTGCGAACGCGAAGGTGAACAACAAGGATGTGATGGCCTCGTTCAGTCCCGCCGACGCGCAGCGCTTCGTCGACGCCGTTCATGCGCGCAAGCGCGCCTCCGACCAGATGTAGGTGGGAACGTCCGCGCTGCGCCCACGCGGTGTGTCGGAGCTGGTCGACGCCGCGTTTCAGATCCTGCGTGCCCATTACTCGCAGTTCGTCATGTGCTCGGCGCTCGCGTACCTGCCGTGGCTCCTTGTGGAGCTGCTGGTCCTTGGTGATCCCGAAACGTGGTCCAGTACGAGGTGGTGGATCGCCGTCCTGGCGGGAGTCGGCGTGTGGCTGAGCTTTGCGCTCATGAGTGCGGCGATCATCACATGCGCCTCGCAGGCGTACCTTGGCGATCCGGTTGACGTGGCCGCAGGCATTCGCCGAGCGCTGCCGCGACTCCCTCGGGTCATGCTTGCCGCGGTGCTCCGCTATGTCCTGCTTACGCTCGGTCTCCTGTGCCTCCTGGTCGGGGCACTGTACGTGGCGGCGCGTCTCTTTGCGCTGACGCCGCTGATCATTGTCGAGGACGCGTCACTCTCCGCCGCGTTCACGCGTTCCGGCAAACTTTCCCAAGGGCGAAAGCGCCACATCCTGAACACGCTGGGGCTCGCGGCGATCATATACTGGGTGGTTGCGATTGGCGTGAGCATGACGGCCGCCATCGCGGGCAACTTCGTCGTCCAGGTGCTCGCCGGGGCGGTCTACACGATCCTCGCCTATCCGATCATCGCGATCACGGAGTGCCTGCTGTACTACGACGCGCGGATCCAGAGCGAAGGGTTGGACATCGAGCTGATGGCGGCGGAACTGGGCATGCCGCCCTCCCAGCCGGTCGCCCACTGAGCCTTCTCTCGGTGCTCCTGCAGGTACCAGAGCGGTCGTGGACCGCGGCAGCAGTTCATGACACCGTCCAGGTGATCCTGAAGGATCCGGCGTTCCGTCGTTCGCTGCGCAGGTCGCTCGCCGACAGGATTTTGGTGTGGCTGGCCGATGCGCTGACGCGAATCGCCAAGGCGATGCATGGCCTGCCCTCTGGCAGGACGCTGGCCCTCATCTTCGTCGGCGCCATGGTGCTGTTCGTGCTGATGCGGTTTCTCGTCGCGGCCAGCGCGCGCGGCGAGGCGGTCGGTCTGCGAGCGAAGAGCAGGGTTGCGACAACGGGCGTGGATCCGTGGCGATCTGCCGACGAACTGCTCGCGTCCGGCCGCTATGAGGATGCCGCGCACGCATTGTACCGCGGCGTGATCCTCTCGCTGTCGCGCGCCGAGCGACTCCGGCTGGACCCGTCGAAGACGAGTGGTGATTACGCGCGAGAGCTGCGTCGGCGCTCCTCGTCGTCGCTCTCGCCATTCGTACGATTCGCTCGCCGCTTCGACGTGCTGGTCTATGGACATATCCCTCCCGACGCGACGGCCGTGGAGCAACTGCGGGAGCTGGCGGCGCCCTTTCGCGCACGGAGCCTGGCGGCGTGACCACGGTGATCGGGGAGGAAGCGGCGTCGCCGCGCGCCGAGTGGTGGACGCGCCCTGGCGTCGTGCTGCCGGTTGTCTGCTCCGTTGCCTTGCTCGTCGCGTTGCTCACGCCGCAGGCGGCCACCGGGCGCTTCGGCGATCCCCGGCTGACCTCGCACCTCGCGAACTCACTGGGCGCCAAGGTGCTGTACGAGATGGCGTCGCGCTTCGGATGGAAGACGGTGCAGCAGGACTCCATCGGTGCTCCGGTTTCAGGCGACGGTCGGACGGTTCATGCGGTCCTCGCGCCGGTCACGCCCGTGACGCCGGCCGAGGCACACCGGTACCTCGAGGCGGTGCGCGCAGGTGACGGTCTTTTGTTTGTGGTGGAGGGTCGCTCCGCCCTTTCGGATTCGCTCGACGTCACGCATTACCAGCGCGGTGGCGAGCTGCCCGCGAACGTCAACGCGAGCACAGAGTGCGAGCGCTACACGGAGATGACGCCGGCATTGTGGGCGGACGGTCGCGTGCATCTCTTCGGGCTTCGGTGGATGCGCGGCGCGCCGGCGGAGCGCACAGTCTTCGCGATGCTGCAGCGCGAGGAGCAGGGAATGAGGCACCCCGGCGAGGCCGCCGCGGGATTCGCACTCGGTCGTGGACGCGTGGTCGTCGTTGCGGACCCGGACCTGCTCCGCAGCGACGTCCTGCGCCATTGCGAATGGGGCGCGGACGTCATCGCGGTGCGCATGCTCGAATGGCTTCGCGCTGGCGGAGCGGTTCCAAGGACCACCCTGGTCTTCGACGAGTTCCATCAAGGGTACGGTCGACGCAGCGGCATGATGAGCACCGCAGGCGAGTTTCTCGTTGGGCATCCGGTTGGACGCGCCATCTTTGCGGGTGTGCTTGCCGTAGTAGTGCTGCTCCTTGCGTTGGCGCCTCGACCGTTGCCTCCGCGTGATGTCGAGCGAATCGAACGACGCGATCCATTGGAGCAGGTGGATGCACTCGCGCACGCCTATGAGCAGGTACACGCCACACGCACGATCACAGCAAGCTTGCTGCGCGGACTCCGGCGGCGCGTTGAAGCCGGCGGCGTTCGCCCGACCGGTCGGTCGGACGACACCTTTCTCGAAACGGTGCAACGCGGCGCTCCCGCACTGGAAGGCGATATTGCGATAGTGCGACATGCGCTCGCCACGAGCATACCGAACGACGAACTCCACGATGTCGGCGAGGCGGTACGGCGGATCGAAGACACACTTACCACGACCAACACATGAGCACACCAATCACGCCAGCCGATGGCGCAGCGCTTCTCGAGCGGGTCCGCACAGCCGTCGCGACACGCGTCGTAGGGCAGGAGACCACTGTGACTGATACGCTGGTCGCCTTCCTCGCCCGCGGACACGTGCTGGTCGAAGGCGTTCCCGGCACGGCCAAGACCCTGCTGGTCCGCTCACTCTCGGCAGCCCTGGGACTTCGGTTTGCGCGAATCCAGTTTACGCCGGATCTCATGCCGTCGGACGTTACCGGCGTGAACGTGCTAAGAGATGTGACGAAGGGATTCGAATTCCAGGCGGGGCCGATCTTCACGGACCTGCTGCTCGGCGACGAGATCAATCGTGCACCGGCGAAGACACAGTCCGCGTTGCTCGAGGCAATGGCGGAGCGACAGGTGACCGTGGACGGCGTATCCCGCCCGCTCAGCGACTTCTTTACCGTATTCGCGACGCAGAATCCCGTGGAGCACGAAGGCACGTATCCGCTGCCCGAAGCGCAGCTCGATCGCTTCCTCATCAAGGCCGTGATGCCGTACCCCTCCCGGGAAGCCGAGCTGGAGCTGTTGCGCCGCTATGAAGAGGGCTTCGACGCGGAGCGCACGGGCGGCATCGCCATGCCTGCGGCACTCAGCGCCGATGAGGTCACCGCGCTGCGGAGCCTCGTCGACGGCGTGCGTGTTGCTGCCGAGGTGCGCGCTTACATCGCTGACATCACTCGCTCGACGCGTGAGGAGCGCATGCTTGCGCTGGGCGCGTCGCCGCGCGCGACCGTGGCGCTCTTTCGCGCTGCGCGCGCGGTGGCCGTGCTCGACGGGCGCGACTTCGCGACCCCCGACGACGCCAAGAGCATTGCGCCGGCGGTCCTTCGGCATCGCATCGCACTCTCGCCGGAGCTCGAGGTGGAGGGCCGAACCGCGGACGACGTGCTCGCGGCGGTGCTGGATCGCATTCGCGTGCCCGAATAAGCAGTGGCTGGCGTGCGGATCCTTTCTGACGGACTTTCGCGGGCGCTGCGGTTCACGCCCTCGACGAGGCTTTCGATTCTCCTGGCGTGCGCGGCGCCACTCTGGTTGCTGAGTGCATGGCCCGCGGGGACGGTTCTCGCGTCAATAGTGTTGCTCGCGATTCTGGCCGCGGTCGTCGCCGATGTCGCAAGCCTTCCCTCCTCGGATGACGTCGCAGTCCGCCGCAGCCTCGATGAATCCGTTGGCGTCGGGGACGTCGTCGTCGGTTCGTACACCGTGCTGTCGCGTTGGGGACGCGCGCTCTACGTGACCCCATACGACATGCTGCCCGCCGCACGCCTCACCACTCGTGGACCCTACGAGGAGGCTGTGCTTCCGCCCAATGGGGAAGTGCGATACGAAATTCACGCGACGGGTGTCACGCGCGGACTCGCTCCCCTCGGAGACGTTGCCCTCCGTGTGCGCACGGCGCTCGGACTCGTATCGCGCACACTGAAGTATCCACACACTGACGAGATTCTCGTCGCGCCCTCGCTCGCGGGCGTGAAACGGTTTCGTTGGCTTGCGGTGCACCATCGCCTCGCGACCGTTGGGGTGCGCGACGTCCGTCGTCGGGGTGAAGGCAGGAGCTTCGCGCGGCTCCGCGACTACGTCAGTGGCGACGACCCGCGTCACATCGACTGGAAGGCGACAGCGAAACGCGGCCGGCCCATCACGCGCGAGTTCACCACCGAACAGGCGCAAACGGTGTTCATCCTCGTGGACGCCGGCCGCAGCATGACGCAGCTCGCCGGCAGGTTTCCGCGTTTCGAGTACGCGCTCTCGACGACGTTGTTGCTGGCCGATGTCGCCATCACCGCGGGTGATCGGATTGGCGCCCTCGTGTTCGACGATCAACTCCGCGCGCTCGTACCTGCGCAACGTGGCGCGACAGCTCTACAGGCATTACGGACCGCGTTGGTGCCCGTGCAGGCCAGCTTCGTGGAGCCTGACTATGCCGCCGCTTTCCGCGCGCTCGCGCAACGGCAGCGGAAACGCGCGCTCATCGTGCTCGTCACCGATGTCATCGATGCACGCGCCGCGCATGCGCTGCTCGCGAACCTGACCCGCGGCGCGTCGCGCCACCTCGCGCTGGTCGTCGCCCTGCGCAACGAGGCGCTGGTGACGGCGGCGGCCGTCACTGGCACGCGGCCGTCGCAGCTCTACGCGAGCGGTGCCGCCGAGGAGCTGGTGACGGAGCGGCTGACCGCGTTGCAACGCATGCGTGACGCCGGTGTGGTGGTGCTCGACGTCGCACCGGACGCGATGGCCGCGGCCGTGGTAAACCAGTATCTGGAGCTCAAGTCGCGAGGCGCGCTCTAGCCCCCGACCGCTCGCTCAGAGGCGCAAGTCCGAGGGAGCCGGCGTAGTCATTGTCAGTCAATACCTGCTGCCGCATCGGCCGCCCCCCCGCGAGATACAGATAAAGAAAGACGGCGGTCGCACCGCTCACCGCGAGCTTCCCCTCGATGGGCCACCACGGAATCGGTGAGATGAAGCCCTCGAGCGTGCCGGCGATCACCAGCAGAAAAGTGGAGGCCGCGATGAGGCGTGCGGCGCGTCGCCCGTTTTCCACGAGCGCGCGGTGCCGCGTGCGCGCTCCGGGAAGCAGTAGCGCACTCGCGATCAGGAATCCCCCGCCCGCCGCGACGCAAATGGCAAAGAGCTCAAGAACGCCGTGCGGTGCAATGAAGGCCAACAGGAGCATCCCGATCCCTTTGCTGGCATACAGCCCGACCACACTGCCCATCGAGATGCCGTTCACCACCAGCATGAGGACGCTCAGCAACCCCGCCGTGATGCCGCCGGCGAATACCGCGAATGTCACCTGGATGTTGTTCGTCACGATCTGACTCGCCATCACGGGGCGGAGCAGCTGCGGATCGTCGATGTAACCCTCGCCGGACCGCGCGCGCTGCACTCCGTCGTCCGCACGTTGCAGCATGGATTGCGGGAGCAGGCGAGACGCGAGCTCCGGTGAGCGCATCACGCTGAACGCCGTGATTGCCGCGGGCCCGAACAGGAGTGCGGCCGCGAGCGCGATCGGCCCGACACTCTGGCGTACCTCGCGCGGCACGTCGGTGAAGAGATAGCGGACCGCGTGTCGCAGCGTCATGCCGCGATCGCGGTACAAGAGGTTGTGCGCACCGGCCACGAGCCGTCCGAGAAAGAACATCTCGTCGAGCGCGCGCCCACCCGAAGCGGTGCGCAATCGCGCGAGATCCGCGGAGAGTGCGCGGTACTCGGCGACGAACTCGCGCACGCCACCCTCTCCGAGCGACGACAGCCCCTGCTTCTGCGCGGTCGCCAGCGTCGACGCGAAGCGGTTCCAGCGCGGAGAGCCGGCCGCAATGAGCGCCTGGCGCTCGCGGCCAGCTCCCGTTTCACCCTTCGACGCCACGCCGCGCGTGCGAGCGGCCTGTTCGCGCCCATGGAGCTCGAGCAGTCGCTGGCCTGGAGCGCGCGAGTCATCCGGCAGCACACTGCGGAAACGCTCGACAAGCTGTGCGGACAGCGCAGCGCGCCGCAGCGGATCGAGCGTGCTCCATCGCGCCACGAATCGGCCAAGGAGGTCGTACTCATCCTCGCTCAATGCGGTCTGCAGTGCAGCGGCTCCCTGCTCAGGCAGCGCCTTGCCGCGCGCGGGAGCCGCGACGGTGCGAATATCCTCCCGCACCACGATGGTGCCCGCCACGAGGTCGCCGAGCCGCCGTCCCCGCTTCGTGAAGAACAGGCTCGACAAACCGACGAGGTAAAAAACTCCGGGTTGCATGTCCAGCATGCGTATCAGGTTCCGCACGGCGGACACACCGAAGGTCACGGAGTATCCCCCATCGCGCACTACACGCAGGCGATGCAGGCGCTTGCCGGGCGTCTGACCATCCATCAGGCCTTCGAACAACACGTAGTAACCCCACAGCACCACGAACTGCGCGAGCAGGAGCGCGGCCGCGCCCCAGCTCGCACTGCGGTCGCCAACGAGTGAGAAACCGCCCCTCAGCAACACGATCGCAATGGTGACGACAAAGAGCAGCCCCGCACAGATCAGGAGGTCGGTGAGCCCAGCAAGCACCCGCGATCCAACGCCGGCCACCGAATAGGTGAGTACAACCAGCTCTGGTGTCTCGACGTCGACGGTCTGCTCGAACGGGCGCGCCAATGTGGGATGTGCTGCCGCTGTTGCCATGCCTCGAAGCTCGCCAGCGGCCTGCTGATGAACAAGCCGCGCGATATCTTTGGCCGATGCGTGTTCTCCTCCAGCGTGTCTCCCGGGCCGAAGTACGCGTCGACTCCAGGACCATCGGGCAGATCGGCCGCGGCTACCTGTTGCTCGTCGGATTTACCACCGGCGACGATGAGCCCGCACTCGTCTGGATGGCCGACAAGATCATCGGCTTGCGTCTCTTCGGCGACGCCGACGAGAAGATGAACCTGTCGCTCGTGGATGTTGGCGGGGCATTGCTCGTGGTCTCCCAGTTCACTCTCTACGGCGATGCCGCCAAGGGCCGCCGCCCCAGCTTCATTGCCGCGGCTCGACCCGAGATGGCCATTCCGTTGTACGGGCGCTTCGTGTCGCTCCTGAAGGAGCGCGGTGCCACGGTCCAGACGGGAGAGTTCGGCGCAATGATGGACGTCGAGCTCGTGAACGATGGCCCAGTCACCCTCTGGCTCGAGAAATGACCTCACCGCGCATCATCCTCGCCTCCCAGTCGCCGCGTCGTCGCGAGCTGCTCTCGCTCGTCGGCATCGCGCATGAGGTCCGTCCCGCGGACATCGACGAGACCTACCTCACGGGCGAGCTGCCGCGCGCGCACGCCGAGCGCCTGGCGCGCGAGAAGGCGGACGTCATCGCGAAGGGTGCCCCTGAGGCAATCGTCATCGGC
Organism: Gemmatimonadota bacterium; assembly: GCA_030852985.1. Lineage (GTDB taxonomy): Bacteria > Gemmatimonadota > Gemmatimonadetes > Gemmatimonadales > Gemmatimonadaceae > AG11. The sequence continues at coordinate 7,369 of JALYVY010000021.1, read as the reverse complement.
AGCGACACCATCGTGGTGGTCGACGGCGACGTGCTCGGCAAGCCGAGAAACGAAGCCGAGGCGGTGAGCATGCTGACGCGCCTCTCGGGGCGGTCGCACCTCGTGATGACGGCCGTTGCCGTGAGCTGGGCCGGACGCCAGCAGTCGGACGTGGTGGAGGTGGGCGTCACCTTTCATTCGCTGTCGGCTGTCGACATCGACGCGTATGTCGCCACGCGCGAGCCGATGGACAAGGCTGGTTCGTACGGCATTCAGGGCTACGGCGCCACCATCGTGGAGCGGGTAGATGGAGACTACTTCGCCGTGATGGGTCTTCCACTGCAGCGACTCGTGCGACTCATGGCCGACATGGGCGTCCACTACAACTTCGGCGCGGTCACCGTCGACGCGTAGTTCGTACGCCATACGTCGACCTTGTCGAGCACGTCGCGAACGGTGATGCGCGACATCCGCCCAAGCCGATTCTCCATCGACAACGGATAGTCCTCGCCCGGATCGCCATACGCGTCGATGAGCAGGTCGTGGAAGCGACGATACGGCCCCACACGCTTCGGGTTCGTGTAGCCCATCAACGAGATGACCGGCCGGTTCAACGCAACCGACATGTGAAGCGGACCTGTGTCCGGCGACAGCACCACCGCCGCCCCGTCCATGATGCCGACGAGGTTGCGCAATCCGCTCCCGAGCGCCGACACCACTGGCGCCTTAGTCTGCGTCAGGATCGTGCGCTCGGCGCTCAACTCCCTCGCGGAGCGGCCCCCCACGAGCACCGGCTGTAAACCGTAGTCGTACCAGAGCGCGTCGGCCACCTCGGCCCACCGCTCCGGCATCCAGTCCTTCTCCGGCTTGCTCGTGCCCACCACGATCGGCGCGATGGGACGATCGAACTGCGACAGGAACTCGCGCTGCCACGCACGCTCGTGCTCCCATGGACCCAGATCCCACACCACGGGCTCATGCGGGATACCGAGTGCGTCGAGAAACTCGAAGTACTGGTCCTGCACATGCTGACCTTTGCGTGCCGGAAGACGGTGGGTGGTGAAGAGCCAGTTGAGGTCGCGGGCGCGCGTGCGATCGAAGCCGAGCTTGACGGGCGCCTTCGTGAACGACGTCACGATGCCGGCCTTGAAGTAGACCTGCAGCGCGAGCACGACGTCGAAGTGCTTCGACGCGAGGGCGTTGCGCACGGCGGGATACGCACGCCAGCCACGCGAGCGATCGAACTCGATGATCTCGTCAACAGCCCAGTGTCCGCGCACAAGCGCTGCGGCGCCCGGCTGCAGCACCCATGTCACGCGAACGTCGGGTGCGTGTTGCTTCAGCGCGGTAAGCAGCGGCAATACGTGTACCGCGTCGCCCACGGCGGACATCATCACAATGCCGACGTGCCGGAGTGGTCGATCAATCATGGGCGAAAGCTAAGCGTCAAGACATCCGCGCCGAACGGGGACTCGAGCGGCTTCCGGTGGGCAACGAGGGGACGGGCGTCACGCCGGGCGGTCGAGCAGCGATGCATCCTCGTCGCTGAACGAGGCGCCGCGCAGTTCTCGCCACTTGAGGGCAGAGCGCAGCAGCCGTTTCGCGTTTCCCTGGCGCACGACTTCCGATCCGGGCTCGCCAAACACCACGCGGTCGACGTCCAGCACCCACGCGACGAGGCGGTCGCCGCGCTGCGCGAGCAGGATGTTCTTCACATTGAGATCGTGATGCCGAGCGCCCGCCGCGTTCAGCATCGCAAGGAGGGCTCGCGCCGCCGACCACGCTGCCACCCGATCGCGGTCCGGCACACCCGCCTGCATGTAGGCGGACAAGTCGCGGCTATCAATTATCTCGGACGTCACGACATCGGCGTGGCAGAACACCCCGTGAACGCGCTCCACCGAGTACATGATGACCTCGGGTGTTCTCACGCCGGCCCTCGCCAGCCGAAGCGACACCGACAACTCGTACGGCGCGCGGCTGGGCGCCACGAACAAGGTTCCCGTCAGCGGGGCGAGCATCCCGCCATGACGGTTGCGACGCACCACCACGCGCGCGCCGCTCGCCGGAAGCTCGATGGCGTACGCCACGCCGCGTCCCTCGAGTGGTCGGGCGGCAAGATCGCGGGCGGCGGCCTCGTAAGGCGTGCCTTCCGCAAGCAGCGCACGGGCATCGGCCGCATTCGTCGAGCGCACCGTGACGGAGCACCGTCCCTTGACGATGCGTTCGTAACCGTCGGGCGGTGCAGGAGCGATCATCCCGTTCGAACGCGGTAGACCTTCACCGGCTGGCTCTTGTTCTTGAGCTTCATCGGCGGGCATTCGTCCAACGGCGGGGGAGACGTGAGCACCTTGCGCATCTCGTCGGAGATGAGGATCTCCGCCTTCTCCGCCTTGCCGCACAAGCGGCTCGCCGTATTGACGGTGTCCCCGATGACGGTGTACTCGAGACGCCGCTCCGAACCGATGTTACCGGCGAAGGCCTCACCATAGTTCAGGCCAATCCCTATTTGCAGGGTTGGGCGCCCCTGTTCCGACCACTTCTCATTCAGCTTCCCGAGTTCCACCATCATCTCGAGCGCAGCGGCCATCGCCTGATCGGGATCGTCGGGACTGCCGATCGGAGCACCCCACTGCGCCATCACCGCGTCGCCGATGAACTTGTCGAGCGTGCCGCCATGCCGGAACACACACTCCACCATCTCGGTGAAATACTCGGTGAGCAGCGTCGCCATCTCGTCGGGGTTCATCGTCTCCGACAGCGCCGTGAATCCGCGGATGTCGCTGAACAGCACCACGACCGCCCGCTTGTCTCCGCCGAGTTTCAGCGCTTCCGGCGAGCCAGCGATTCGCGCCGCGAGTTGCGGTGCGAAATAGCGCTCGAAGTTGCTGCGCACGATGCCCTCGCGGCGGATGCGCTCCGCGAACTGCGAGTTCTCGATGGCGACGGCCGCGATGCCGGCGAACGCCACCAGAAATTCGAGGTCCTCGTCGCTGAACCGATGCGTGATGCTGGGATTGTCGACATACAGCACGCCAAGCACCCGATCCTCGCTGCCAATCAGCGGCGCGCAGATCGCTGAGCGGACCTGCTGCATCAGGATGGATTGTCCACCGAAGCGCGTATCCTCACCAGCATTGTCCGACAACAGCGCCACCTTCTCGGCCACCGCCTTCCGCGCGATCGATTGGGGCACCGCGCGCGGCGCATCGCCACCGCGCTTGTCGCGCGAGATCTTCGGTGTCAGCTCGCCATTCGCGTCGCAGAGCAGGATGGCCACGCGATCGACCTCGAGCGTCTGGTACGCGTAGCCCACGATCTTGTCGAGAATCGTGTCGACGTCTACCGCGCGCGTCAGTCCCTTCGACACCTCGAGCAGCGTGGCAAGCTTCTGCTGGTTCTTGTCCGCGGTGCTGGTCGTCGGCGGCATCATGCCCACGCGCGACAGGCCACCAGGCGCGGTAGGCGGCGCTCCGAGTGCGCCGAGGGCCGCGCCCGAGTCGCGCATGGGGATCTGGCGAACGATGGTCGCGCCCGGCGGAGCCGCCATCGGGGCGGGCTCATGTTCGACGACAATCGCCACATACGACGTCAGCTTGAACGGCACCTTCCCGAAGGCGATCAGGTCCTCGACGATCGCCGTCGTTTCGTCCACCTTGCCGCCGTTGACGAATGTCCCGTTGCTCGACCCGAGGTCGCGGATCCGCAGCGAATCATCCTCGGCCACAATCTCCGCGTGTCGGCGTGAGATCGTTGGGTCAAACACAGGAAGGTCGCACGTGGGCGCGCGCCCCACGATCAGCGGAACGCCATCGCGGAGGTCGTACGACTGCAAGCCGTCGGGACTGATGAGTCGGAGTGCCATCGGGGTTCGAATATGCGTTGAGGCAGGGGTGCTGCCTAGTCGCGATGGCTCGCGTGCGCTCGACGCGCTGCCTCGCGCACGCGACCGATAGCCGTCAGCATGGCCCTCGCCTTGTTCTCCGTCTCCGCCCACTCGCTGGATGGAACCGAGTCCTGGACGATGCCCGCTCCCGTTTGAATCGACGCGACGCCGTTCGCGATGACGCACGTCCGGATCGTGATGGCCATGTCCATTCGCGACCCGCCGGCCGAGATGTATCCCACGGCACCGGCATAGGCGCCGCGGCGGTCGGGCTCCAGCTCGTCGATGATCTCCATGGCGCGGACCTTCGGTGCGCCGGTCATCGTTCCGGCGGGGAAGGTCGCGCGGAAAGCATCGAGTGCGTCGAGCCCCGGACGCAGCCGGCCATCAACCTGGCTCACCAGGTGGAAGACATGCGAGTACCGCTCGACGGTCATGAAGTCGCTCACCTCGACCGTGCCGTATTGCGCAATACGACCCACATCATTACGCCCGAGATCGACGAGCATCACATGCTCGGCGCGCTCCTTTTCGTCGCTCTCGAGCTCCGCCGCAAGTTCGATGTCCTGGGCTGGCGTCGCGCCCCTGGGCCGCGTTCCCGCGATGGGACGCACGGTGACGCGCTCTCGGTCGACCCGGACGAGCAGCTCCGGCGAGCTTCCCACCAACTCGATGCCGTCGAGCACCAGGTGATACATGTACGGCGACGGATTCAACGCGCGCAGGGCTCGATACAGCTCACGCGGATCGAAGTCAAACGGCACGCGAATGCGGCGCGCGAGCAGCACCTGGAAGACATCGCCGGCCACGATGTACTCCTTGATGCGGTCCACGTCGCTCATGAACTTCTCCCGCTCGTACGTCGAGACGCCGGTAGCGGCCGGTGCATCGTTGCGCAGGTCAAGCGACGGAAGTGTCAGCGGCGTACGCAGGCGCGCGATCGTGCGCTCAACCGTTGCCAGTGCAGTGTCGTAGGCGGCACGCAGCGTGGCCTCGTCGACCTCCGCGCCAAGTGGCGTACCAACCACGACACGCGCCTGCGCTCGCAGGTTGTCGATGATGACGAGCGCGTCGGTGAAGACGAACAGGGCATCGGGCGCATCGTCGCCACGCGGCGGAGGCGACGGCAGGCGCTCGATGAGCCGGCTGACGTCGTAGCTGAAATACCCGACCGCACCGCTCCAGAAGCCCGCGAGCTCCGGCACGTCGACCGGTGGGCACGCCCGGATGATCGCGTCGAGATCCTCGAGCGGCTGCCCGGGTGAACGCGCGCCATGCCAACCGAGTGCGGGCGTCCAATCCTCGACGACATCATCGCGCAGGCGCCACGCGGCGCGCGGTGCGGTGCCGAGAAAGGTGTACCGGGCCCAGGTCTCTCCGCCGGCCGGTGCGCTCTCGAGCAGGAACGCGAACGGGCCTTCGCGCAATTTCGCGAACGCGGTAACGGGCGTGTCCGTATCGAGGAGACAGTCGCGCCATACGGGCACGAGGTGATGCGGCCGCGCGAGCCGACAGTACTCGTCGAAGCTCATCGCGCGACCCTGCGCGCTTGTCGCGTCACTTCACGCCGGCGAACTTTCATCGATGCATCGTTTCGCCGCGGCTGTCGCCGCATGCGGTCTCTGGTTGATGACTCTCGCGCCAGGCATCGCCGGTGCGCAGGGATGGAACGACGCGCGCACCCGCGCGCTCGTGGAGCGAGCCACCGCACGACGCGCACAACAGCTCGCCGACACCGGCTTGAAGGATTACAAGGCCGTTGCGCACGGCTATGTGACGTTTCTCGCCCAGGTGGGCGAAGGCCTCGCCGAGCCGCCGAAAGTCGTGAAGGCGGATGAGCTTGTGAATGAAATTTACTGGCTCGCGCCCAACCTGAGCAAGCAACATATCGTGGGGCGTCGCGACACGCTCCTTCTGCCCACCGACATCTCGTACCACCGCGACCACCTCGGCATCGTCCAGAACAACTTCCCCGCCATCATCCGACTCGGTGACGGCGACGAGGTCGTCGACGTACCGCATCCGCTGTCCGCGCAGGGACTCGCGACCTACGACTTCGCGATCACGGCCGATTCGTTCAGTCTCCAGTTGCCAGGGCGCACGATCAAGGTGCTCGAGGTGAAGGTGCGGCCGAAGAACGACCGGGAGCCACGGATCATTGGCGCAGTCTACATCGATCCAGAAGACGCACAGGTCGTGCGCATGGCGTTCAACTTCACGCGCGCGGCCTTTCGCGACAACGCACTGGAAGACTTGTTCGTCATTGTCGAGAACAGCCTGGTGAGCGGTCGTTTCTGGCTGCCCGCGAGGCAGGAGCTGGAGATCCGGCGCGGCGGCACCTGGCTCGACTACCCGATTCGCGGCATCATCAGGGGTCGCTGGGAAATTCGAGACTATCAGGTGAACGTCGGTCTCACACCGCAATTCTTCAGCGGGCCGGAGATCGTGCTCGCACCGAAGTCGGTGTCGGACACGTTTCACTTTGGTGGGCGCATCCTCGATTCGCTGCCCTTCGACGTCCGCGCCGTCAGTGACGCAGAAGTCCGGAAGGTGCAGGAGGAGGCGCGATCGCTGGTCCGGGCGCAGGCGTTGCGACGTCCGCAGGCGCTCACACTCGCCGCGGGCGGCATTTCAGATTTCATTCGCTTCGATCGCGTGGAAGGCTTCGCGATAGGACTGGGCGTCGCATCGCGCTTCGGCGGAGGATTCGGCGCACGGGCAAGCACGCGCTACGGTATCGACGATCGCGAGGTGAAGGGCTCCGTCGGAATCGATTGGCAGTCGCCCGAGTGGGGCGTGCGTGCATTTGCCCAGCGCGACTTCCGCGACGCCGGCGACATCCAGGAACGATCTCGTATCGTCAACTCGATCGCGGCGCAGGAATTCGGCTCGGATGCCACCGATCCATTCGGCGTGAACGCGGTCGGCATCGGCGTGGACAATCGAGGAGCGTGGTTCGGGTTGAGGACGCGCCTCGATCTGTCGCTCGAGCGCCAACGTCCGCTCACCACGCACGCGAGTCCTGCCAACGGTTCGTTCGAGCCCTTGATCGCCGCGACGAGGGTACGCGCCCAACGGCTATCCCTGACATTCGAACGTCCGACAATGCAATCGATCTTCGGGAGCGAGGTACGCGGTTCGGGCGAGCTCCGTGTAAGTCACGTAACGCAGGACGATGCGGCTTTCCCGGTGGCGACGTCAAACGTTGCGCGCGGATTTGCTTCTGTGACGCTGCAGCGAGCTTACGAAAGCGGGCGACTGGCGGTGAGCCTGGCCGGCGGTGCAGTCAGGGCCAGCGCCGACCTTCCTCCGCAGGAGTGGCTCTATTTCGGTGGCCCGGTCAGCGCGGCAGGCTATCGCTTCCACGAGCTCGCGGCAACCGCAGAAGCGACTGCGCGGCTCGAGTGGCAAGTGCAGGTTCCCGCGCCGGCGCTGTCGTTGGCGCGCTTTGGCAAGATTCCCGGACGCGCGACGCTCGCCCCGTTCGTTCAGGCGACGTACGCG
>JALYVY010000318.1 GCA_030852985.1 Gemmatimonadota bacterium | reverse complement strand
GGGCGCGGGTGGGCGCCCGACGGCGGAGGGTGACTTCGACGACGAAACGTTCACGTCGATCGGGATCTTGTGGCCGTTCCATGTCTGCTCGACGTCGAGCACGCCCTGCCACACGGCCGCGAATGCGTGGCCCACTTCGCTTGGCAGCTTGGTGATGTCGAAGCCGCGTGACTTCGCCACCCAGAACGGCGGGTCGGTGGTGACGCCAGCGGTTTGGTAGACCGACTTCACGTCGGAGTAAACGGTGTTGGCGTTGAAGGTGTGGACGTAAATGCCCGGAACGAAACGGCCGTCGGTTAGCACGGCGGCGACCCAGCCCTTGTAGTAGTCGCGCATGACCTGCGGCAGCGCGTCCATGCGCTCCAGGTCGAGAAAGATCGTGGTCCCCTTCCCGAATCCATCGGCCGCCGTGCGCGCGACGGCATCAGCGCCCTCGCGTGTGCCGCGCGCTCTGCTCACGAAGTCCGCATTGCAGGTGGCATCCGGCGCGGGAGCGGGCGCTGGACGAAGCACCGTCTGCGTAATGGTCTTCCAGATCGACTTCCGCCTCTTTCCGCGGCCCACAGTCCGTCGCACGCGCCGGCTCACTTGCACTGGAACCAGGTGCGGCGCGCCCGGCATGCGTCCCCAGGTCTGCTGGCCCACGTAGACGACGGCGAGGCCGTACCCCATCTGAGTGAGTGTTTCGCGTTTGCCCGACCAGCCCTCATCCGGGTGGCAGGGACTGGGCAGGTAGTAGCCGGTCCACTCGTACGGTGCGCCACCGGTACGCCAAGCGAGCATTGCCTTGTCGCCGGGGTACGTACCCGTATCGAAACCGAGGTGGCCCTTTCCATCCGCGAGCGGTGCTTTTTGGCCGGTGGCGGCCGCAGCGAACTCGGAGACGTCGGCAGAAGCGTCGGCAAGTCGGTCGCGCGCGGAGCGCCCGTCACCGCATGCTGCGACGGCGCCGAGTGCCACTGTGCCGAGGATCAGCGATCGGTAATGCATTGCACGCTCCGGGTCACCAGTAATACACCAGATGAGAGTGCGAGATGCGGGCCGTAACAGCCCGGCGGCGAGCCAAAAGCTCTGAAAAGCCGAGCGGCGAGCAAGGAGCTAAACTCTGAGCTTGAGCTGCGAGCCAAAGCCTGAGCCTGGGCTTTCAGCTTGAGCCTTTGAGGCGCGCCCGAGCCCGCTACCGGCGCTGAGCTTATGACCGGAGCTCAAGCTCGAGCTTGAGCTCGGTGCTCAGGCTCTAGCTGGCCGCTCACGCTTGGCGCTTACGCTCAAGCTCAGCGCTCGCGGTTAGCTCCGTGCTCGGCGCTCTGGCTCTAGCTCCGGCTCCGGCTCTGGCTCTGGCTTCAGCTCGCTGGCGATTTACCAGCTGAGTCGGCTCGCTCGTACGGCGGGCGTATGCTTCTTGCGCGTCAACCAGAATTCACAACAACCCCGTCCGACAACGCTTGGAGGCAAAATGCTACGCCGAGTTCTTAGTCATTCGTCGATGTTCGCCCTGTGCGCCACCGCGCTCGTGGCGGGCTGCGCCAAGAAAGAAGCCGCTGAAGACAGTGCCAAGATGGCCGACTCGACCGCCGCGGCGGCGGCAGCCGCCGCACCGATGACTCCGGCCCCGGCCCCGGCTCCGGCCCTCACAGACGCCAGCATTCTGGGCACGCTGGACGCGGACAATGTCTCGGACAGCACCGCCGGTGCGATGGGCGTTGCGAAGGGCACGAGCGCAAGCGTGAAGGAATTCGGGCGTATGATGATGAAGGACCATCACGCCATGCGGGTGGAGGGAATGGCGGTCGCCAAGAAGGCGAGCATTACGCCCGAGATGCCACACGAGGACGCTGCCGAGAAGGCGGTTGCCGACAGCATGAGCGCCGCGCCGAAGGGTGCCGCGTGGGACAAGTTCTACATCGACCACATGGTCGCGGGACACCAGAAGGTGCTCCTGTACGCGCAGGACGCGGCGAACGCCACCAAGAACGCCGACATCAAGGCAATGATTCAGAAGGGGACGCCCGTGGTGCAGAAGCACCTCGACAAGGCGAAGCAGATTCAAGGCAAGCTCCCCGCGACCAAGTAGTACGTCGAGCGGGAACGCCACGAGGGATTGCCAAAGCGCCCGGTCATGATAGCCGGGCGCTTTCTACCTTTCAGCCGTGTGCCACCTTGGTTGACGTAGCGGGTATTTCCTACCCACCAGCCGCAACGTACATTTCTCTGTTCGGCACTCAAGAGCACGACCAGTCCTCCGACGCTTTTTCGTAGTGCCGGAGTACGACGTAGTCCAGTACTCAATACACGCGGCTGGCATCCCACCCTATGCCGCGGCTTCACCCATCGTTCCGGGTGAACTCCTGATCGCACGGTGGAGGGACCGTTCGTCCCGCAAGCGCTGCATCCTCCATTCGTTCCGAGGGGTTCACCATGGTCGACTCGACGGCAGAGGCACCGGTACTTTCGCTGGTGATTCCGGTCTACAACGCCGCCCAGCAGCTTCCGGCCACCCTCGACGCCGTGGACGCATTCGCCACGCGGTTCCCGGGCTCCGTCGAGGTGCTGTTCGTCGACGATCACTCGACGGAAGTCGAGACCCAGCTCATCCTCGAGGATTTCACGCGACAGCGCCGCTATGCCCGCATGCTCCGGAACGCTACGAACCGCGGCAAGGGATTCTCCGTCACCCGCGGGATGATGGCGGCGCGCGGCACGTATCGCGTCTTCACCGACGTTGATCTGGCATACCCGCTCGACGAAGTGAACAAGATCGTGCGCGACCTGAAGGCTGGCGCCGACGTCGCCATCGCGTGCCGGGTCCTGCCCGAATCACGCTACCTCATGAGCCCGACGTTTTTTCACTACCTCTACACCCGGCATCTCATGAGCCGGGGATTCAACAAGGTGGTGCGGACTTTCCTGCTCCCGGACATCCTCGACACGCAGGCCGGACTCAAGGGCTTCACTGCGCAGGCGGCCGCGCTGTGCTTCTCGCGCACGACCATCCCGGGGTTCGGGTTCGACATCGAGTGCCTGTACATCGCGCAGCAACATGGCCTGACCATCGCGCAGACCGCGGTCAGCTTCCGCTACGACGACGAGCCGACAACGATGCGCTTCGCCAGTGATAGCCGCCGCATGCTCCTCGATATCTGGCGCGTTCGCACGAATGCCTGGCGCGGGCACTATTCCGCGGCGACCAACCGCTTCGTCTTTCCGGTGGAAGATCAGTGGGGCGTCGGAATGCACACCCCGCCGCACGGACTGCCGGTGCGCCTCACGGAGTTCATTCCGCAGTAGGTGGCGGCGCTCCGCCGGGTCGTCATCAACGCGGATGACCTGGGCTTTGCACCCGGCGTAAACCGCGGCATCGTCGAGGCGTTCGAGGCTGGAACGCTGTCCTCCGCGTCCATGATGGTGAACACCCCCGCCTTCCGCGCCGCGGCCGCCTCCGTGCGAGACCGCGTTCCCACACTCGGCGTGGGCCTTCACCTGAACCTGCTCACCGGTTCACCCCTCTCGGTGGCCCCCACCCTGTGCGATCCCCGCACCGGGATGTTCTTCTCGCTTGGCAAGCTCGCCAGCCGCGCCTTCAGCGGGCGCGTGAGCGCCGAGGACGTACGTCGCGAGTGTGACGCGCAGCTCGCGGCCCTCAGAGCCGAGGGCATCGAGGCCATGCATCTCGACAGTCACCGCCACACGCACGGCCTGCCGGGTGTGCTGCCCGCGGTGCTCGCGAGTGCCCGTGCCGCCGGTGTGCGCATCGTGCGCCGTCCGCTCGATGCGATGCTTCCCGGTGATCCGGTCGCGACCGGGAAGATGGCGGTCCTTCGCGCATCGTGGAGTGTTGCCGCACGCGATCTCGGTGAGGAAGACAGGCGCTTTCTTGCCCGGTCCCCGCACTTCCGCGGCATCGCGCTCCAGGGTGCGCCCGATGTGGAGCGACGGCTGCTCGCGTTGCTGGATAGGCTGCCCGAGGGCGACACGGAGATCATGCTGCATCCCGGCTACGATGATGAAATCCTCGCGGCGCAAGACTCGTATCGGATGGAGCGTGAGCGCGAAGTGAGGGCGCTCTGCTCACTGGCCATTCGGGAGCGGCTCACGCGCGGTGATGTGCGCCTGGTGCGATTCGATCAACTGGCCTGAGCGGATCGGCTTACGATCACAACGGCGGAAGAGCACAACGGCGTTAGAGCACAACGGCGTTAGAGCACAACGGCGGAAGAGCACAACGGCGGTAGAGCAGAACGGCGGAAGAGCACAACTGCCCAACTGCTCCAACATCCAGCGAATCGCTCCGAGTGGATGTCAGCTTCCCAGTGGCCCACCAGGCTGCATACGGCATCCGCGCATCCATCCTTTACTGGTCAGCATCTCCGTAAGGCGGCCAGCGATCCTGTTTGACGCTGCGC